>JAHOYT010000069.1 GCA_019038645.1 Bacteroidales bacterium
TTTCCGATGTTGCACTGGTTGGCGGAGGTGGATTTCCGCAGCCCGGAGAAATTTCCTTAGCACATAATGGTGTGCTGTTTCTCGATGAATTGCCTGAATTCCAACGATCGGTTCTTGAAGTAATGCGGCAACCTCTTGAAGACCGAATAATAACTATTAGCCGTGCAAAATTCACAGTTGAATACCCAGCAAGTTTTATGCTTATTTCTTCAATGAATCCTTGTCCTTGTGGATATTATAATCATCCCGAAAAAGACTGTGTTTGTGCACCGGGAAATATTCAGCGATATCTGAATAAAATTTCGGGACCATTATTAGACCGAATTGATATTCATATTGAAGTAGTGCCTGTTTCATACGACGAACTTTCTGAAGTTAAACCAGCAGAAAGCAGTGCTAATATAAGGAATCGTGTTATTACAGCACGTGAAAAACAAACAGAACGTTTTAAAAATAAAGATCAGATTTATTGCAACGCACAAATGTCTTCGAAATTAATTCGGGAACATTGTGAAATTGATTCAGCAGGAAAAACATTGCTCAAAAAAGCAATGGAGAAACTAGGCTTATCGGCCAGAGCATATGATCGGATTTTAAAAGTTTCGCGCACCATTGCCGATTTGGAAGGCAAAGAAAAAGTAGAATCGTACCATTTAGCTGAGGCAATACAATACCGTAGTCTGGACAGAAGTGGTTGGGGAAATTAGAAATGAGTACATAGTTTTTAGTATCGAGTACAGAGATTAAAATATTTGCAAAAAGACAAATTGATGTCACGCTGAGCCTGTCGAAGTGTGATTTTTAGGATTACTGATACAAGCTAAAATAAATACCATGAAATACATAACTATAAAACATCGGGCATTCAGACATTTTCTTACTGCTCCTTTAATATTTGGAGCTATTATTCCAATTGCGATTTTAGATTTATATATAGAGATTTATCATCGCTTTTCATTCCCTTTTTATAGAATTCCTTATGTAAAAAGAAGAAACTACGTTAAAATTGACCGGCATAAATTATCGTATTTGAAACCTGGTCAAAAAATTAATTGCATTTATTGCGGTTATTCAAATGGAGTATTTCATTACTGGGTAAAAATTCTTGCCGAAACAGAAAAATACTTTTGTTCTGTTAAACACAAAGAAGACAAAAACTATATTCCTCCCGAACATCATAAAGAATTTATAGACTATTCTGATAAAGAAACTTTTGATAAGGAATACGGATCGAAGAGAACCCCTTTTTTGTAAAATTTAATCCGGCGTGGATTACAAATTCACGCCAGCTGAGTTTTCGCGTGTGCCTTTATTGTAAAATCCTTTTTACAGAAAAAGAGATTAGCTTCGCTGAGCTCACTACGTTCGGTTCCGGCTCTACGGCCGGAATGACATCTGTTTCATATTGTCAATTAGTTGTTCATCCTTCGAGATTCTTCGACAAGCTCAGAATGACATTACTCAGGATAACAACTCCTTAATCCTTTTATCTTAATACGAAATTTGCAAATTCAAAAAAATCACTATCTTTAAAATCATTGTTTTTTATAATAAACTAACATTTAAGCTCTATAAAATGAAAAGATTACTAAGTACTTTAATTTTAGCATGCGCAATTACAGCTGTATTTGCACAAGATCGTTTTGATATTTTTTATGTTGCAGGGAATTATAATTTTATGCAAACCACAGCGATTAATGATGATACCAATTACGAAACAGCGGTAATGTCCAATCTGAAAGTGCCGATTGTATTTAAAGATTCATCTGTTTGGTATACAAGTGTTGATTATCAGTATTTTTCAATGAACAACGAATATTTTACTTCTGATCCAACACCTGTTGAAGCGTTTAATTTACATGGGATAATCCTGCGAACAGGTTATATTCACAGGTTTAATTCTAAACAATCATTACAAATACTATTTGCTCCGCGTATTATGAGTGATTTTAATGCTTCCTTTTCTAAATCGTTACAGCTTGGCGGAATACTGATGTACGAGAAAATAAAGAATGATGATTTAACATGGAGAATAGGAGTTCTTTACAATCAGGAGTTTTTTGGCACTTACATAGTTCCGGTTGTTTACCTGGACTGGAATATGACCCATAAGTTAAAAGTAAAAGGATTGCTTCCTGTTTACGCAAAAATCTATATGGAACCTTCAGAAAAAATCTCTGCCGGGTTGCATTTTATTGGTTTAACTACTACATACCGAATTAACGAACAAGGATTTGAAAATTACTATGTTGATCGTCGAAGTATCGATCTTTCATTGTTTACCAATATTCATTTGTTTGATAATGTATTTTTTGAAGGGCGTGCAGGATATTCTTTATCACGCGATTATGGGCTTTTTGCCGAAAATGATAAAATTGATCTTGGTCTGCCTTTGGTTAATATTGGTGATGACCGAACAAGAGCAAACAACGAGTTTGAAGGTAGCCCTTTTATTCACTTGAGGTTAATCTATAGCTTACCGGTTAATTAGTTTAAATATAAAATACAAAAAACCACTACAAGAAAATGTAGTGGTTTTTTTATGCTTTATAATCCATCAAAGATTATTTATTATTTTTCTTTCTTAGCTCTTCGTATTGTTCACGAATTGCTTCCATTTCTTCAAGGTTTTGGCGCATCTCTTCTTCCTTTTCCTGCATTAACAGAGTTTGCTCCCTGAACTTTTTAATTAACACAGCGCTATTTTCATTCATTCTTATATTATTCAGATTATTTGCAATGTTCAGTGCAATCCTTTTAATAAATTCTACCTCAAGATCAGTAAATTTGTTAAAGCTTGCAATCTCAATTATTCCAAAAACCTTTTCATCAATACTCAACGGAATAACCAGTAGTGCTTCTGGTTGCGATTCTCCAAGACCCGATTCAATTTTAATATAATTTTCAGGTACATCATTAACAATTTTTAATTTGTTTTCGGAGTAAACAACACCCAAAATACCCGTTGTTATATGAATTTTTGCCTTGTCTTTTCTTACTTCATTGCTACATCCATAATCAGCCACTAACTCCAGAGCAGGATCTTCCCCGTCATCATTATCCAGCATATATAAAACCCCGAATGTAGCTCTGACATATTTAATTAGTTGCGACAGTACTTTTGAACTTAAAGCTTTAAAATCGTTTTTATTATCGGCCAGTATATCGTTTATCAAAGTCATTCCATTGTTTACCCAACTCTGCTCTTTTTCCTTATCCTGATGCTTGATTAGCTGATCGTGTTGTAATTGCAGTTCTTTTGTGCGTTCAGTAATATTTAATTCCAGATTTTCTTTTTCAAGTGTCAGTTCATCGCTTAAATTTTCATTTTCATTAATCGCTTTTGCAGATTTTACAGTAATTGTAATTGACTGTATAAACATAAATGCTACCAATCCGTACGGAGCAACGTATGTACTTTGAATTAACCCCATACTGCTTAACACATCGTTAATTGCCGTTGCGTAAAGGATAAACATTCCTAAAAAGGCAAAAAAGGCTGTTGGTCTTCTTCTGATTGCCGATTTAAGGAGTACACCAAAAGTAAGGTAAAGACCAAAAATTAAAATGTAGATTTCGAAAAACATCCTGTATTTTCCATAGAAATTTGCAGGCGTTGCAAACACAAGAAGAGTAACAATGACTCCGATTATGATAATAATATTCTTTATTGCTTTAGGAAAATCAACTTTAAAAAGACTATAAATAAAAAGTGCAAACAAAGGGATTGTTCCAAATCCTGAAAAATTGTCAAGTTTAACCAATAATTCCCAATTAATGTTTGGAATAAAATAAGTTATAATTCTATCTCCTGTTGTGATGTTACGAAGTATCATTACAATACTAACTATACTAAAGTATAAGTTCGACACATCTTTTCTGCGGAACAAATACATATTAAGGTGATTAATACCAATTACCAGAATTATTCCAATAATAATCAGATTGAGAATGTCCATGAATCTGGATTCTGACCTCAACTTTTCGTATGTACCAAAGAATATCGGTTTTTGCAGACCCGCACGTTGATGCGAAAAATTAGATACCTGAATAATAACTTCTATCTTTTCAGTATTCTCTTTCTCAGGATCTAAAATAAATGGAATATCCTGATATTTAAATTGTGGAACAGAAAGATCATCATTTGTTCCGACTTTTCCTACCTCCGTAATCAGGTTTCCATTTATCCATAATATATAATTCGAAAAAACAGAAGATATTTTTAGGCCATAAATTGTTGCTGTTGAATCCGCCTTTTTATTAATAATTAACCTGTAAGTTGCAAAACCTTCATTTGGAATTTTAACACTATCAATCTGATAGCTTGTCCATGATTTGGGAACTTTTACATAATCCGGATTAATTCCTGATTTTAAATTTTTGAAATCTTGTGGCTCTAACAGCTTATTCCAGAAAAATTCCCATTCACCCTGAAGCTTTATGCTTTTTGACTCGTAAATATTTACAGGTTCCAGATCAATAATTCCGTTCTCAATAAAAATATTATTATTAGAAGCAGATACTGTTGTGCTTAAAAACCATAAAGTTAAGATGGATACCAGGATTCGAAATTTCATAATGTAGGTTTTGTAATCAACTTATAAAACTAATTCATTTTTAGAAATTCCCGAAATTATATTAAAGAAATCTAAAGAGAAGTACTTGAACAGGATGTATTGAGACAGGAAGTAGATTAGTTACATTATTGATAAAAAACTTTTCCACCAATTAACGAAATTAGTAAACATTTCAATAACTATTTCAAAAAAGTTAAGAAAGAGAACATTTATTTCAAAAATATGTTGTACAACAGAATTTTATAACTATTTTTGAACTTTTTAAAATTAATGATAAATAACATACTCAATTGTAGAGATATAAAAACTAAACAAAACTGGAAATAAAATTTATTATACACATAAGAAAATAATTACTAATTAAAATTGAATTAAAAATGGACACGATTTTTTGGTTAATTCCTGTTGCATCAACTATTGCATTAGTTTTTGCCTGGTTCTTTTTCAAGGATATGATGAAGAACTCTGAGGGAACAGAAAAAATGAAAGAAATTGCACAACACGTACGCGATGGTGCATTGGCTTATTTAAACAGACAGTACAAAGTAGTAGGAATAGTATTTATGGTATTATTCTTTATTCTTTTAATGCTGGCTTATTTTGGAATACAAAATCCATTTGTGCCTGTAGCATTCTTAACCGGTGGTTTTTTCTCCGGACTTTGTGGTTACCTGGGCATGCGTACTGCAACATATGCTTCTGCAAGAACTGCACATGGAGCATCTCAATCATTAAATAAAGGATTAAAAATTGCTTTCCGCAGTGGTGCCGTGATGGGTCTTGTGGTTGTAGGTTTTGGATTATTAGATATCAGCCTTTGGTGGGTGATTTTAAATAAATTAGTTTACACTGCTGAACATATGCAAGATGGATTGCATGCTCTTGGTTTAACATTTGTTCATGCAGGAACAACAGATCACGAAAAATTGATTGAAATTACTGCTACAATGTTAACATTCGGAATGGGTGCATCTACTCAGGCATTATTTGCCCGTGTTGGTGGTGGTATCTTTACTAAAGCTGCAGATGTTGGAGCTGACTTAGTAGGTAAAGTTGAAGCAGGAATTCCTGAAGATGATCCTCGTAACCCTGCAACTATTGCCGATAACGTAGGTGATAACGTAGGTGATGTTGCTGGTATGGGAGCTGACTTATATGAATCATATGCTGGTTCTATTCTTGCTACTGCTGCATTAGGAGCAGCCCTTCCTTTAGTTGCCGGAGTAGATCCTGTAAAAGCAATTACTGCACCAATGATCGTAGCCGCAATTGGTATTCTACTTTCTATTTTGGGTATTTTCATGGTTCGTACAAAAGAATCGGCTACACAAAAAACATTATTAAATGCATTATTATTTGGAACAGGAGGTAGTTCTGTTTTCATACTAATTGCTGTAGCTATTTTGGCAAATATTGGCTGGATTAGCTGGGGAATATTTGGTGCTGTTGTGGTTGGTTTAACTGCAGGTGTTATAATCGGACAAGGAACTGAATATTTTACTTCTGATGAGTATAAACCTACAAAAGGTATTGCAAAACAAGGACAACAAGGTCCTGCCACTACAATTATTGAAGGTATTGCTGTTGGTATGTATTCTACCTGGATCCCAGTCTTAACAATTGTATTAGCTATTATTGGAGCATATGGATTTGCTGGTGGATTTGAAAACTTTGCATTGGGTGTATACGGTATTGGATTTGCAGCTGTTGGTATGCTATCAACTTTGGGTATTACATTAGCAACTGATGCATTCGGTCCTATTGCTGACAATGCGGGTGGAAATGCAGAAATGGCTAAACTTCCAAAAGAAGTAAGAGAACGTACTGATGCTTTAGATATGTTAGGTAATACAACTGCTGCAACTGGTAAAGGATTTGCAATTGGTTCTGCTGCTTTAACTGCCATGGCATTATTAGCCGCATATATGGAAGAAGTTAGATTATGGCTAGGTAAATTAGCAAACTCAAGTGTCGAGGGTTTCAAACAAATAGGTGATACATTATTTTACAATGATAATATGCCTGTTGTTGAAGAAGGTCAAAGAGCTGTTGAATTAGCTGGTGCAACAATACAAGATTTCATTTATGCTTATGATCTTTCAATATTCAATCCTATGTTATTAGGAGGTTTATTTTTAGGTTCTATGATGGCATTTGTATTTAGTGCTATGACCATGAAAGCTGTTGGCCGTGCTGCCGGAGCAATGGTTGAAGAAGTACGTCATCAGTTTAAAACTATCGTTGGAATTATGGACGGAACAGGTAAGCCTGATTATGCAAGATGTGTTGAAATTTCGACTCGTGGAGCACAAAAAGAAATGTTAGTTCCTTCAATATTCGCTATAGCTGTTCCAATAATTGTTGGAGTTGTTTTAGGTGTAGCTGGTGTTGTGGGATTATTAGCAGGTGGACTTGTAACAGGATTTACTTTAGCAAGTATGTTAAATAACTCTGGTGGTGCATGGGATAATGCTAAAAAATACATCGAAAAAGGTAATTTAGGTGGAAAAGGTAGTGAAACTCATAAAGCAGGTGTTGTTGGTGATACAGTTGGTGATCCTTTCAAAGATACATCAGGTCCGTCATTAAATATACTTATTAAGCTTATGACAATGGTTTCAGTTGTTATGGCTGGATTAACTGTTGCTACAGGATTCTTTTCTTAAAAAACTTAATATATTAAAAAAAGCCGGCTCAACGAGCCGGCTTTTTTGTTTACTTATTAATTTGTGAATATAAAATGCATTAAGGTTTCATTGTTACTCCTAATATTTTTATATTTGGGAATAAAGCAAATACAAATTTTAAATTATACTATTATGGGTAAAGGCGATAAAAAAACCAGAAGAGGTAAAATAACAATTGGCAGTTACGGAAAAAGAAGACAAAAAAAGAAAAAAACAACAATTGCAGAAGTGAAAAAAATAACTCCAAAACCAAAGGTTGCTCCGAAGCCAAAACCTAAAGTGGAAACAAAGCCAAAAGCGGAACCAAAACCAAAGGCAACAGAAAAACCTAAAACGGAAACAAAAGCAAAATCAGCACCAAAAAAAGCTGAATCAAAGGATAAACCTAAAAAAGATAAAGAATAATCAATATTTAATATTGAGGACAGGGTTGATTCCGATAACAATAAGGAATCAACCCTATTCTTTTTTACATCTATTATTTAATCAAGTCTTCAATCTTCCATATTAATACTTTGCCTTCAGGAGTAGCCAGAGCCAATAATTTTCCATCAGGACTAATTTTACAATCTGCCAATTCAGGTTTTGGATTTAAATATGTCCATAGTTCCTGCCCGGTTTTAAAGTCCCACAACTTTAATGTATAATCTTCGCCACAAGTAACCATATATTTTTCATCGGGCGTTAGCTGAACACTTTGGAGCATATCCTGGGCAGGTATTGATCGAATTAAATTATTGGTAGAAATTTCCCATATATTAATTGTATCATTCCCTGTATTTAACAAATATTTTTCATCATTAAACAATTGAAAAGAGCCATTATATCCTCCTTTTTCACTCATTTTTCTTAATGGCTTATATGTTTTAGTATCCCAAACTATTAAGCTTTCATATATAGCTCCACTTATCATTATATCATCCCTGGCACTAAAAGCTATATAAAATATACTCGTATTATGCCCGTCAAGCTTTTGAATTAATTCAAATGATTTTAAATCCCAAATTCTAATTAATTCATCGGTAGAACCTACTGCTAAATACCTTCCATCAGAGCTATAAGCTAAAGCCGAAATAGCATTTTTCGCTTTTCTATCAAACTCAGGATACGGTCCTTTCTTTATAAATTCTCCTGGTGATGGCTCTACATCATACTCCATCTTTCCTGAATTAAGGTCCCATATTTTGAAACTTCCATCATGCGATCCACTAACAATATGTTTATTATCAGGACTAAATTCTATTTCTCTAATCCAATCAGTATGCCCTTTTAAAACATGGATCTTTGTAAAAGTCTTCATATCCCAAACTAGTACAAAATTATCCCATCCACCGCTTGCTAAATATCTGCCATCCTTGCTAAAACGCAAATAATTAATCTTATGCTTATGTCCTGTTAAAACTTTATAAGGATTTATGTTGTTTTGTCCAAAAATTGGACAAAACATAAAAAGCAGTACAAAATTGGATATTATTTTTTTCACAAAATATCTTGATTTACTCTTTGGCTACTTCAAAGAACAATTCTTCATTTAATATTTTAATTCGCCCTTTTGCATTTTCAATAACTCTTGGATCGGCAATAAAAGAATCAATCAAATTCCCGCCACGCAAACTATCAGGCGTATTGGCCATTGTTAAATAAGCATCGTAATAATCTATTGCCAGTTTTTTATTGTCCAGGTAATAATCATATAACTGAGCCATTTTAAAAGACAATATTGGACTTGCATTACTCTTATAAGCCAGTTTTAAATTATCAAGTGCTAATTCATATTTTCCCTGATTCCTGAAAATATATGCCATTTCGGAATAAATATTTGAAAGCTCAACCGGTGACGGAGATATAAGACCTAACGATTTTTGAAGATATAAAACTCCCTCCTTACCTGAATTCGATCGACCAAATGCACTACCCAGAAAAAAACAAAGCTCGGCATCAGTGTCGTCAAGTTCTCTTGCTTTCTGTAAATATGGAATTGCATTTACAAACTGTTTCTTCTCAAAATAAGAAAATCCGAGATATTTCAAATTAAAATACGATGTGTCGCCTAACTCTAACAATCTGTTAAATCCAACAATAGATGAATCGAAATCCTTTTTAAGGTATTGAGCATAAGCCTTAACTTTCATTAACTGATTATCGTTGGGATAGTTTTCTAAGCCATTATTACATGTATTTATAGCATCTTTAAAAAACCTTTCTGAATTCTGTAAGTTTGCTAACTGATAATACATTCCCAAATCGAAAGGATTAAGCATTATTGCAATCTCATATACATAAATTGCAGGTCCTGGCAAATTAATTTTATTAGTACAGTAAGCTTGTTGCTTGTAGTAATAGAAATTCTCAGGGTCTATAGCAGATGCTTTTTGATAATAATGAATAGAGGAACCATACTCCCGTGATTTCCGGAATATATTCGCAAGATTAACTATGGGTTCTATTTTAGTTGTATCTCTAAGGTATTGGTTATAATAAATCTGAATTGCACTTTCATTTTTTCCAATAAAATCATATATGTGAGCTAATGCATTTTCAATTACCGCATTTGCAGAATCGAGCTCAATCGCTTTTTCAAATACTTTTAAGGCATTGAAATGTTTATATTTTGCCTGATATGATTTGCCTGAATAATAATAAACTAACCAGTTCGACGAATCAGTTTCCATAATATGATTAGCCATAATTATTGCTGAATCATACTTAGTTTTTAAAACCAGTAATTCAAGATTCTGAATTGAATTTTGTTCTTGTGAAAATGTTTTAAAAAACAGGACAATACAATATGATAGTAATAGTATTCTTTTCATATTAGGATCTTATGTGTTGTATTTTATATAAAACCTTGCTAGATTATATCCTTGATAACTTCTTGAAGTTTAAAAGTAAAGTTCAGGGTTTTTTCATCCCGTTTTACGGTCAACCTTATATCATGTAATTCTTTGAATAGTTCTTTTTGCTGATCATAACTTATTTCAGTAATTGGTTCATTATTAATATGGCTTATCCTGTCATCAATTTTTAGTCCACTTGTTTCGGCAGGAGATCCATCATAAAACCCTGTTACTATCCATGCTCCATAGGTTTCATTTCTATCAACAAAAGAAAAACCCAATCGTGAAAATTCAAAAGGCTTTTCGAAATAAGTATTAGGTTTTAAATATAAAACATTCGTTTTAAAATCAATTAAAACATCAAACTTTTCTAGTATTTTATTTCCTATTAAGCCTAAATGTTTTTCTGACGACATAGCACCGGCAGTATCCAAACTATAACTCATTACAATATCATCTATATGATAATCCCCTATAGATGCCAACTTTGCTTTAAACACATAGCTGGACGATTCACCTCCAATGCCTCCGTATTTTGTCCAATATCGTATTTTTGTATTAATGACATTATGTAAATTATAACTGTTAGCAGAAGTACTTGTTAATGAAATACTTCCTCCTGAACCAAAATCCAGTTGAAACTTACCTTCTATCTTTAACGAATCATTTATTTGAATTTTGAGAGGTATGTAAAGCCTGTTGTCAATATTTTCGTATTGAATTTTTGAATATTCACATATATCTGCGGAATCAATATTATCATAAACTTTAATATATTCATGTTTATAATCTATTTGTAGAACTTTTCCTAAAAAATAATCTAATCCTAAAATGCCATCAGCATAATCTCCAAGTATTGGTTTTAAACTAAGAATAGGAACTATTGGCGTTTTGTAATAATGATCACTAAACTGAAAATTAACACTATCCAATATTACTTTAATATCCTGCACACTTGTTCCTGCACCTGGTATTTTGGCATTTATTAAATTCTTATATCTGAAATTATTTTGCTGATAAAACAAAGTGTCTAAATAAAAATTATTGGCTCCTGTATCAAAAACAAAAGATCCTTTTACACTATCAACAACTCCTTCGATGTAAATATGCCCTCTATAAGATATTAAACAGCTTCCTTGTGGGATTTTACTTTTTAGTTGATTATTATCCTTAATTTGTTGTGAATTACAGGATGTGAAAAATACAATAATCAAACAAAACTTAATTACTCTTTTCATAAAAATTTGTATAAAATTTAAGGTCTGAGTGATTTCAGACCTTTTATGATTAAACCTTATTTTAATTTAAAAACTATAGGGAAGGTGTATTGAACATTTACAAATTTCCCGTCCTTTCTCCCGGGCTCCCACTTAGGAGATAGTTTTACAACTCGAATGGCTTCTTCATCAAGAGCTGAATGAACCCCTCTTTCAATTTTAACATTTCTAACATTTCCATTTTTATCAATAACAAATGATACAAAAACTCTTCCATCAATTTCCTGTTTTTGTGCTTCTTCAGGGTATTTAAGGTTCTCTCTTATAAAGAGTCGGAATTCATCTGCTCCCTTTCCTTGAAACTTAGGCATTACTTCAGCCACAAAAAGTATCTCACCTTCCAATTCTACCTCAGTTTCAACTTTCGAGGTATCTTCAAATGCAACAATTTCTTTTTCTAAACTATTATTGTTTGTTGCTTTTGCAAATTCAGTTGAATTTGTAAAGAAGAAAATAAAGGCTAATGCAAAAGGTATTGCCAAAATAATTTTGGTTTTTGATATGTTTTTTGATTTCATCATGGTTAACATTTTTAAACGGTTTTTAGATAATGAATAACTAAACCTACTGGTTAACCCGACTAACCGACTGTCAGTTACCTGACTTAATAATAATTGCTGATAATCTAACCGATCAAAACCGTTTTCCACGACAGCCTCATCGGCAAGATATTCATGCACTTCTCTAATCGATTTTCGGTACCAATAGATGAAAGGATTAAACCAAAACAGAATAACAAGTACCTCAATAAAGATCAGATCAAAAGAATGTAACTGAAATGCATGCATGCGCTCATGAGCAATAATCTGCTTCATGTCATCGGATGAATACTTGTCAGGATTTATAATAATCCACTTAAAAAGTGAGAATGGAACAATGGCTTGTGGCGATTCTATTATTCGATATCCATCGTATTTTTGCGAACTACTTTTAAAAATCATAATAATGATTTTTCCTAATCCAAAAACAAAAAATACGCCTGATATTAATACTCCAAAAATATAAATTATACTTAAATAATCTTTAATAACAGACCATGTCAGTTTTCCTGAATAAGCATAAATTATTACTTCATTTATTTCGTTATATCCCTGTTTTATACCTGAAATTTTATTCATAATATCGTTTCCCGAAGAAACCTGATTTGCAAAACCTCCTATATTTACATATAAAAAAGGAATGATTAAAGCAAATAATAACGAACTAAGCAAATACAACCTGTTTAGTTTAAAAAAGGTTTCTTTATTAAGAAATACTTTATAAAACAAACAGAATATTGCAAGTATAATTGCAGATTCCAGTATATTAAATAAACTTAGATCTATCATTTGTTATTTTTTCGTTTTTGTATTTCTTCTTCAACAATTTTTTTCATTTCTTCAAGGTCCTGTATAGAAACATCTTCTTCACGAGCAAAGAATGAAGCAAACTTTTTATACGAATTGTTAAAATTCTTGCTTAAAACATCCTTAAATCTACCTTTTCTATACTCAGCAGGAGAAACTATAGGATAATACTGATGAGTCTTGCCATAGGCTTCATAAGAAACCATTCCCTTCTTTTCTAAAATTCTTACAATAGTTGAAACAGTATTATAAGCCGGCCGTGGTTCCGGGAACTGATCTAAAATATCTTTTACAAAAGCCTTTTCAAGCTTCCATAGATACTCCATTACCTGTTCTTCTGCTTTGGTTAATTCTTTCATGCAACAAACATAAACTAAAAGTTTTAGTTTTCAAACTAAAGGTCTTAGTTTAACATTTTTTAACATTTATTGTAAAGAATATTATCGCTGTAAACTTTTAGTTATATGCGCTTTAATTTTTCTGGCTTATCGAAGAAGTACAGTCCAGTTTCCTGGCAATAAAAAATCCTGAAAATACAATTAAAGAAACAACAATAAATATAATGTGGAAACCAAAAACAGAAATAAGCGCTCCTGCCAATAGAGGAAATATCATTGAAATAATATCACCGGCACCTGAAATTCCTGTGTATTTTGCTCTATTATCAGCATTTGATATTTCTATAAGAATACCACTTTTAGAAATTTTATATGCTGAAACAAAAAATCCGGATAATATAAATAAGAATTGATAATAAAACTGATATTGAATAAGGAATAAACTCACAACAGGAATTAATGCGCCAGCTATTGCTGCAGCTTTAACCATAAACTTATAATTCACTTTATGGGCTAATCTGTAAAACACCATTCCTGACACTACCATTCCTGAAACACGAAAAACCAGGAAATTACCAATCATTTTACCTGTTAAATCAAAGTTTTCTTTTGCAAAAAGTATTAAAAACGGCAAAAGACTTAAAGCCAGACCAAAAGTATTTATCAGTAAAAGATAGTATTTCAGGTTGCTATTTTGTCTTATTTCCGAAGGAATCTGTTTAAAAAAGGAAATTATGCCTTTGTTAATTTTTATTTTTGATCGTATTTCCTTTATCTGCCAAAAACCTAAAGAAGCTGTTAATAATAGAAATGCTGCAATTAAAAACAACAAACTATAATTCGATGGGTAATCGTAGCTTTTCAAAAGTTCACGAACAATTATTGCAGAAATAAATACGCCTACACTTGTTACTGATTCTTTAAGTGTAAAAAATTTCTTTCTTCTTTCAGCCTTTACTGATTTCCCAAAAATATCCATATAAGATATATTTGCAAACGATCCGCTTACTGCAAAAAAGGAAATAATAATGAATATAAATAGTATGATTAAATCTGATTTAATGTTCTTTGAGAAAAAGAATAAAAACGACAAAGCAAATAGCGAGAAAACTCTAAGGTTAATGGCTGTAAGTAAATATCCTTTTTTATAAGTCTTGTTTGATAAATAACTGGCAAATAATAATTGAAAAAAACTTGATCCTCCAAGTAATATTGCGGTTAAAATTCCCAGATGAAACGAAGTTCCTCCCGACTGAATAAGCATAGCAGGAATAACTGTATCAATATCCATAAAATTGCTTGCCAATGCAAGGAATATTGCATGCCAAAGAAATGATTTAAAATTTATTTTGGATCGTTTTTCAGATAATAGCTGATTCATTTGTGTTTTTTAAAATTTAATTCTTTAAAACACTTTACATGTAAAATAGTTTTAAATATATTGCATGTAAATTTGAAAAAATAGAAAATTATGAAAAATTTAAGCACTTTATTTTTATTTTTAGCAATTACCAGCTCCTTATTTTCACAGGAGGAAATGAATAAAATTGTATTTGATGAAAATGCTAATCAGGAAATCCTCCTTGGCTATTGCGATAAAAATAGCTTAATGTCAAATCCTGTTACACAATGGTTTAAGCCTGAATATGACAATTATTCTATTGATAAAGAAACTTTAAAATCAATAAATCCGGATTTAATACCGGAATTGGAAATTTTCATAGTAATGGGTACCTGGTGCAGCGATAGTCAAAGAGAAGTTCCAGGATTTATAAAAATAACTGAGCTCTTAAATCTGCAATCTGGCCAACTTGTAATTATAGGCGTTAACAAAAACAAAGAAGCCGATGAAATTCCGATAATAAGAATGGACATTGAACTTGTTCCAACATTCATTTTTTATAAAGATGGTGAAGAAATTGGTCGTATTGTTGAATCACCTGAAGAAAGTCTTGAGAAAGATATAGTAAAGTTTCTGACATGGGATTAAGCGTGCAGCATTTATTGCAGAACACACGTCATTTTTATATATTTGGTAAATCTTAACTTATAAACTCAATAATCATGGAAGAAAACAAATCATCAAGCTCAGGGCAGGGATTAGGTATTGCCGGATTAGTTTTGGGTATAATTGCATTAATTATTTCCTTTATCCCTTGTTTAGGAATGTATGCTCTTGTTCCTGGAATAATAG
Organism: Bacteroidales bacterium; assembly: GCA_019038645.1. GTDB lineage: Bacteria > Bacteroidota > Bacteroidia > Bacteroidales > UBA12077 > UBA12077. The sequence continues at coordinate 15,257 of JAHOYT010000069.1, forward strand.
CTATAATTTTAAGTGCAATCGGTTTCTCTCAAGCTTCAAAAGCAAATGCTAAAAAAGGTTTAGTAACAGCCGCCCTAATTATTTCTATCGTTGGAACAGCTATAGCAAGCTGGCAGCTATACATTTTTAGAAGCGCCCCTGCTAAACTGGAACAGTTCGGAAAAGAATTTCAAAAAGCACTTGAAGAAGAATTAGACGATGAAGATTTAGAAGATCTTGAAGAAGCAATGGAAAAATTAGAAGGTGAAATAGAAGAAATAACTGATGAGACTATTGAAGAAGCTGCAAAAGCTGCCAGCGAAGCCATAAAAGAATTTGCAGAAGAACTGGATGAGGTTGCGGATGAGCTGGACGACGATGACGAAGAAAAATAAGTTTGGTTCCTTTTTTAAAGAGCCATACCATACTATAAATTTATATTTTGCCGGAATAATTATGTTGATATTTATTTATTCCGGCATTTTTCGTGCAGAAAAAAACAACTACCCAATAAAATCGGCCTGCGAAATTTTTGTGGATAAACCATGTAAAAGCACTGGCTTGTCGAGAAGTTTTTCTGAAATTGTTCGTTTTAAATTTGACAGTGCAAAATCCTATAATCAATATGGAATTAAAATATTTTTATTCTTCCTTACTCAATTCTTTTTGCGGTTTATTGTTTCTCTGGTACTATTTAAAAAAATAATTAAACCAAACTTCCTTGTTATAACAGATCCTTTATTTTCTGTAGGTTTATACCTTTATTGTTTTTGGGATTTTTTTGCTTATTAAAAATCTATGTAGGGGCGCAATTATAGTTTTCTTCGATCTGAGCAATAAAACATTTAACCACTAATAAATTCTGCAATATCTTTCAGTACAATTATTCCTGTCATTTGCTCATCGGGCTTTCCGGAAGGAGTAATAACCAAGGCATCATAATACCAATTTACAGGAGGTTTCATATATGAATTTTTATAAATTTCAGCCGCATCGAAAACCGACATATTGCCTGATATAGTTTCAAAATTGTTATTTCGCTCAGCATTGCTAAGCACATCGCCTATAACCGTTTCAGATGGAGTAACACTTTTTTCTGCTGCTAACCAATCTGCAATATGACTACTATTTAAAACATCAATTATTACACCCTTTTCAATTATTGGAATTTGAGAAATTTTATACTCATGCATAAACTGTAATGCTTTTGAAAGCATATCGTCGGTAAAGCAATAGTAAACTTTCTTTTTGAATTTAGATACTTTCTCAGGATGTTGAATTTGCTCCCAAATCCTTTCTATATTTTCAACCACATCATCTAATGGTTCTGCAATAATGCGCCCGTTAATTCTTGAATTATGAACCATTACATTTCTTAAATCGGAATAGGTAAACAGATTTTCTCTGTATCGTTTTATAACACCTTCCTTTGCCGAAGCCTTACGAATTAACTCACCAAACGGCATATAATAACCATTGTTAAACTTCGATTTTAAATGTTTTTCAATAAAATTAAATGTGTCGAGAAATTTCTCTGCATTTCGTGACATAGAAGTATTTTTTCTCAAATATAGGATATTCTGTTAAGTAGATTTAACAAAATACATCTTCATTTTGCCTTTACCTTTTACTTCGAGCGGAGGTTGTTCTTCGAATTCAAATTTATCCTTAACTAATTTATAGGTTGTTTCCGATAAATGAATTCGCATTGTTTTTGAATTATGTTCCAATCGTGATGCAGTATTTACAGGGTCGCCAAAAACATCATAAATGTATTTCTTTGTCCCGACAATTCCACCCACCACTTCACCGGTATCAACACCCAGGCGAATTTCCCACTTGTATTTGCTCTTCTCATTTCTGTCGGCTAAAAAAGCAATAGCATCTATTGAAGCATTAATAATATTTTCGGCATGTTTTGGATTCGGAACAGGCAATCCACAAACAGCAACGTAAGCATCGCCAACAGTTTTTATTTTTTCGCACTGATTCTTATCCATAATTGCATCAAATCCTTTTATAATATCGTTTAGTTCATTTAACAGAATATTCGATGGAATCTTTAAAGTCTTGGCTGTAAAATCTACAATATCGCTATAAAAAACCGTTACTGCCTTATATAATTTCGGTTCTGTCTTTCCTGTTTCCTTTAAATCTTTAGCTACTTTTTCGGGAAGAATATTAAGTAACAACCTATCACTTTTTTCTTTTTCTATCTGAAGTTCTTCTTTCTGTTTTTTAATCGTCTGGTATGATTCTGAAAGCTTCAACATCGAATTAACTCTGGAAATAAGCTCCATTTTATCAATCGGTTTTCTTATAAAATCTACTACTCCGGATTTAAAAGCAGTCATAAGATTTTCCGATGATGTGTTAATTCCGGTGCACATGATAACCGGGATATGTGCGAATTCTTCCTTTTTCTGAATAATTTTACAAAATTCTATTCCGCTTATTCCTGGCATTTCCCAATCGGTAAGAATTAAATCGGGGAGTTCGCTTTCAAGTATTTCTAAAGCTTCAGAACCACTTTGAGCATGCTTCAGTTTTATATCATGGTCCGTATTTTCAAGAATATGCTGAATTATTTTATAATGTACCAGATCATCCTCAATAATCAATATTTTGAACGGTTTCATTCTTTAAACTTTATATAAAACACTTTCAACCAACAATATAAATTATTTTAACCAGTTATCCTAATTAACCTGATGATCAGTTCTCTTTGGCCTTTTCTTCTCTTCCTTTTCCCTTTTTCTTTTTCTGTTAAAAATTCTCCGAATAAATTCTTCTATATCAGTTTCTTTTTTATCAAATAAATAAAATATACGTGGTTCCGCATATTCGTCAAAATCATAACAATCGAGTAGCGAATAAATTGAATCAGGAATATTGAAAGTATCATTTTTTAAATATGAGTACTTATTATCATGATATAGATACTGAAAGAAATTTGCAAAAACCGGCAAAGCAGAATAAGCACCCTGACCATATGTTGTTGATTTAAACCTGACAACTGGATTGTCGCCACCAACCCATACTCCGGCTATTAATCCGGGACTCATTCCAATAAACCAGGCATCAGTATTGTTTTGTGTTGTTCCGGTTTTACCAACAAAATCACTCTCAAACTTCCAAACAGACCGAAGCCCGTTTGCAGTTCCTCTGTCAACAACTCCCTGCATCATTGCAAGGACAGTTTGTGCAGTTACCGGACTCATTACAGTATCTGCCGGTTCGTGAGCCGGATCAGAATAAAGTACATTCCCTTCTGAATCCTCAATTCTTCTTATTACCCTTGGCTCAATACTTTTTCCCTGATTTAAAAATACTACGTACGATTTCACCATTTCATAAAGAGAAACTTCTCCTGTACCAAGAGCCATTGAAGGCACCGGAGGTAAATAAGAACTTATTCCGGATTTGTGTGCAAGACTAATTGTGGTATCGATACCTGCCTGCATCAATAATTTTACACTGATAGTATTTATTGAATTTGCAAGTGCTCCTTTAACAGAATAATATCCACCATATCCTTCTCCTGAATTTTGAGGAGTCCAGTTGTCATAATCTTCATAAACAACACTGTCGTTCTCGTAAAAATCACATGGTTTAATTCCGCTTTCCAGTGCAGATGCATAAATAATGGGCTTTATTGTTGATCCGGTCTGTCGTTTTGCAATTACATGATCATATTTAAAATACTTATAATTTACACCTCCTACCCAGGCAAGAATATCACCTGTTTTGCCATTCATAACCAACGATCCGGTTTGCAAAGTTTTGAAATGATGCAAAACAGAATCCAAAGGAGAAATTAATGTATCCTTATTTCCCTCCCAGGTAAAAATTTCAGTTTTACGGAGAACTTTCATGGCAGCAATCGCCTCATTTTGCGATAATCCCTTCTTTCTGAAAGACTTATAAGCACTGCTTTGCTCTATCTGAAGCATAGCCAACTTTGGGTTACTTATCCACGGTTCTTCACCTTTCCATTCCTTTTCAAATTCCTGTTGCAGTTTTAATAAATGTTTTTTTACCGATTTTTCAAGGTAATCCTGCATTTTGCTGTTTAGAGTAGTATATACTTTTAATCCATCGGTATATAAATTATATTCATTTCCATCTGATCTCTTATTATTTTTTAAAATATCCAGACATTTTCTTCTTAAATATTCACGAAAATATGGTGCAGGACCTTCTGTGTGTGTTAATTTACGGTATTTTATTGTTACCGGTAATTGTCTAAGTTCTTCGAATTTTGTCTTATTCAAATAACCATATTTGTGCATTTGTTTAAGCACAATATTTCTTCTTCTTTTTGCCGCTTCCTTATTTTTTCTGGGATTATAACTTGTATTAGCTTTAAGCAAACCAACTAATACTGCTGATTCTTCAATATTTAAATCAGCCGGCTGCTTATCAAAGAAAATAATTGACGCTGTTTCAATTCCGTAGGTGTTTTCTCCAAATGAAACGGTATTTAAATAGAGTTCTAATATCTCTTTTTTAGAATATAAGTTCTCAATTCTTCGGGCTAAAATCATTTCTCTGATCTTGGCAACAGGAATTGTCACAATTCCAAAATCTCTTCTTTTATAAAGATTCTTAGCCAATTGCTGCGTAATGGTACTACCGCCTCCCGAACTTCGATTAAATAATATAATTGTTTTTACTAATACCCTTAAAGTACTTCTGGGATCGATACCATTATGCTCATAAAAACGCACGTCTTCTGTGGCAACCAACGCCTGAATTAAGTGATCAGGGATTTCGTCATACGATACATTTGTTCGATTCTGATAATAATACCGACCTAAAAGCTTATTATCAACAGAATAAATATTGGTTGCCGTATTGTTTTTGATTTTTTTTAATTGAGCATAATCAGGTAAGCTGCCGAAAACACCAATTTTTACCAGAATTACTAAGGTGAAAATAAAAATCGAAACAATGAATAATCCTGTAAAGAAAAGTTTAACAATTAACCTTTTCCAATTTCGTTTTTGCTTCTGACGTTTTTTTGAAACCATCAAAAAGAAGTGTTTTAGTTTTAAATCGTATTATTTTCTTTAATTCCTTCAACCATTTGAAATGTATATAAATTTAATTGAACCAGGTTATAAGTCTACCTTCAATTATTACATCTAAAAATCCAAATTCTTCTTTTATCCAATGAATTGTTTTCTCATGATAAATAAATACATGTGTTATATCGTTCTTATAATACCATTTATGAAAATCAATACTTTCATTATAAATGTCAGTCATACAATAGAGTTTGCCATTCTTTTCTAACATTTTCCTGAGTAAACTAAATTCTTTTTTGGGATTATAGAAATGCTCTATTACTTCACAACAAACAATATAGTCGTATTTATCTTTTAATAAATCAGGGTTATTATGAAAAAAGGGATCATATTGCATAATCGTGAAGTTGTTGTCTTTTAATATTTTAGAAATTACAGGGCCGGTTCCTGCACCAAAATCAAGACCCTTGTCATTTTGAGTAAAGTCTCTCATTATAGCTGAAGTAATATTGGAAACAAAGTTTTGATATTTTTTATCATTAATATCGTTATTATGTTCTTCGTAACGCGACTTTTCCGCTTCCCTGTCAGGTCTGGTATTTTCATCAACGTATATGCCATAACAATTATTACATTGATAATAAAACTGTTTATTGTTATTGTAGAAAACAGCACCAGGACTATTGCAGAGAGGACAATAATTTATCATAATTATTTTGCACAATTAACACAATATAAACTTTCAGGTCTGATTAAAATTCTGCCTATAGGAATTGGTTTCCTGCATTTCAAACACAGTCCGAAATCTTTACTTCCTAATTGAGAAAAAACGCGATGTAAGTTCCTTAACTTTTCTTCTGTTTGCCGAAGAGAAGCCTCAGCCACGCTTTTGTTATTAATAGCATCCATGCGTGAGATACGACCAATTGCTACATCCGGAGCAATGGGTTTTGTCAGGTCTTTATATTCTATGATTAACTTCTCGGTCTTTGAAATCTCGTCGAGAAGTATTTGTCGAATATTATTATTGTCCATGAGTTTTCTTGTTTTGTGGCGGATTGTCTATAACAACGATGTTTTTCCCTTTACTATGTCCTTTTTGAGCATATTCGTGAGCTTCGGATATTTGGTCTAAATGAAAGGTCCTGTCTATTTTAATTTTCAATTCGCCTTCATTAATCCATTGAGCAATCATGCCCAAATCAGAATTGTTGTGTTTCATAACTAAAGTTTTTGCCTTTTTGCCTTTAGAAAACAACTGATGAAATTTATTAACTGGCATTTTAGTAAGGGAATTAAGGTAATTTAAATTTAAATAAATCCCCTTAGTCTTTAGTAAATGTTTTGTTTTTGGAAAAGTGTAATTTCCAGCCACATCGAAAAAAACATCAACTTTTTTATCCAGATTTAAAACATCCTGCTCATTATAATCAACGAAAGAATCCGGATTAAACTGTTTAACAAAACCTTTGCTTTTTGAACTTGCTACAGCAATTATTTTTACGCCCATTATCCTGGCAATTTGCATTGCAATATGACCAACTCCTCCTGAAGCTCCATTAATTAAAATGGTTTGTCCGGGTTTTAAATTTGCTTTATCTCTGAATGCTTGTAATGAAGTTAATGAAACCATTGGAAAAGCAGCAGCCTCCTGAGTTGAAATATTTCCAGGCTTTAACGCGAAACACTTTTCATGTCCCACTGCATATTCAGCCATTGCTCCACCATATTTATTATCTAATACTCCAAAAACAATATCACCTTTTTTGAATTTGTCTATTTCATCTCCAACCTCAACAACTTCTCCACAAGCATCATAGCCTAAAACAATTGGGAAAGGCGACCCAAGAATAAATTTATGATTTCCTTTTCTTTGTTTCCAGTCAATTGGATTTATACTTACGGTATTAACTTTAATTAAAATCTGATCGGAATTTATAATTGGGGTTTGAATATCTGCCATTTCAAAAACATCAGGCTCTCCAAACTGATTTATTATTGCTGATTTCATATCTTGTTTTTAGAATTTTTAAAGATAATTCAAAAATCTTTAATGTCGATTCAAATTAACAATTCACTTAAATTGCCATAATTAACCATATTTTAATCTTAAAAATTAGCGGTTTTCAGAAATTTTTCTTTACTTTATTAGTTGATAGGCAATCCAACCCGGGCAATATATGGATATCAAAACAACATTCTGGTTTTTTGATAGAATCAAGGAAGATAATCTTTGTCTTTTATACAATGGTAATTTTAGCGATGACATCACTACAAAATTCATCGAATTAAGCGAATATAATATTACGAACATTAACAGTTTATCGAAAATGAAGAAAAAAGTCTCTTTTTTGATGGCTGAATGTTTCCAGAATATTGTACGCCATGGAGAGGCCCTTGAGAATAAAGTTGATGTTGCCCCAAATGAGGGTTTCTTCCTTACGAAAAACTGGCAGGATATTTATTATATAACATCCGGAAATTTAATTGAGAAAAAAAAGATTGAGGATGTAAAAGCTCAGCTTGAAACGGTTAATCGTCTTGATAAAGAAGAATTAAAAGTTCTATACCGACAGGTACTGGAAAACCAGGAATTTACTGAAAAAGGAGGCGCTGGTCTTGGATTAATTGAGATGGCACGTAAATCAGGTCAAAAGCTGGAATATACATTTAACGATTTTGATGATAAATATTCTCTTTTTTATAATCAGATTCTACTTAAATCTGATCAAGAAGTTATTAACGCAAGTGATAGTGAATTTGAAATAGGTGAAGCAGTTAACTATCATCGGAAAATGATTTCCGAAAATATTCTGATTATACACAAAGGAGACTTTTCACAGGATTCCATTTTCCCGGTATTACAAATCATCGAACAAAATCTTCAAAAAGAAAAAAAAGATTCTGTTTCTAAAAAGAAAATATTCCATATTCTTGTTGAACTTCTTCAAAATGTTAGTCATCATTGTTTAAAAGAAGGAACTAAAAAAGAAGGAATATTTATGATCGGAGAATCTGAGAAGTATTTTGTAATAAATACCGGAAATTTTATAAGAAATGAAGAGGTTGATAAACTAACAGAACATCTTGATTATATTAACGGGCTTAATGGAAAAGAGCTTAAGGATTTTTATCTTAGCAAATTACGTGAACGAAACATACCTAATAACGGAGGTGCAGGAATAGGACTTATTGATATTGCACGAAGATTAATATCTCCTGTAAATTACTCAATCCAAAAAATTGACGATATGAAATCATTTCTTTCTATTAATATAATTGCATAAAAATTCTGAAATGATTCCAAATCTTGAAATAAAAGGAACGCGAGATACTCCTGAAATAATTTTTGATAAAGAAAATAATTTATTCGAAATCAAAGGTAACTCTTTGCCAGAAGATACAACCAAATTTTTTTCTCCACTTTTCGAGTGGATTTCGGAATATATAAAATCTCCAAACAAATCGACTCATTTGATTTGCAAACTTGAATATTTTAATTCATCATCGGCAAAAATGTTTTATGAAGTTTTTCTTGAATTTCAGAAAATTGCCAAAACCGGAAATGAAATTAAAATTAGCTGGTATTTTGAGCCCGGTGATAAATTAATCGAAGAAAAAGGATTAGAATTTCAGTCTATTCTCGATATCCCTTTTGAACTTAAGGAAGCAAAATAAATATTCCTGACGTACACCTCAAAATGTATAATAAAATTCAGAATTTGTTTTTTTCTCTGAAATAATTCCTTTATCCATTCCGTCCAAAAGTCGCTCGCAGGATTTTTTAAAATCTGCATAAAAATCTTCCACAACCAAAATCAGTTTCCCATCTGACTCCTGAAGATGTTTTTTGCCATAATCCGGATCTGATTTAAATGTTAAATAAACTTGTCTGCTTACTGAAAAGGTGTGAGCAAGGCTCGCTCTTAACTGATCATATAATTTGTGATTATTATTAAGCTTAGCATATTTGACAGGCATTAATCGATTAATTGCGTGTGAAAAACGAAGTTTAGATTGCTCACGTGCTTTTAACGGTTTTGAATCCAAAAAATTACCTAATGTTTCTAATCCCTGAGCCATAATAACAAATGCAAAATGATGAAATCCGGCATCGACAAGCCGTCCTGTTTCATCGATAAAAACTCTTTGTATAAACTCTTTAGCTAATAAATTATTTTCTGTAATCATTCTGGTATCCTTTTTGCAAAGGTCATAAACATTTTTATATTAACATCCCTGAATAACTAAAAATAATAACTCAGATCAATTCCATAATCAAAATTGTAAAGTTTGTAGATCTCATGAATTGAGAGGAAAGAACGCGCTACACGCAAACCAAATAATGTTTTTTCTTTTCTGTTTGCAGAAATCTTCAATGCACCGATCATAGAATAATCATAATCTTTAAACTGATTAAATAAGGAAATATCCTGTCCATAGCTATAGTCACTAACAAGTTTTTCGGAGTTTAATAATTTAGCGACTGCAGCTCCCATTTCAATATAAAGATACCGTTTGCCAATATTCGTTTTATAGCCTATAAGAACCGGCAACTCAGCATAATCAAGCTTTATTGACTCGAAATCTCGTACACCCTGAACATTAGTGAACTCATATATACTTCCTTTCCGGATATAACGTAAATCAAATGACCAATATAAGTTTCTGGCAAAACCTCTTTTTACAGACAAACCTGCACTTATACCTCCTGTTCCCCAAATTGTTCCGTTGGACGAATTGTAAAGAACTTCGTTATCGCCTTCGATATGAATTCCATTTAACCCAAAAAAGATACCCGCCTCAAAACCCTTTTTCTGAGCAAATACAGTAGAAATAAATAAGGTGAGACATAAAACAACTTGAATTTTCATATTCATATAAAAAAATAATGTTTAATCTATAACGAACTGATGTTCATTAAATTTCACATTATTCTTTTAAAAATATTCAGAGCCATCTATAAATCTAAAATCTTTTTTACTGCACTATGTGATATCCCGAATTTATTGGGAATTTTAATTTCATATAAAGCGCTATTGAAATTCTAATTCACAAAATCGCTTCAAGGCTTGGTCCAGTACAATTTTCGTATCATGCATGATCTTGCTTCTCCATGCATCTGACGAAGGATAGTACATTTCTAAAAAATCACTTTTTACTTTTATAGAATCTTCTTTGGAATTATATCCGTAATGTTCTCCCTGATTTTCCATAATCATAACATGCAAAGATTTTATTGAGCCAATGGTAAGTTGACTGTCCATGGTTCCATACTCAAAAGGCATAGGAATAAATATTTTATCATGGTTGATTTTCCCTATGTAACCGGCAAAGTCGCCAGAATATGTGTAAAAATCATCTGAATCGCCCCAATCAATATGCAAACCTTCAAATATTTCTTCCATTCGCTTTTTTACCGGTTCTTCAACGGGATTTGGAAATAAATGTAATTTGCCTCGTTCTCCGTATGCGGTATGTAAATCTATGGCAAATACGACATTGTAAGGTTTGCAGATTGTGTCTATAATTGGAATAAGATTTTCTATTTGTGGTTCAAAATCGTTACCACCATAAAATAAACCTTCGGGAAACTCATATTGACCTTGCAGAACTGCCTGTCTTAACACGGGCATTGATTCTTTAATAATTCTCTTTATTGCTTTAATAAAGTAAAAACGATTAGCAAGACTTCCGGTTTTTACTACCCCTTTAGGATTAATTAAATCATAAACTCTAGGATAATCTTCATTTTTTGAAGTATACAGTTTATTATCAATATCGCTGTTGCGGTTTAAATCAATATTGTTTTCTGTAACTCTTCTAATATATTTAAACCCATATGGATTTATTCCATGAATAAGCAATACACCCGTGTTTTCAAGTAACTCATGATTAATGTAATGATCCATAAAAAAAAGCTGTACTGCACTTCCGGTAAAACCTTCTAAACCATGCACACCAGAGCTTAGGACTATTATTTTATCAGCATTTTCTGATCCCGGAATAAAGCAAAAATCTATGGTTAAATTTGTATCCTTACTGCTATTTACAGGCAGCTTAAACACCTGTGTGCCTAGATATTGTGATGATAATTCATCCGATTTAAACCTAAAGTTTTTACGTGCTTCTTCATAAGAGTTATTAAAATAAGATAATACACTTTCATTTACTTTATATTCATCTTCAAATGAAAAATTGTTATAGGCTACATAGAAATATCCAATACCTGCAATAACCGGAATTAAAATAATTCCAATTATTATTACTGAGATTTTAATTGCTTTTTTCATGTTAAAATAGGTTTAAAGTTTATTATAAATATAATGCAAGTTAGCTTTTTTAATCATCTAAAATCTTCTTTACCCTTCCAATTTCGCCGGATGTTAATCTAACTTTTATTCCGTGCGGATGTGTTGCTGATTTGGTTAGAATATCCTGAACAATACCTTCGGTTAGATTTTCTGTTCGTTGATCTTTTTTAAGCACAATTGCCACCATAATGCCTACTTTTATATCTGATCTGTTTGTTCCACTCATTACTTTTCTTCTTTAAAAAATACCTGGTAATATTGCATTCCCGATTTTTCATCAAACCCTTTTGTAATATATTCCCGATTGCCATGAACATATATATGGAAGTTTTTATCGAGCTTAATTACGCTTTTCATGACCCGCGATTGCTTCTTTACTGCACTATTTGAGATTTCAAATTCGTTTGAAATTTGTATTTCGTTTTCTGACTCATACGTTTTTTGATAATTATTAAAATCCTGAATCAAATCTTTATCTTCAAAAACTCTTTCGGTAAAATCCTCCATTTCGAAATTATCTGTTTCTTTAAAAAACTTTTTTGATTTGTTAATCATATCAACCTGATCGGCTTTTGTTACTTCAAATTCGTTTGGCAATTCATTAACTACGTAATTCTTATACATTTTCATCACATTTTCGGTGTGATAATATTCATCTTCACGTTGTTTTATTTTCAGAAAATCATCAATCCAATAACGGGCATCTTCTCCTTTACTTAACTTATCAACAGATGTAACAACAAATCCCTTTTCTTTTTCGAGCTTCAGAATCAAACAACCTTTATCAAGTTTTTTAATGTCAATTCCTTGCTCACTTTCAATAGTGTACCCATCTTCTTTAGGATAAACTTTTAAAAAAGTTTCGCGCGATTCGGATTTAAACAAACCGATGGCATCAACCGGTTCGTTATTAAATTCAATATCCTGAAAATAGACAGTATAAAACTCTCCTCCATTAATATTCGGATGAGTTGAGCTCTCGTAAAGATGTTTAGCAAGATTTATTGATTGATCATAAATTTTATCCGGATTATCAAATATTTGCGAAGCATAATGATAAACTTCGTTCAGATTTAAATCAGACTCGTGAAAAAAATTGAAATATTCATTGGATTTAAATGGTGTAAGAAAATACCTGGTTAATAAATCCTTAATTTCATTTTCCGTTTTTAAAAGATCCTTGGAAAACCTAATATTTTCTTCGTTGTACTTGCTTCCAACTTTGTGAACAACAAGTTTATCTATAATAGTTTCCGGGAATAATAACATAATCATTTATTTAATTGAAGCATAAAGGTAAGTCATAAAAAGCAAATATCCCCGGGCAACCACACCCGGGGATATTCTAAATTAAGTTTCGATAAATCGAAAAATAACCTGACGCAAAGTTACTCAATAAAAATAAGTGGTAAAGAATAATCTCCTTTAATTTTTAAAATATACCGAAAAATTTGAAACCGTCTTTTATCAGTATAATTGCAAACAATAAAAGAATAAATCCTAAAACTTTAACGATAACTATATAAGACTTGCTGGATAGAATATTTTTTGATTTTTCGGAAATAATAGCAACTCCAATTTTAGTCCCTACAATAAAAATATAAAAACCCATTATGAATAATACTGCAGCAACAGGGCTTTGATTATACGCTTTAATTGATATTGGAGCTCCAACCAGCATCCAGAATAAATAAGGATGCGGGCTTAAAAAATTTGCGATTACTCCTTTTCTATATGTTTTACTTCCATCATTATTCGAATCTACAATAATTGATTTAACACAAATATTCTCCAGAGCCAAAAACAGTAAAAAGGCTGCTCCAAGAAAGGAAATTATTCCTAAAAGTATATCTGAATTTGATAATTTGTATACCACAAAAACAGAAAACAACACAATGGGCAAGTCTGATATTAAAGGAACTAAGGCTATTTTAATTCCTTCTTTGCGATTGTACTTTATGGTTTCGGTTATTACTAAAACCAATAACGGGCCTGGAGAAATCCCGGCTATAAATCCTAATGTTATACCTGCTATCAGGTAATTAATCATAACAGTTACATCTTGTAAACAAATGTATTAATATTCATTCCGGCTCCAACGGAAGCGAAAACTATGGTATCACCTTTGTTTATTTTGTGTGGTTCTAACTTATCTTTTAATATAAGATCTAATAAAGTTGGTACTGTTGCTACAGATGAATTACCCAACCACGAAATTGTCATTGGCATAACATCTTTAGGTACATCATCTATATAGTACAAACTATACAGTCTTTTTAATATAGCGTCATCCATTTTCCCATTAGCCTGATGAATTAACACTTTCTTAACTTCACTAAGATGAGTATTACTTTTATCAAGACAGTCCTTTATTGCCTGAGGAACATTTTCAAGTGCGTATTGATAAAGTTTTCGACCATTCATCTTTAAAAAAAAGTTGTCCTTGTTTGCAATGCCAGGATTGTATGATTTACCCATAAATAACATTTTGGAATATAAAAAAGTATCTGAACGTGCTTTATGTGCAAGTATTCCGATAGGAGTATCACTATTTCTGGCTTCCAAAATGGTAGCTCCGGCACCATCAGCATATATCAAACTATCTCTGTCATGCGGATCAGAAATCCTCGATAATATATCAGCCCCGATAACCAATATTTTTTTGGCATCTCCTGATTTTATAAAATAATCAGCCTGGATAATACCCTGCAACCAACCCGGACATCCAAAAGGCAAATCGTAAGCTATAGTATACGGATTTTTTATTTCTAGTTTGTGTTTTACACGGGCAGCTATACTCGGCACAATATCTAATTGCTTATTCTCTTTCTTTACATCTCCAAAATTATGGGCAACAATAATGTAATCTAATTCTTCTTTATTAATGTTTGCTGACTTAATAGCATCAATAGCAGCATAATACGCAATATCTGAAGTTGACAAATCGTCCGTAACATAACGTCTTTCTGCAATAGTTGTGATCTCCAGAAACTTATCAATTATTTCCTGATTCGTTTTTTCTATTTTCTTTCCGTTTGTTTCATAAAATTCATTGGAAAGAAAATCCTCATTCCTGATACGTTTTGTTGGGATGTAATTTCCTGTTCCGTTAATCACACTGTAAATTGGACCATTCATATTTATAATTCTAATTCGTTCATTGTGCTACAATAGCTGATTTAACAGACTCACGGTTAAAAATGTTCAATAAGTTGGCTAAATTAGTAAAAATTGACTTAACCGGAAACTAAAAAATAATGATAATACGATACCCAGAAAACCAACCAACAAATCTCCACCAACTTTTTAATTCAATTGTTCCTGAAATTGAAAGATTATGGATTGACTTATAGATGGATTCTTTTCTTTTAAATGAGATAAACTAAACACCACATTTTGCGATGTTTTTTCTAAATTAAATTTTAATCAAAATTTATGTGAGGATAAATAGCCAAATCGTTTGCAAGTTTTCTGTATTCTTTCGACTTTTTTTTATCTTTTCCAGCATAGATTCTTGACAATCCGTAAAAAGCTACGGAAGAATAACTGTTACCATAACTCCCGTATTTCTCAAGACTTTTAACAGATTTTGCGTACATTTTTGTTGCTTTCGAATAATTCTTATTCTTTTTTTCCTGAATTATAGCCTCATAAATATCAGAAACTACCGGGAAAAAATCATTTCTGAATTTTAATTCTCTTAATTTGGAAATATAAACAAGGGCTAAATCATATTCTTGTTTCAGTAATAAAGTTTGTATTCTGTAAGAAAGATAAAGTGGGTTTTTTGGATAAGCTTTATTCAGATGTTCAAGATACTCAAGCGATTTGTCATAATTCTTTTCGAAATTCAAATTAATATAAACCAAGAAAAACAAGGATTCTGCATCAAGAAAAATACCATTTTCCCAGTTAAATTCAAGTTGCTGTAATCCGTATTCAATATCACCGTCAGGGAAAAAAAATGCAACAGGTTTATAAATCGGGTATGCTTTCGGATAAGCCTCGCGGTAGTAATTATAAACACCTGTTGAAAAATGAAAATCAATCAGACTGTCACTCAGATCAAATCCTGAAGTCACCATTTTGTATGCACGTCCTAAATGCGGTATTACTTTAGATGAAGCTCCGTTATCAGCATAATACTGCATAATAAACATTCTGCTCATCAGGTTAAAAAATATTGCTTCGGTGTTGGACTTATCCTTTTCAAGTATTTCCTCAACGATAGATATTGCCTTAGCTGTTTTTTCTGCAAGAATGATATACTGCTCACTTTCAGGTACTATGGGGAAGTATTTCCAGTATATCATTATTGCATAAAACAACTGAGTAAAGGCATGATCCGGATATTTTTCCTCCAGTTCCTTATACACTTCTTCTGAATTATCGAACTGAAAATTATATATATTATCCACTTCGGCTTTTAAGCTCATTATATATGTAGTGTCAGAAAAAATAGATTCCTGAGCAGATATATTTAGCGATTGAGCAAAAAGAAAGATGAATAATAAGCGTTTCATAAAAGACTTATAAAATATCAAAATTATAACATAAGATTTACTTTACCATTTATAAGGTAAATGTTTCTTTAACACGTACACCTCTTTCCGCCTGATGAACAGTAGCGCACTCATTGTACAAATCGTGCTGAAAAAATAAAGTGTAATTATTTGCTGCTGCTTCGTTCAGAAAATCTTCCTTTTCCTGTAACATATCCATCGGACGAACATCATATGCCATATTCCAAACCACAGGTACATGTGCAGTCGAAGGAATGAGATCGGCCATAAAAACCACTGTTTTTTCTCCGGTATTTACAAAAGGGATCATTTGACCAACGGTATGTCCGTTAAACAATCGAAGATTTATTCCAGGATATAGCTCCGTATCTTTTTCAACAAATTTTAATTGCCCGCTTTCTAACATCGGTTTAAGATTTTCTTCTAAAAAGGCTGCTCCTTCCTGTTTATTCGGATTCATTGCCCATTCCCACTGAGGCTTACTCACCCAATAATCGGCATTTTTAAAAACCATTTCAAATCCGCTTTTGTCGGCATTATATTTCACGCCACCACCACAATGATCAGTATGTAAGTGTGTTAAAATCATATCCGTAATATCGTCCAAAGAATAACCATGCTTTTTTAAAGCACCTTCAAGTCCGTCGCCACCATTTAAATGAACATGACTAAAGAATTTTTTACTTTGCTTATCACCGTAGCCATTATCAATAAGAATTACACGATCGCCTGTATCAATTAACAACGACCTTATTGCAAAGTTACAAAGGTTGTTCTCATCGGCTGGATATTTTTCCTTCCATAACACTTTTGGAACAACACCAAACATTGCTCCACCATCGAGTTTAAAGTTTGTTATGTGTATCGGATATAGTTTCATTTAATAATTTGTTATTTGAATTAGTACTATACGAATTCTGTTATTTATGAATTCTGTTTATTATCTTCACAATTTAAATACAAATATACACAATGAAAGTTCATTTTATTGCCATTGGTGGAAGTGCAATGCATAATCTTGCTATAAGTCTTTTTAAAAAAGGTTATGAGATTACCGGATCTGATGATGAGATTTTTGAACCTTCAAAATCCCGGTTGCTGAAATATAATATTTTACCGGATGATATGGGATGGGATTCAGATAGAATAACGCCTGATTTAGATGCAATAATACTTGGAATGCATGCCAGAAATGATAATCCTGAGCTGATAAAAGCCCGTGAACTGAATCTGAAAATTTATTCTTATCCTGAATATTTATACGAACAAACTAAAAATAAAACAAGGGTAGTAATTGGTGGTAGTCATGGTAAAACAACTATAACATCGATGATAATGCATGTTTTGAAATTTCATAATAAGAAATTTGATTACATGGTTGGAGCTCAAATTGATGGTTTTGAAACTATGGTTAGCTTATCTGAAAATGCTCCCATTGCAGTTTTTGAAGGAGACGAATATCTTTCATCACCTATTGATCCACGTCCCAAATTTCATCTTTACAAACCAAATATTGCCTTAATAAGCGGTATTGCCTGGGATCATATTAATGTTTTTCCGACGTTCGAAAATTATAAAAAACAATTCAGCATATTTATTGGGAAAATAGAAACAAATGGTTGTTTATTTTATTATAAAAACGATGATGTTTTGCAAGATGTGGTAAAGCAAGCCCGTAATCCAATCGAAAATACCGGATATAGCAAACATGCTTATACCAAAAGAAATAACCAAACATTCTTATGTGATATAGATAAAGAAATTCCTTTACAGATATTTGGTGCACATAACCTTCAAAACATTAGTGGAGCAAAACTTGTATGCAATAAACTGGGAATAACCGACAATGAATTTTATGATGCGATCTCTGTTTTCAAAGGCGCTTCAAAAAGACTTGAAGTTCTGGCCGAAAATGATTCAACCATTATATTTCGCGATTTTGCACATTCACCTTCGAAATTAATGGCAACGGTTAATGCAGTTAAAGAACAATATCCGGAAAAAGATCTGCTAGCAATTATGGAGCTTCATACCTTCAGTAGTCTTAACTCTGCGTTTTTAAATGAATACAAAGGAACAATGGATAAAGCTGATTTATCAGTTATCTATTTTGATCCGGAAGTAGTTAAACATAAAAAACTTACTCCGATTAGTTCTGAACAAGTTAAAAAATCATTTCAAAATAAAAATTTAATCGTATTCACCAACCAAAAAAATTTAATAGACTTTATTAGTAAATGCAGGCTTACCAACAAAAACATACTGTTAATGAGTAGCGGAAATTTTTCCGGCCTGAATCTGAACAGTTTTGCAGAATCTCTTTTGCAAAATTAAATCCATACATAAAATTCTTTTAACTAATTGTTTCTTTTTTAATCATAAAAGGCAAAATAAATTAAAAAATATTTGCAGGAATAAAAAAATCATTTACTTTTGCACCACCAAGTTTTAGACTTGATTCATGGTCCGTTCGTCTAGGGGTTAGGACGCCAGGTTTTCATCCTGGTAACAGGGGTTCGATTCCCCTACGGACTACAAAATTATTTAAATAAGTTATACGGAGGAATTATGGCAAACCATATATCAGCAGCGAAAAGAGCAAGACAAGGTGAAAAGTTAAAAGTTCACAACAAGTATTATGCAAGAAGTGCACGTAATATGATTAAGCAATTACGAAGTACTACCGATAAAAATGAAGCTAATGAATTATTACCAAAAATTACTTCATTGCTTGACAAACTTGCAAAGAAGAATATCATTCACTCTAACAAAGCTGCTAATTTAAAATCAAGCTTAACGTTACTTGTAAATAAACTATAGTATACTCTACATAAAATTTAAAGCCTTTCTCTGTTTGAAGAAAGGCTTTTTTGTTTTCTTACTTTTATTACCTTTATCATCTCAATTTAAATTTACTTCAATGATTTCTAAAGTATCAGTGTTCTGCGCTTCCAGCCACAAAGTAGGCCAAAAGTATTTTGCTGTTGCGGAAAAAACAGCAGAAGTTCTAACCAGAAACAATATTACTACTGTTTATGGAGGTGGTGCTGTCGGTTTAATGGGTAAACTTGCCGATACTGTGATGAAAAATAACGGAAAGGCCATTGGAATAATTCCATCATTTATGCTGGAAGTTGAGTGGGGGCACAAAAATATTACTGAGCTGATTGAAGTAAAAGACATGCATGAACGCAAAAAAAGGCTTGTTGAAGATGTTGATGCTATAATTATTCTACCAGGTGGATCTGGCACTCTTGAAGAAACTCTTGAAGTAATAACCTTAAAACGTCTCGGTAAATTTACTAAACCAATAGTTTTTATTAATACTGATGGCTTTTATGATAGTTTATTCTTGTTGTTTGATAAAATGATTGAAGAACACTTTATGCGTGAAGAACATCGAAAAATGTGGGTTTCGGTTAATGTGCCTGAAGATATTATTTCTGCTATTCAATCAGCCCCTGTTTGGGATGAAACTGCAATAAAAATTGCTGCGGTATAAAAATTAAACCATCTGGCAGATTGAATCTGCCAGATGGTAATATATAATACTTAAAATTTAGAATCTTCTTCCAACAAAAACAATATCATCAATCTGATCATGGTTTTTCATCCAGTCCAGAATAAACCTTTCTAATTCTTCACCTTGTTCTTTCATCGACATTTCCTGAATTGAAATCAATAAATCTTTCATATTCTTTTTTCGGAATTTACGTCCGTCCTCACCACCAAACTGATCGGCATAACCATCAGAAAAAATGTAATAAGTATCTCCCTTTTCAACTTTTATTTCATGATTTGTAAACTTCTTATTATCATGAACGGTAGTCATTCCAATAGGGAAGCGATCTGCTTTTATCTCTTCAAGTTCTCCATTTCTAATTCTAATTAAAGGATTATAGCCACCTGAGTATTCAAGTATTTGTGTATCCCTATTATAACAAATTAAGGCTAAATCCATACCATCATTTACAACTCTTTCGCCTTTTACGTTTTTCTGATGTAAGGCGTTAATAATTTCTATATCCAGCTGATCCAGAATTTTTGCCGGTTCAAGAAACCCATACTCCCTTACAATCTTTGTAAGCATACTGTGTCCGAGTATTGAAAGAAATGCTCCAGGCACTCCGTGTCCTGTACAATCTACAGCAGCAATCATCTCTTTATTTCCGATTGTTTCCAGCCAGTAAAAATCGCCGCTCACAATATCTTTTGGTCTGAAAAATATAAATGTATCATCAAAAGGTATTTCAGGTGGTAAAACCGCAGTTTGTATACGTTTTGCATATCTAATACTATCCGTAATATCCTTGTTTTTCTTTTCAATCTCAATACTTTTCTGAACTACTTCTGCCGTTCTTTCCTCCACTTTTTCTTCAAGAATTTTCTTTTCAATTATTAAGTTTCTTTCACGAACTTTTATGTAAGAGATTATACTTATTATACCAACAGCAATAGCTGATAAAATAAACCACCATGTTTTGTAGAATGGGGGACGAATGGTAAAAGTATAAGTAACAGGTTCTGAGCTCCACACTCCTGCGCTATTTCTTGCTTTCACCTTAAAGACGTAGTTATCAGGAGCTAATGAAGAATAGTTTGCAACAGTCTGTTCGGTTACCGGTCGCCAAACTTTATCAGCTGGCTCCAGCATAATCTGATATCGTACAGCATCCGGGTTATTCAAACATATACTATGGAAATCGAATATTACCGAGTTTTCAAGATAACTAAATTTCTGTCCTGAAATCATTTCCCGATCTTCCAGGTTAATTCTCAATCCTGAAATATCGATAAGCGGATCCTGGGGAATACATAAATCAAATTTTGGAGAATATTTCGTTACCCCCTTTACTGTGCCAAACCATAAATTTCCTTCTTTATCTCTATAGGTAGCATTATCCTTTGCTTCAATTCCTGTAAATCCGCTCTTTTCTGTGTATATGTGAATATTCCCGTTTGTGTCAACTTTATTTAAACCCCGGCTGGTTCCTACAAAAATATTATTGTTATCATCAATATTAAGCTGGGTAATTGAATTTGATAACAAACCATCACTTTCGCTTAAAGTTCTTATAATGGTTTTTCCATCGCATACTAATACTCCTTTAGATAATGTTCCTATCACAATATTACCATCTTTATCTTCAACCATACACTGTGGCGTTACTAAACCTTCAAATTCAATCTTGCCAATACTATCTCCCTGAATATAATTTAATCCCTTGCCCTCAATTCCAACCCAGACACGATTTTTTGAATCCGCATAAAGAGCAGAAATAGTTGAACCATTCAAACCCGTAATCTGGGTTAAAAACTGGCTTTGCTCTTTATTAATATCATAGTAAATTAATCCTTCAAGTGTACCTACCCAAAGTTGATTTTGTTTATCAACATCGAGCGCAGTCACGGAATAGTTTGTGATGAAATACCTGTTAATTATTGGATTGTATTCAAAACGTCCCGTTTTGTAGTTGTACATACTAACACCATTATCATCAGTCCCAATCCAAACGTTGCCATTATTGTCATTTTTTAAATATCTGATTTGATCGCCTATGGCGTTAGATTCCAGATTATAATGGGCAAACTTTATTCCTTTACCCCCGGCTTTTGGATTATAAACCGAAACACCTTTGTTCGTGCCAAACCAATACTTCCCTCCTTTATCCTGTACAACAGCCCAAACGTTTTGATCAATTAACCCATCATCGGTACCATAAGTAGTAAATTTTTCTCCTTTAAAAATAGCTAATCCATGCTCATACGTCGAAATAAGAATATTTCCTTCTAAATCTTCTAATATTTTATAAATCTTTAGATCGAGTAATCCATTTGAATTATCAAACGTTTTAAAACCATCATCTGAAAATTTGGTTATTCCTCCTCCCCAGGTTCCAATCCAAACATTCCCCTTGCTATCTTCAGTAATTGTACTTATCCAGTTATCTGCTATTCCATCACGTTCCGCATCATACGTTATAAATTCATTTTTTTCCTTAATGTATCTATTTAATCCCCCGTGATAAGTTCCAAACCAAATATCTCCTTTTTGATCTTCAAGCATTGCTGTAATTGCAAAATATCTATCCAAACCTTTAGGAGCAAATCTTTCAAAAGAATTTTTTGATTTATTGTATTTCTTTATACCCGTATCGGTAATAAAAAAGATAGTATCTCCTTTAGCAATTGTTCCGGAAATGACTCTGTCGCTTAATCTTCTTCCTTTGTAATGTTCATATTTTATTTTCTCAGGATCTAATTCATATGGAGTATCTAAACGAATTAATCCATCTCCATGTGTTGTTATCCATAAAACATTTTCATGATCCATTAAAATTGAAGAAATTTCTGCATTCAGAGAATCACTAACAGGATGTATTTTAAATTCTTTACCATCAAAAAAAGAAACACCTCCTGATTTGTGCCCCATCCAGATATTACCTTGCGAATCTTTAAATAACGCCTTTATTCCTCCTTCAGCTAATCCATTCTCGGCTGTGTAATTTGTAAAATATAATCCATCGAACTTTGAGATTCCACTTTCAGTAGCCAACCATAAATAGCCATGATCATCCTGCAATACATCATACACTTTTGATTGTGGAAGACCTTCCTTAACACCGTAATAATCGAAATAATACGTTTGAGCAGATAAGGTAGATACACTAAGCAGAATTACTGCATAAAAAAAAGTTATTCGCTGTAATGAGCGAATAACTTTTTTAATTTTCGGATTATGTGAAAATATCATATTATATTTTTTAATTACCTTTCTTTTGCAATAAAGAAAAATGTTCCTCCTTCATCCTCTAATCCATCAATTTTACCGAATTGCGGTTTTTGCATTCCTCCTTTAGCAACCGCAACAGTTACCTTCGAAACAACATTCTCAATAGGTAAACATGCATTTGGATTATTTCTTAAAGTATTAGCAAAAGTTCTTGTAAATTGTGAATTATCAACAGCTAATTCATATCCGGCAGAAGAAAATACCTGAGAAGATTTAAACTTGGTTGCTTCCCAGTCGCCACAATCTCTATCTTTCAATCCTGAGCGCATTGCCTGGTAGAATGTAGGACCAGACTCACATGCATCTGATATTACCAATGTATGTGTAACAAATGTTGCATAGGATTGTAAGGCTGCTTTTAGTGTGCTAATATTGAAATAAGTAAACTCATCATCGCGAGTAGCATCAGTAGGCACCCAATATCCAATATCGTTAATAAATTTACCATGTCCGGCATACCAAACAAGCAGCGAATTAACCTGGTTACTTCTTACCAGGTCACGCAATTCAATCGCAAAAAATCTTTCCATCTCAGCTTTGGACATATTTTGCTTATGAAGAATATTATGAACTTTATAATTTGCCAGAGCAGCCTTCATCATACTAACATCTTTAATAGGTCCTTCTAAACTGGCAAAAGTCTCATAATCCGAATTCTCAACAAAAATAACCCATGTTTTACCCATAGGATTTTCCTGAGATATTTCCAGTGCTTCTCTGTTAATTCTATATTCCATTTCGCTTACATTGCCATAAATATCTTCTGCTTTTACCACAAACTTATTTTTATTAGCAATATCAATCGTAGCATAGAACTCTGGATTCATAGCGTCGACAGAATAACTTGCTGTCATTTCATCAACAATAATGCTTTTGATTTTATTTTCATCGGCAATCCTGCCTTCAACATAAAGTTTTCGGTTATCAACATCCATATAAATTTCACCGGTTGATGAAGCATAAGGTGCAATCAAACTTATCTGAGGTGGATTAATTTCTGTTCTATTTAATTTATATGTTGATGCCAAAACGTTGTTGTAAACATCTGCTATAGCTATTGAAACAGTTTCTTTACCTGTAACATTAAGTGTTACTGAAAATTCATTGTTTTTACCGTTTTCATCAAAGGTCACATCAACACCATCTACTTTTGCCGACTTTATATCACTTTCATCAGCAATAAGTCCTAACAGAGTTACTTCAATTGCGTCTTCAATAATATTTATTGAATTTCCGGCTTTTTCTGCTGGTTCTGTAAATGTCAGAACAGGCTTGTTGCCTTCACGGTTTAATTCATACAAACGATCTTTAACAATCTTTAACCGGTCTTTCGCTTCTTTATCACTATCATCAGATAATTTGGCATATGTCTGGTAATCGGAAATTGCTTTTTCGTATTGCGTAATCTCCTCGTTAGATTTAGCGCGATGGAAGTATGCCAGTGCATTTTTAGAATCAATCGAAATAACTTTACTAAAATCGTTTATCGCACTCTGGTGCTGATTAAATTCCTGGTAATAAATACCTCTTGCGAAAAAGGCTTCTAAATCATCCGGAGAGAAAATAATCATTTTGGATAAATCATTAATCGCACTTGGGTAGTCAATCTTCTCTTTATAAATTTTACTTCTTGTCCATAATGCTTCTTTACATTTTGAATCAATGCCTAATGCTCTGGTACAAATATTCAATGATTGATCAAATTTTTTGGCTTTTAGAAGCACATTACCCAACAAAATATATGATTCCAGCATATTTGGAGATTTTTCTATCGCTTTTCTCAAATCTGTTTCAGCTTTATTATAATCTTCAAGCTTATCACCAATATAACCTTTCCAATAAAAATTTTCCGCAGTCGCATTCAGGTCTACAAGGCTATTGCTTTCCTTAAGTGCCTGTTCATATTTTTCAAGTGCGATGTAAGAATTCATTTTATACTTGTAGGCATTAATATGCTTCTTGTCAAGTGCAGTAACTTTTACAAGCATAGGTATTGCTTCCTCGTATTGTTCAAGTTCATAATATAATCTACCTGCATTGTAATAAATGGATTCATCTTTATCTTCAAAGGCAGTAGCTCTTTTGTAATCACTTGCAGCTTCCTCTTTTTTATCAGCTTTCTCATATGCCTCAGCTCTTGCAACATAAGCTTCCGTATATTCAGGAGTTTCTTCTATCAGTTTTGTAAACTGAGCAATAGCATCCTCATAATTACCAGATGCTACGAAATCTTTACCCGTTGTATATAATTTAGGACTACACTGAACTAAAGAAAACAGTATAATTAGCATTGGGGTAAAGAATAACACACGCTTTAATCTAATTTTTCCCATATGGTTAAGTTTTTTAAATTTCTGATGTTGTTCATCCAAAATAAGTTAATATAATCTATCAAATTTACAAAAGCTTTTAATTAATCCGAAATTTTATGACTAATCAATTCAATTTATTGATTAAATGTATCTGTGTTTTTGATGAAAGTTAGTTTAGCACCACCTAAACGTTCTCTTTTCAGCTCTTTAACTCCTATATTCGGTGCATTTACACCTTTATTAAATTGATTGTTCCCATAAAAAATACGGGCTTCATCCCAAATATTATTCCTGATAAAAGAACTTAGTACTTTTTCACCTCCCTCTACAATTATAGACTGAATTCTTTTGTTATGTAAAATATCAAATAACTGATGGTAAAAATTATTCGAATAATCTACAAATTCAATACCAACATTTGAATTTAAATATTTATTTCTCAGGGTTTTAGTTGAGTTGTCAGCAATAACCAGTGTTTCTGCATTACTGTTAAATACGCTTTGCTTATTATCAAGTTTTAGGTTACGGTCTAAAATCACCCTTAAAGGGTTATGACCCTTCCAGTTTCTTGTTGTTAACTCCGGATTATCAGCTAAAACAGTATTTGTTCCCACAAGAATAGATTGCTCTTCTGACCTCCATTTATGCACCAGTTTTTTTGCATACTCATTCGTAATCCATGTTGGTCTCTCAGAAGATTCGTATCCCCTCTCAATATCAATAAATCCATCTTTTGTTTGAGCCCATTTCAGAATAACATAAGGCCGATTTTTTTCATGAAACGTGAAAAATCTTTTATTTAACTCTCTTGATTCCTTTTCAAGCACTCTTGTTGTAACCTTGCATCCTGATTCCTTAAGGATTTTAATCCCATTTCCTGAAACATGAGATGCTGTATCTACAGTTCCGATAATCACGTTTGGTATGCCCAGATTCGAAATTAAGTTAGCACAAGGTGGTGTTTTTCCATAATGCGAACAAGGCTCCAGATTTACGTATAATGTCGATTTACTTAATAAACTCTTATCAGTAACAGAATCTATCGCATTAACTTCTGCATGAGCCTCTCCGTTTTTTGTATGATATCCTTCTCCAATTATGTTATTATTATAGACAATAATCGATCCTACCATCGGATTAGGAGCAGTATTCCCCAATCCCAAACCCGCCAGGTCGATACATCTTTGCATATATTTTTCATGAAGTGTTCTATTGGTCATACAATTTATTTAATTTTGAGCCATGGCAATTAATTATACTATAAAGAAAACAATTTCAATAATAAAAACCGAATTAAAAAAGTTTTACCCGCTTAATGAGATCAATAGTTTTATATATCTGATTTTTGAAAAATATCTTAATTATTCAAAAACTAAGCTTCACCTATTACAGGATAATGAAATATCCGGGGATTTATTCCAACGAATCACAACTGTAATTAAAGAGCTTATATCTTACAAACCAATACAGTATATTCTGGAAGAAGCATTTTTTTATGATACTGTCTTTAAAGTTACACCAGATGTTTTAATTCCTCGGCAGGAAACTGAGGAACTTGTAGACTGGATTATTAATAACAATGCTAACGATATTATAAAAATACTCGACATTGGTACTGGAAGCGGTTGTATTGCTGTTTCTCTCGCGAAAAATATATCAGAATCAGTTGTTTTTGCTTCTGACATATCAACCAAAGCCCTCAGTATTGCAAAATTTAACAGTCAATTAAATAATGTTGATTTACAGCTTCTGCAATTTGATATTCTGGACACTAATTCGCATCCGGAAGCTATGTTTGATATTATTGTCAGTAATCCTCCGTATGTAACTGAAAAAGAAAAAAAACTAATGCATAAAAACGTTCTTGATTTTGAGCCGAAGTTAGCTTTGTTTGTTCCGGATAATAATCCACTGCTTTTTTACAAGGCAATTATTGATTACGCAAAGAGTCATTTAAATCCAGGAGGGGAAGTTTATTTTGAAATAAATGAATCTTACGGAAAAGAAACAACTTTACTACTTAAAGAAAATCATTTTCATGATATTTCCATTAAAA
Source organism: Bacteroidales bacterium (assembly GCA_019038645.1). Taxonomy (GTDB): domain Bacteria; phylum Bacteroidota; class Bacteroidia; order Bacteroidales; family UBA12077; genus UBA12077. The sequence continues at coordinate 42,264 of JAHOYT010000069.1, forward strand.
AAGACATAAATGGAAAAGACCGGATGATAAAAGGTATATTAAATTAAAAAAATGTCTTATTCTAAAAAAACAATTCCCATTAAAGAAGCGCTATCAAAGTCCCAACAACTTTGTTCCATAAAAGAAAAGTGCGCTTCTGATATCCGAAAAAAACTTTTTGACTGGAAACTTCCTGATACAGAACACAATACTGTTATTGAATTATTAACAAAAGATAAATTTATTGACGAACAAAGATACGCTCAGTATTTTACAAAAGATAAACTAAACTATAATAAATGGGGGAAAGTTAAAATTGAATATGCCTTAAAACAAAAAAACATTCCTGATGAATACATTAAAAATGCTTTTGCTGAAATATCCGAAACAGAATATGAAAAACTTCTCGAAAGTGAGCTAAATAAAAAACTTAAAACCATTAAAAATAACGACGAATATACTATAAAATCTAAACTTATAAGATTTGCTACTTCCAGAGGGTTTGAAACTGGCAAGGTATTTGTAATAGTAACAGAAATTATAAAAAATGAATTTTAGACGTTCTTTTAAATAAGATTTCATTAATTTTACAATACAATTTTGAAAATGATTAATAAATAACAAAAATCATTTAGACATAAGTAAGAAATTAATTTAAAAATTATAATCAATTATTTAATTCAAAAAACCGAAACTATGAAAACTAAATTTTACAAACCATTGGGTTTACTAATAGCAGGTGCTGTTATTTTTGGAAGCACATTTACCAGTTGTAAATCAAAACAAGAAGTTACTGATGTGAAAAATGAAACTCTTATTGAAGTATATTGTTCCGGACCCGAATACAGAAGTGACAAGACTACTTTTAGAGCAAATGCAACCGGAGAAAGTACTGATATGGAAATTGCTCGTAAAAAAGCAGGTAGTAATTCTAAAGCTGCTTTAGCCGCTCAAATTCAAACTACTATTAAAGGTGTTACTGACAATTATGTTAATTCAAGAGAATTTAACAATGTTGAAGAAGTTGAAGAAAGATTTGAAGTTCTTAACAGAGAAGTTGTAAATCAACAACTAAATAATGTTAAAACTATTTGTGAAAAAATTACCCAAACAAAAGCTGGTACTTATAAGTGTTATATGGCTATCGAAATGAGCACAGATGCTCTTGAAGAAGCTTTAAACAATAGGCTTTCAAAAGATCAGCGATTAAAAGTTGATTATGACTACGAGAAGTATAAAGAGACTTTTGACAAAGAAATGGAAAAACTTGAAAACGGTGGATACTAATAACATAAATCCATGTTAAAAAAGGGAGCATCTGCTCCCTTTTTTTATGACTATACTGAAGTTTGGCTATCGTAACTTTTATGTTATTTTTGTAATCTATTTAAACAAATATTATTTTAATGATTTCTACTGATCAAATAAAAGATGTAGAGAAGCGCCGGGATGCGCTGAGGAGGCATCTTTGACATCGAAAATAAATTAATCCGAATTGAAGAAGAAGAGGAAAAAACACAATCGCCTGAATTTTGGAACAATCCACAGGAAGCAGAAAAGCAATTAAAACATATTTCACAATTAAAACAGTGGACAGATTCATTTAAAGAAATTGAGACTCAAATTAATGAATTAAAAATTGCCATTGACTTTTTTCAGGAAGGAGAAATTGAGGAATCTGAAGTAGAAAGTCTGTATACAAAAACTGTTAATCTAATAGAGATCCTGGAGCTAAAGAATATGCTGCGCAAAGAAGAAGATTCCCTGGGAGCGTATTTGCAAATTAATCCTGGCGCAGGAGGAACAGAAAGTCATGATTGGGCCGAAATGTTAATGCGGATGTATATTCGCTGGGGAGAACGCAACAAATACAAAGTAAGAAAGGTAAATTACCAACCAGGCGATACTGCAGGTATAAAAACTGTTACTCTGGAGTTTTCAGGAGATTTTGCTTACGGATACTTAAAAAGTGAAAATGGAGTCCACAGATTAGTTCGTTTATCTCCTTTTGATTCCGCCAACCGTCGTCACACCTCATTTGCATCAGTTTTTGTGTCTCCTGTTGTTGATGAAACTATTGAAATTACTATAAATCCTGCTGATATTACCTGGGATACATTTCGTTCAAGTGGTGCGGGAGGGCAACATGTAAATAAAGTAGAAACAGCTGTAAGGCTCAGACATGCTCCTACAGGAATAGTAATCGAAAATCAGGAAACCAGATCGCAATTAAACAACAAAGAAAACGCATTACGAATGCTTAAATCTCAGTTGTACGAACTAGAATTAAGGAAAAAAATAGAAGAAAAAGCCAAAGTAGAGGGTGAAAAGAAAAAAATTGAATGGGGATCACAAATCAGAAATTATGTATTACATCCTTACAAAATAATAAAAGATGTGAGAACAAATTTTGAAGTCGGTAACGTTCAGGATGTCCTTGATGGAAATCTGGATGGATTTATAAAGGCCTATTTAATGGAATTTGGAGAAAATTAGATAGAAGGATTTATTAATCTTAGTTATAAAAATCCACTGAGGATTTAAACAACAACAAAATATTTTTTAGAGTAAAAAATTATATGCCATGAAAAACTATCTTATCATTTTAGTATTAGCAATTTATTCATTCTCCTGTACAACAGGTTATAGAAAGGCCGAATCAACAATAAATGAGTCAGATATGACCAGAATTGTTACAGAATTCGCCTCAGATGAATTTCAGGGACGAAAACCATTCACTTCAGGAGAAGACAAAGCCGTGGCATTTTTAGAAAAGGAATATAAACGAATTGGTCTTGAACCAGCAAATAATGGAAGTTATATTCAGGAAGTTCCTATGGTTGAAGTTACAAATTCACCTGACAAAAGAATGAAAATCAATTTATGGAACGCCGCCATTGAATTAAACCATGAAGATGATTTTGTTGCTTTTTCGAAGCAACTAACTGACAATATAAAGGTTAGAAATTCAGAAATGATATTTGTGGGGTATGGAATTGTTGCTCCGGAATACAACTGGAATGACTACGAAGGAATAAATGTAAAAGGAAAGACCGTGGTTGTACTTGTAAACGATCCGGGATTTGGAACTGAAAACAAAGATTTCTTTAAAGGAAATGAAATGACCTATTATGGCAGATGGACATATAAATATGAAGAAGCAGCACGTCAGGGAGCCAAAGGTGTATTTATAATACATGAAAACGATCAGGCTGGTTATCCATGGAGCGTTGTTTTGAATGGTGCTACTATTCCCAAACTATATCTTCAGCCTGAAGATAATTATATGTCGATGTGTGCTTTAGAAGGCTGGCTTACTTTAAATGCAGCAACAGAGCTGTTCTCTCTGGCAGGAAAAAATTTAACTAAACTTAAAGATAAAGCTAAAACCCTTGGATTTAAAGCTGTAAGAATGAATGCCAGATTAAACCTCAATATAAAAAGCACACACAAATTTGCTACCTCAAGAAATGTAATAGGAATCTTGCCGGGAACTGAAAGAGGAGACGAGGTAATTATTTACTCATCACACTGGGATCATTTGGGTATTGGACCTGTTGTAAACGGAGATTCTATATATAACGGAGCTGTCGATAACGGGACAACAACCGCGTGGATGCTTGAAATAGCAGAAGCTTTTGCAAACTTAAAAAAGAAACCTAAAAGAACCATAATGTTCTTTTCTCCAACAGCAGAAGAACAGGGATTAAAGGGTTCTGAATATTATGCGAAAAATCCTCTTTTCCCATTAAATAAAACTGTTGCCAATATTAACAATGACCTGATGTTACCTTATGGCCCTTATAAGGATGTTATGATAACCGGATATGGTCAGTCTGAATTAGAAGATTATATAGTAAAATTTGCTAAAGAATATGATCGTTATATAATGCCTGATCCAAATCCACATACAGGAATGTATTACCGGGCAGATCATTTTAGTTTTGCGAATGCTGGTGTTCCAGCCCTTTTTGCCAGAGGTAACTGCGATAGCAGAGAACATGGAAAAGAATGGGCTCTTAAAAAAGAAAAACAGTGGTTAAACAATAATTATCATAAACAAACAGATCAGTATGACCCTGATTCCTGGACATTTGAAGGAATTGTTGAAGATGCAAGGTTGTTTTTCAGAATAGGTTTTGAATTAAGTAATGAGAGTACATTTCCGGAATGGAAAGAAGGATCAGAATTCAGAGAAAAAAGATTGAAACAAATGAAAGAAGAGTAATTTATTGTGGAGCATAGCGGAATCGAACCGCTGACCTCTTGACTGCCAGTCAAACGCTCTAGCCAACTGAGCTAATGCCCCAAAAGTAAAATCACGTGAAAATACATTTTTTTATTTAAAATGAAAAGCTATTTTAGCGGTCTGAAAACATTATCCTGAATAATTAATAAATTATAAGAATAAAGTAAACAATTTTATTTTAACTTTTTTTAACAATTAGTGGCTGATTTTAAGAAACATAACAATATTTAAAACGTATAATTAATCTCAAAGGCAACTTTGATATTATTTTTTGCATCTAAATTTTGAAAAACATTATTATATTATTTATTTTTAGGCGTTCAAAAATAAACCAACATGGAAATTAAAAAAACAGATAAAGCTAATTTAGAGAAGAATAGAGGTATGTTTCTTCAATTAGGTTATGTTGTCGTTCTTGGCCTGGTATTACTGGCTTTTGAATGGGGAACAAGACCTTCAGATCTTAACTCTTTAGGACAATTAGACAACCTTGATTTAGAGGAAGAAATTATTCCTATTACACGTCAACAAAACGAACCTCCTCCTCCTCCTCCTCCACAAACAACTGAGATTATCAATATTGTGGAAGATGATGTAGAAATTGAAGATGAGTTAATTCTTGATGATACAGAAGCAGATCAGGATACCGAGATTGACATTGTTGAATTCGATGAAGATGATGAAGAAGTTAATGAAATGGAGGTGTTTTTTGTTGTTGAAGACATGCCAACATTCCAGGGACAAAGTAGTGATGCTTTTCGAATTTACATTCAGAGAAACCTGAAATATCCTATGATTGCTCAGGAAAATGGTGTTAGCGGACGTGTTTTTGTTCAGTTTGACGTAGATCCGTCAGGATCAATAATTAATGTAGTTGTTGTTCGGGGAGTTGATCCTTCTCTTGATAAAGAGGCTTTAAGAGTTGTTAAATCATCTCCAAAATGGACACCAGGAAAACAAAGAGGAAGAGCAGTAAGAGTTCGGTTTACATTCCCAATTGTATTCCAGTTACAATAATTCTTAGAAGATATTTAAAAAAATAACCGGCTAATTGGCCGGTTATTTTTTTATACGTCCAGGGTTTTTAATAATGAAGTCCTTCCAGCTACTAAATGACTTTTCGCTTGTCGGAACATTCGTCTGATAATAATGACACATTGCCGCAGCCAAACCATCAGTAGCATCCAGATCAGATGGTAATTCATCAATTTTCAATAGGTTTTTTAAAAGCATTGCAACTTGTTCTTTTGAGGCATTTCCATGTCCGGTAATTGACATTTTTATTTTTCGTGGTGCATACTCAAATATAGGTAAAGATCTGGATAATGCAGCAGAAATAGCTACACCCTGTGCCCTTCCAAGTTTTAGCATTGACTGAACATTTTTACCATAGAAAGGAGCCTCAACAGCTAGTTCATCAGGATGAAAATGATCAATTAAAGCCGTAACCCTTTCCAGAATATGTTTAAGCTTTGTATAGTGATCGGAATATTTTTTTAGATCAATTACACCTAACGCAATAAGTTCAACCTTATTTTTAATAATCTTAATTAATCCATAGCCCATTATTGTTGTGCCAGGGTCAATTCCTAGTATAATTCGTTCTTTTTCCAATTAACAATCAGTTAAAGTGAACCTAATTCGTCCTTTATATTACGAATTTCTTTAAATGGCCTTTTATAAATATCATATGAAGATTTTGTGCTTGTAAACGATCCATTTTCTATATGATATAACACTTCATTTAATACCGCCTCGTCTGTTCCAAACTCATGTAATATATCATCTTCAATATAACTGTCAGCACTCAGTCCATTATAATAACCACCGTAATTATTTGCATTCACCAGTTTAAATGAAATCGGGACATAAACCAAATCACTTATCCTGCTGCTAAACGAGTACATTCCGACAGGCTTCCCGTAGGTATCATCTCCAATTATATAAACATCAATATAAGGATCCAGTCCGTTAATAATTGCTTCACTTGCAGATGCAGATCCTTTTCCTGCAATAAAATATACCTTATTAAGTTTTAAAGAACCTGCGTTTTGCTCAAAATAATATTCTGAATTTTCTCCGGACCTGTCTTCATTATGCTCATATTTAAAAAAGAGCTCTTCGTTCAAATTGTCAGGAATTATCAGACCGGCAAGGTGTGATACTACATCCATTCTACCTCCACCATTATACCTTAAATCGACAACTAATTCATTAACACCCTGCAACTTAAACTCATTAAATATTTCTGTAAGCTCGGCAATTGAAGGCCCGATAAAACTTTTGAATACAAAATAGCCTGTTTTATCAGCTCCTGATGTTATAACTTCTTTATAAACTACTGTATTCATTGTTATTAACTTCTTGCTGAATGTTTCAGAGACAATCGTTCCGGTAGGCGATTCAAACTCCATATTGTTTTCTACTCCAATATCATTGGCCCCGAGCAAAGTATTTAATGAAGAATTTTCATCTACTAAAACATCGTTTACCTTATTGATTTTCCAGCCTCTGTTTATTCCATATCCATTCAGGTCCGAATTTTCATATAAAAAAGTAATTCTAAGCTTACCTTCAGAGTCGGAAGAAAATCCAAATCCATAGCCAACGTATGTTCCTTCTTCATAGTATTGCGCATATTCATCTTTAGTTGATATATAACTCCATTTATCTCTGGGTATATATCTCATTGCTTCAAGCAAATTATTGGTGCTTGTGTATTCATCAGGATCAACATCTGAAATTGAATCTTTCCATAAATACCATTGATCCATTAATGAGTAAAGCTCATGAACTTCGTCGTATGCCGGATATATTTTTTCTTTTTCACAGGATGTAAACATTGAAAAACTGATTAATAAAACTGATATCAACAATATGCTTAATTCTCTCTTTTTCATAACTCCCTGTTTTTTCTTTTAACTTGCTGAACAAAAATTCCTGTGACAATCAAAATTAAACCAAATAAAGTTGTAACAAATATTTTCTCACCTAAAATTATACTTATAAATATTAACGAACAAAAAGGTGTAAGAAATATTAAGTTTCCAATCTTATCAGTTCGACCTGCCAATTTTAAAGCTTTTAACCATAACACAAAAGTTATGCCCATTTCAAATAATCCAATATAAATTCCTGCTGCTAATCCCTTAAGATTAATCCCCTTAATCTCTGAAAAGATAGTAAGTGTTATAGAAATAAACAATAATGCAAACAAAAAGTTAAAAAACAACTTCAATATCTCATCACGATTATCTTTAACATTATACAACCAAAAAAGAGCCCACACAACAGAACTTCCTAATGCTAAAAACACACCCAAAGGATTAGAAAATTTCATATTCATAATATTCCCTTCGGATGATATTAAAATAACACCAATAAAGCTTAGCAACAAAGCCAGCATACTTTTTAATTTTAACTTTTGTTTTAAAATAGGAACAGATAATAAAACTAAAGTTATGGGCCACACAAAATTTAGAGGTTGTGCAACCTGAGCGGGAAGCAACGAATATGCTATAAATAAAATCGTATAATATAGAAACGGATTTAAAAACCCTAATAAGATTGAGTGAGAATAATCTATAATTGAAAATCGCTTTATTAGAATCAGTTTTTTTTGATATACTAAAATGAAAAATAAAAACAATACTGCAGTTGAGGTTGCAATAAATAATAATTGAAAGTAATCAATGTACTTTAATCCAATTTTAAATGCCGAAGCAGATGTTCCCCAAAAAATGATTGTTAGGCCTGCATATAAATATGCTTTACTCTGGTTTCTCATTTTTGAACAGAATCTTTAATAGAAAAGAAAGGAATATTGTACTTTTGGTTGATCAGATATATATTCGAATCAACTCTTTCTTTTAAAAAACGAACCATATCCTTAACATCTGATGTTTCCATCAGAAATTCGGATTTTGAAATTTCGCTATTTAATAACTCATTTTTTAATGATGATAATTGATCCTTAGCAAAATAAATTTCTTGTTGAGTTTGAATAAATATTTCGTTAAACTCATTTATATTTAGTTCCAGATATTGGTAAAATCCAAGTGAATCAGGAAGATTTAAACCCTGAGCTAAAGAATCAACTCTAAGGCTATCATCAGCAAGCAAATAAAAGTTTTCCGATGTATAATTATATTGATTCTGAATAACATTTAATAAGCTATCTGTAACCAACAATAATTTATTAACCTCCGAAACATCCTTGTTTTTTTCTGTTATGCAGCCATTAAATAATAGAAGAATAAAAACTGAAATAATATTAATGAATCTCATAAATATGTTTTGAGAACAAAAACGAATAATACGAATAATTTAAATATTATAAAAACTCTACCTGATAAAACAAAAAAAGAGTACCTGGTTGAGTACTCTTTTAGCATAAATAAATGTTTTTTCTAATCAATAATATTAAATCCGGTATAAGGTCTTAAAACCTCAGGAATAACAATTCCTTTTTCGGTTTGGTTATTCTCAAGCAATGCGGCCAATATTCTGGGTAGTGCCAGTGCACTTCCGTTCAAAGTATGTGCTAATTGCGGTTTCTTTTCACCTTCTTCTCTATATCTTAATTTTAGTCTGTTTGCCTGATACGATTCAAAATTTGAAACGGAACTCACTTCTAACCATTTTTCCTGTGCTACCGAAAATACTTCAAAATCGAATGTTAATGCCGAAGTAAAACTAACATCTCCACCACATAACTTTAATATTCTATAGGGAAGATTTAACGATTTAACTAAATCCTCAGCATGAGCAACCATTTCGGTAAGAGTTTCATATGATTTTTCAGGATGTTGAATCTGTACAATTTCAACTTTATCGAATTGATGTAAACGATTCAATCCACGGACATCTTTACCATAAGATCCTGCCTCTCTTCTAAAACAAGGAGTATAAGCAGTCATTTTTCTTGGAAAATCTTTTGCATTCAGAATCTCATTTCTAAAAATATTAGTGACAGGAACTTCTGCAGTAGGAATTAAATATAAATTATCGACAGTTACATGATACATTTGTCCTTCCTTATCTGGTAACTGTCCTGTACCAAAACCTGAATCTTCGTTAACCATTAAAGGAGGCATTACTTCAGTATAACCAGCTTCATTAGCTTTATCTAAAAAATAACTTATTAGTGCACGTTGTAATTTTGCTCCTTTTCCTATATAAACCGGAAATCCTGCACCCGTAAGTTTATTTCCCAGTTCAAAATCAATAATATTATATTTCTTAGCTAAATCCCAATGAGCCTGAGCTCCTTTATGTAATACAGGTATTTCACCTCCGGACTTAACCTCAACATTATCCTCTTCTCCTTTTCCGGCAGGAACAGATTCATGCGGTAAATTCGGAATCTGAATTAATAAATCGTTCAATTTCTTCTCATACGAATCAAATTCTTTAGATTGTCCCTTTACAATTTTTCCTAATTCTGTTGATTCAGCTTTTATTATCTCCTTTTCTTCAAGATCTAAAATCTGAAACGCTTTTGAAATCTCATTAATTTTTGATTTGTTTCGATCCAGTTCTGCTTTTAGCTCTTTGCGTTTTTGATCTATATCAAGAATCTCGCTTACTAAATCTTCTGCCTGAAAATTTTTGATTTTTAGCCTTTCAATTACTAAGTCTTTGTTCTCTTGAATGAATTTTAAAGTCAGCATTACTTATAGAATTAGATGAATTATTAATAAATAAAAAATCTCCTGAGTTTTTACTATAAATAGCAAAATCAGGAGATTCAAAATTACGTAAAATTCTTTTATACTTCGAAAGGAATAACAGATACAAATGATTTATCCCCTTGTTTTTTTCTAAATTCAATTTTACCATCGATCAAAGCAAATAATGTGTGGTCTTTACCCATTCCTACATTTTCGCCCGGATAGTGTTTTGTTCCCCGTTGGCGAACAATAATATTACCAGCTTTGGCAGCCTGACCGCCATATAGTTTTACACCTAATCGTTTACTTTCCGATTCGCGACCGTTACGTGAACTACCAGCTCCTTTCTTATGTGCCATTTTCTAAATTATTTTAAAATTAAGCTATAATTTCTTCGATTTGAATTTGAGTAAATTGCTGACGGTGTCCGTTTAGCGTTTTATACCCTTTTCTTCTTTTTTTCTTGAAAACAAGAACTTTGTCACCTTTTTGGTGAGCCAATACTTTAGCGGAAATTTTTGCAGCTTTCACGGTAGGTTTTCCAACTTTTACCTTTCCGTCATTATCTAACAACAGTACTTTCTCGAACTCAACAGTTGATCCTTCTTCTGCTTCTAAGCGATGAACAAAGATTTTACTGTCTTTCTCAACTTTAAACTGCTGTCCTGCGATCTCTACAATTGCGTACATCTATTAATTTTTTAACAGTTTTTATACTTTTTTGGGAATGCAAAAATATAAAAGTTTATCTGATTCACAAA
>JAHOYT010000029.1 GCA_019038645.1 Bacteroidales bacterium
ATTTTATAATAAAAACAGCAAATAAACAGTTTGTTATTCAGGAGTGTTGAGGTCGTTCAATAATTTATTTATTTGTATCTTTGCACGATTATTTAAAAAAAGAATGGGTAAAAAAGAGACAAATACTACAAAGCGAAGATTAAGAAGTTCTTACTTTACATCGGTTATTAGTATTTCTTTGGTGCTTTTTCTTCTGGGCATGCTGGGCATGTTGGTTTTAAATGCGAAACGTTTATCTGAATATGTGAAGGAAAATATTGGATTTTCAGTTATTCTGAAGGAAAATGTTAAAGAAGTTGATGTAATATTATTGCAAAAAAGTCTTGATGCTACTGAATATGTAAAATCCACGAAGTATATAACTAAGGAGGAAGCAGCAGAGGAGTTAAGGAAAGAGCTGGGTGAAGATTTTGTAGAGTTTTTAGGTTTTAATCCTTTACTCGCCTCAATAGAAGTTCATATGTATGCAGATTATGCTAATCAGGATAGTATTGAAATTATAGAAAAAGATTTTAAGCAGTACGAGCAGATAAAGGAAGTTTTTTACCAAAAATCGTTGATTAGCCTGGTTAATGAAAATATTAGAAAAATCAGCATTATCATTTTAATATTCAGTGGCTTGTTATTTTTGGTTGCAATAACTTTGATAAACAGCACAATCAGATTATCTGTTTATTCAAAACGGTTTTTGATTAATACAATGCAACTTGTTGGTGCAACACGTGGTTTTATTCGAAGGCCATTTTTATATAAAAGTGCAGGAAATGGAGTTATTGCAGCATTACTGGCCCTGGGATTTTTGGCAGGAGTGTTATATGCAGCACAAAAAGAATTTAAGGAAATTGTTAGTTTTCAGGACATAGAAATTGTAGGAATATTATTCTTTAGTGTATTAATATTTGGTATTATTATTAATTGGATTTTAACATTTTTTGCGGTATCCAAATATTTACGAATGAAGGTTGATAAATTATATTATTAATTAAAATAGTTAGAAAATGTCAAAAAAGAATATACCAGAAGAAAAAAAGCTTGGATTTGCTCTTGGACGAGAAAACTACATTCTTTTAATTATTGGTTTTGTAATTATCGTATTTGGCTTCCTCTTAATGATTGGGGGAAAAGCTGAAAATGTTAATGAGTTTAACGAAAAAATATTTAGTTTCAGACGAATTACTCTTGCTCCAATAATAGTTTTGTTGGGTTTTGTATTTGAGATTTATGCTATTATGAAAAAACCCAAAGAAACAGAAGAATAAAAATTTCTAAAATACATTATGAATTGGATTGAAGCATTAGTCCTTGGAATTATTCAAGGACTTACAGAGTTTTTGCCTGTTAGCAGTAGCGGACATTTGGAATTAGTAAAGGCAATTTTTAGCAATGAAGCTTTACCCGGGGAAAGCATGTTTATGACAGTTATGCTTCATGGTGCAACTGCATTGAGCACTATAGTTGTATTTCGAAAAGAGATATGGGAAATTATTGTGGGCTTATTGCAGTTTAAATGGAATGAAAAAACTATATTTTCTGTTAAAATAATTTTATCAATGATTCCTGCTGCATTTGTTGGAGTTGTTTTTAATGAACAAATTGAATCTTTATTCGAAGGTAATATTATTCTTGTTGCATTTATGTTATTAGTTACTGGAGGATTATTGTTTTTAGCAGATAAAGCAAAAACGACTAAAAAGGGAGTATCTTATGTCAATGCATTAATTATTGGGTTATCACAAGCAATAGCTATAATGCCTGGAATTTCGCGCTCAGGAGCTACAATTTCCACATCCGTTTTGCTTGGAATAGATCGCACAAAAGCTGCGCGTTTTTCTTTTTTAATGGTCGTCCCTCTTATTTTGGGAAAAATGGCACAGGACTTATTATCACCCGATTTTACTTTATCATCTGATATGGTAATCCCAACAGCAATTGGATTTACAGCAGCCTTTTTAACGGGTTTGTTAGCATGTAGCTGGATGATAAAACTCGTAAAACACAGTAAACTTACTTATTTTGCATTGTATTGTTTTATGGTAGGTATAATTGCAATAATATACTCAGTTGCATAGATGAAGTTTGAAGTAAAAAAGATAGAAGAGTTTCAAACAGGGAAAATAATACCTGTTAATAAACCATACGAATGGACATCATTTGACGTTGTAAAAAAGATAAAAAACCAAATAGGAAAAAGGTTAAGACAGGAATTTGATATCCGCATGAAGAATTTTAAGGTTGGTCATGCAGGAACACTTGATCCTTTGGCAGAAGGGCTTGTTCTGGTTTGTACCGGGAAAGCCACAAAAAATATTAGTGAACTAATGGCTGATGAGAAAGAGTATGTTGCAACGATCGAATTGGGGAAAACTACTCCATCGTATGATCTGGAAACTGAATACGACTCGTCGTTTCCTGTGGATCACATTAGTGAAGAGTTAATAAAAAAAGAGCTAAATTATTTTATCGGTGAACAAGATCAGGTACCACCTGTTTATTCAGCTAAGAATATTAATGGAAAAAGAGCGTATGAGTACGCACGAAAAGGAGAAAAAATAGAACTAAAAGCAAACAAAATCACAATATCTGAACTGGAACTTATAGATTGTAATTTACCATTAATAACATTGAGAATAGTTTGTAGCAAAGGAACATATATTCGCTCACTTGCTCATGATTTTGGGAAAAAATTAAAATCCGGAGCGCATTTGGTTAAGTTAATAAGAATCCGTATTGGAAGCTATACACTGGATTCTTCGGTAACATTACAGGAATTCGAAAAACTTTTAACAAATTTGTAACAAATTCAATATTGCTGCGTATAAGCAGGTCACTCATGTATAATCATATAAATCATTTAAATTAATGAAATTATCTCAGTTTAAATTTAATCTTCCAAAAGAACTTATTGCAAAATTTCCATCAGAAAACAGGGACGAAGCCCGAATGATGGTAGTGCATAAAGATACAGGAAAAATTGAACACAAAATTTTTAAGGACATTGTTAATTATGTAAACGACAATGATGTAATGGTATTTAATGATACCAAGGTTTTTCCTGCACGTTTATATGGTAATAAAGAAAAAACAGGAGCTAAAATAGAAGTGTTCCTTCTGCGCGAATTAAGCAGGGAGCAAAGACTTTGGGATGTATTAGTTGATCCGGCACGTAAAATAAGAATTGGTAATAAATTGTATTTTGGAGAAGATGATTCGTTAGTTGCAGAGGTAATTGACAATACAACTTCAAGAGGTCGTACACTTAGGTTTTTATTTGATGGCTCATACGAAGAATTTAAAAAAACGCTGTATGAACTTGGGGAAACTCCGTTACCAAGATTTATAAACAGAGAGGTTGAACCAGAAGACAAAGAACGTTATCAGACTATTTATGCAAAGCATGAAGGAGCTGTTGCTGCACCAACAGCGGGAATGCATTTTAGCCGCGAGCTTATGAAACGGCTGGAAATTAATGGCGTTAATTTCGCTGAAATTACTTTACATGTTGGTTTGGGAAACTTCAGGAGTGTTGATGTTGAGGATCTTACAAAACACAAAATGGATTCTGAAAAGATTCATATTTCAGAAGAAGCCGTAAAAAGAGTGAACAAAGCAAAGGATAGCAAAAACAATGTAATAGCTGTTGGAACAACGGTATTAAGAACTCTTGAATCTTCAGTTTCAACCATAGGGCATTTAAAACCTTATGATGGCTGGACAAATAAATTCATTTTCCCACCTTACAAAGTGAAAGTTGCAAATATGATGGTATCTAATTTCCACCTTCCGTATTCGACTCTGTTAATGATGGTTTGTGCATTTGGTGGGTTTGATGTAACTCTGAATGCTTATAAAACAGCAATAAAAGAAGGATATAGATTTGGAACCTATGGTGATGCTATGCTAATAATATAAAATATTTGATTAATAAAAAGGAAGGGTTGGCATATGCCAACCCTTTTTTGTTTAGCAATATTCAGAATGATGATTTTCATTAACCATCTCACGATATTTTACTACTACTTTTTTAAAATCCTCCCACACAGGGCGTTTTAATTTCTCGTTTCTTAATAATGCAGACGGATGAAATGTTGGCATAACCAATCTGTTATTCCATGTCATCCATTCTCCCCGGACTTTTGTAATTTTAGCATCCGGATCAATCAGTCCTTTTAAAGCTGTAGCTCCCAAAAGAATAATAATTTTAGGATTGATCAATTCAATTTGTTTATATATATAAGGAATACAAGTTTCCCTTTCTTCCGGTAGCGGATCTCTGTTATTCGGAGGACGGCATTTTACAATATTTCCGATAAAAACATGATCTTTTCTGTTAAAACCGCAAACATCGAGTATTTTATCAAGCAACTGTCCTGATTTTCCAACAAATGGACGACCTCGCTGATCCTCATAATAACCAGGGCCTTCGCCAATACACATTATTTCAGCATTACTGAATCCCTCTCCAAATACAACATTTGTTCGGGTTTTGCTTAATACGCATTTTGTACATTGATTAACTTCCAGTTTTAATTGTTCGAAATCATCCATATATAGAATGTCTTAATTCATAACATTTTGTGTAGTGCATTTATTTACTCTGGTCCGGAAATCACTATTTTAATGTTTCTATAATTTTATGCTAAAATTAAAATAAAAAAAGGGAGCTCAAAACGAACTCCCTTAAAAAATATATAATAAAAAGATTATTGTTTAATTGAAAATCTTTTAAATTCAGATACGGTTAAGTCTTTATCAGCTTGTTGTAAATATTGCTGAACTGACATTTTACCTTCTTTTATGAATGCCTGACTAAGTAAAGTGCTTTCTTTGAAAAACTTATTCAATTTACCCTGAGCAATCTTATCTACTAAATTTTCTGGTTTTCCTTCAGCAATCGCCTGATTTCTTCCGATCTCAAGTTCTTTTTCAATTGTATCCTGAGAAACCTGATCCTTATTTACAGCAACCGGGTCCATTGCAGCAACCTGCATTGCAATATCTTTACCAATTTGCTCATCAACACCTGATTTGGTTAAACCAACAAGAGCAGCTAATTTTTTATCGCTATGGATGTAAGATGAAACTAGTTCTGCTTCAATCTTATCGAAATATGTTAAATCTATTTTTTCACCAATAACTCCTGTTTGCTCAGTAATTTTATCAGAAATTTTCATTCCGTCAATTTCAAGATTTTTTAAACCCTCAAGATCGGATGGAAAATTTTCAATAGCTATATTCAAAATCGTTTCAGCTAGTTTTACAAAATCTTCATTTTTAGCAACGAAATCAGTTTCGCAATTCAAAGATATAACAGCGCCTTTGGCCCCGCTTGCTTTTGCTAAAACAACTCCTTCGCGGGCTTCCCGGTCAGACCGTTTGTTAGCAATAGCCATACCTTTTTCACGGATAATCTGTTGTGCTTTATCGAAATCTCCCTCAGCTTCAACCAATGCTTTTTTACAATCCATCATTCCGGCACCAGTCATTTTCCTTAATTTATTTACCTCAGATGCAGTTATTTGAGCCATATTCTTAAATTTTTACTGTTTTGAATTAATTATTCCTTTGTTTCTTTTTTAGCATCTTCCTTTACCTCTTCTACTTTATTCTCTACCTTTTTTGCAGTTTTCTTAACTTCCTTCTTCTCTTCTTTCTTAGGTTCTTCAACCTTTGCTTTCTCTTCTGTCTTACTGGCAGATTCTACAGGAGTTTCTTCAACTTTTCTTGCACTGGTTTTTTTAGCATCAGTAATTGGCTTTTTTTCACCTTTTTTATTCTCTTTTGAATGTCCTTCTTTTTCCTTTTCCATTTTTCTTTCGTCTAAACCTTCCTGAATCGAATCAGTAACTTTATTCAAAAGTAATGAAATTGATTTCGAAGCATCATCGTTTGCCGGAATAGGGAAATCAATCGAAGATGGATCTGAATTTGTATCAACAATTCCAAAAAGAGGAATATTAAGTCTTTTTGCTTCTCTTACAGCAATATGTTCTTTTGAAACGTCAACGATAAACATTGCGGCCGGAAGTCTTGTCATGTCAGAAATACTTCCTAACATTTTTTCAAGCTTGGCTCTTTGACGTGTAATTTGTAGCTTTTCTCTTTTTGCAAGGTTCTTAAAAGTACCATCAGTTTCCATTTTGTCAATAGAAGACATTTTCTTAATGGCTCTACGAATGGTAGGGAAATTAGTTAACATACCTCCTGGCCAGCGTTCTGTTACGTAAGGCATTTGGGTAGGCTTAACTTTTTCTGATACGATATCTTTAGCTTGTTTTTTGGTTGCAACAAATAAAATCTTGCGACCTGATTTAGCTATTTGTTTTAAAGCATCACATGCTTCGTTTAATTTTACTTCAGTTTTTTGCAGATCAATAATGTGAATTCCGTTACGCTCCATAAAAATATAAGGAGCCATTGCAGGATTCCATTTTCTTTTCAAGTGTCCGAAATGAACACCGGCTTCTAATAATTCATTAAAACTTGTTCTTGACATTTCTTAATTTTTTAACGTTTACATTCTTTTTAATCAGTCAATTGATGAGTAGCTCCATGCAGGACGTCTCAACAATTTAGATACTAAACGGAATATTATCCAACAGAATATTACTCTATCGTTTACTAAATTGAAATTTCTTGCGCGCTTTTGGTTGACCAGGTTTTTTACGTTCTACAACTCTTGGATCACGAGTTACAAATCCAGCTTTCTTCAAAGCATCCCTGTATTCCGGATTTACTTCGATTAATGCTCTTGTAATTCCTAATCGAACAGCTTCAGCTTGTCCTTTTGTTCCACCACCAAAAATGTTAATTTTAATGTCGTATTTTCCAACAACATCAACTAATTCCAATGGTTGATTTACAATGTACTGAAGTGGTTTTGTAGGGAAAAAGGTTTCCATATCACGTTTGTTAATAGTAATTTTTCCTTTTCCTTCACTTAAATATACCCTTGCAACAGCAGCTTTTCTTCTTCCTAAAGTATTTATTACTTCCATACTAATTATTTAATTGATTTTAAATCTACTTTTTTTGGTTTTTGTGCTTCCTGTGCATGCTCAATGCCTTCATAAACATAAAGGTTTCTAAATAAATCTCTGCCAAGACGATTTTTTGGCAGCATTCCTTTTACAGCTTTTTCCACTACTGCAATAGGTTTTTTTGCTAATAAATGTTCGGGGGAAATAAATTTTTGTCCACCCGGATAACCAGAATGACTCACATATTGTTTCTCAGTCATTTTATTTCCGGTCAATTTAATTTGGCTAGCATTAATAACAATTACATTATCGCCACAATCAACATGTGGAGTAAAAGAAGGTTTGTTTTTACCTCTTAAAATCATTGCTACTTTAGAAGCTAACCGGCCTAAAATTTCATCTTTCGCATCAACAAGAATCCATTCTTTCTGAACAGTTGCCTTGTTTGCTGATACTGTTTTGTAACTCAATGTATCCACTTTAAAACTCCTAACTTTTTAATTAATACCTAAATACAAAATGTTTTCCTGTATTTTCCGGATTGCAAAAATACAATTATTTTTTATAAATCAAGAAAATTATCAACAAATTATTTGTTAATAACCTGACTTACAAATAATGAACTTTTTAATTCAAAATAATTCGTAAAAACGAGCGGCAAATATAGTTACTTTTTTAGATTAAATCGACTAACAAAACGATTTGTAATAATAAATTATAAATAATTTTTCAAAACGAAATACTTTTTTTATCTCAGCTATCTTTATTTATCTTTGAAGCTATAGATTTGTGTAGAGTATGAGAATATTTAATATTACTTTCAATCATTTTAAGCTTTATTATTTTGGATTGATATTAATAGCAACATGTTTGCCATTGTCGAAATTTGCTTTAAGTATTTCGATGATATTCTTAATATCAAACTGGGTGCTGGAGCAGGAATTTAAAAAGAAATGGGAAGAGCTTAAAAATAATAAACCGATATTAATATTTACAGGAATATTTATTGTCCATATTATCTGGCTTATAAATACCGTAAATTTTGTTTATGCATTTCATGATTTAGGAAATAAGGCTATACTTTTATTATTCCCCATTATTATAGGAACATCAAAAAAGTTAAATATCCGGCAGATTAAAATAATATTGATCTGGTTTTCACTTGCAGTTATTGCTTCAACTTTAATAAGTACTTCAATTTTAACAGGCATTATTAATTATCCAATTATGGATATCAGGGATATTTCTATTTTCATGTCTCATATTCGACTTAGTTTATTAATTAATTTTAGCATATTTTCATTGGGATATATTTTGTTTTCCGGAGGATTTAAAAACAGAAAAGTTGAATCAGCGATTTACTCATTAATAATTGTGTGGCTTATTGTGTTTCTGTATTTATTAAAATCGTTTACAGGAATAATAATATTTTTTGTTTTACTTTTTGTGGTCATCGGATTTTTCTCTTTTAAAATCAGAGATATAGTTCCAAAGCTGTTTTTGCAATTAGCGCTGATTACAATTTTTTTAGTATCGGCTTCATATTTAACACACTCAATTTCAAAACATTATTCCGTAAAAAAAATTAACATTGACAAGCTGGAGAAATATACTCAATCAGGGAGTTTGTACTCTCACACTTTAGAAAAAGGTCAGATCGAAAACGGGAATTATGTATGGATATACTTTTGTCAAAAAGAACTGATAGAGGAATGGAATAATATAAGCGAAGTCAAATACAATGAAAAAGATCAAAAAGGTCATCTGATAAAAAATACATTAATAAGATACTTGACTTCGAAAGGGTATAGAAAAGATTCAGTGGGTGTATCGAAATTAACACAGGTAGATATTTATAATATTGAATCAGGATTGTCAAATTATATTTTTGAAGATAAGTATGCTATATATCCGAAAATATACGAAGCTATCCGGGAAATTGATGCTTACAAAAAAGGATTTAATATAGTAGGAAGTTCAATAACACAAAGGTTTGAATTTTGGAAAACTGCAGCAGGTATAATAAAAAATAATTTTTGGTTTGGTGTCGGAACTGGTGATGTTCAGGATTCTTTTGATATTCAATACGAACTGGACAATACTCCTTTGCCTTTGGGGAATAGATTGAGAGCACATAATCAATATGTTACCTTTTTTCTGACTTTCGGTTTGGTCGGATTTAGTTTGTTATTATTTTCAATGTTGTATCCAGTATTTAAACTTAGGGCGTTTTATAATTATTTATTTATGGTCTTTTTTATAATTGCCTTATTGTCATTTATTAATGAAGACACATTAGAAACACAAATTGGAATAACATTTTTTTCGTATTTTTACTCGCTTTTTTTATTTGGGTATAAAACGAATCTTAAAATATAGGAAGGATGTCAGAGAAAGAAAAAGATTTTATGAGAACAGCTATTGGTCTTTCAATTGATAACATTGAAAATAACGGAGGACCTTTCGGTGCTATTATTGTTAAAGAAGGAAAAGTTATTGCAACTGGAGTAAACAGAGTTACTACAAATAATGATCCTACTGCACATGCAGAAGTAAATGTAATTAGAAAAGCTGCTGAAATACTTGGCACATATGATCTTAGTGGATGCGAAATATATTCATCGTGTGAACCTTGCCCGATGTGTCTTGGGGCAATTTATTGGGCCAGGCTTGATAAATTATATTATGGCAACACAAAACAGGATGCCAAAGATATTGACTTTGATGATTCTTTTATTTATAAAGAATTGGATTTGCCAGTGGAAAAAAGAAAAATACCTACCGTACAAATTCTTCAGGACGAAGCAATTCAGGCTTTTAATAAATGGAAAAACAAAGCGGATAAAATTGAATATTAATGAAAAGGCTTCAGCGTGAATTCTTCAGCAGAGATGTTCTTGAAGTTGCCCCTGACTTATTAGGAAAAAATCTGGTTAGAAAATTCAGTAAAAATAAGATTGAGAAGTATCTGATTACAGAAGTTGAGGCATATCGCGGGAAAGAGGATCTTGCTTGTCATGCCAGTAAAGGCCGTACTCCGAGAACTGAAATTATGTATCACAACGGAGGTCTTATTTATGTTTATTTGATATATGGGATGTACTGGATGCTTAATATTGTTACATCAATTAACGAAATTCCTCAGGCAGTTTTAATTCGTGGAATTACAAATTTTAACGGTCCCGGAAAACTCACAAAAAAGCTTAGTATCGATAAATCATTCTACGGAGAAGATTTAATTAAATCTGATCGTTTATGGATTGAAAGCGATGATATCATCTCAGAAATAAAGTATAAAACTACGCCTCGTATTGGAATTGATTATGCAGGAGAGTGGAAGGACAAAACATGGAGATTTGTTCTAAAAGATTAAAGATTTTTCAGAAAAAACCGCTCATTAATAACAATAATAACACCCCAGGTATATTCCAGGTTTGATTCTAAAATGTCATAGTAAGTTTCAAATCTAACACCAAGATTTATCCCTTTAAATATATCTTTTTGATAATTTAATTTAGCTGTTACAAGTTGTCTGACAGGCTCTTCAACAAAGAACTTGGTTCTTGAATAAGTTTCATAAACGGGATTACCTAAAGGAGCAACGAACTGATTTCCGTACCAGTAACCTAAAAGAAAATCAAAACTATTATTTACTAATTCTACTGTTGGGTAAAACCCGGTTCCGTCAATATACATTTGTTGTTTATTAGGAGACATGTCCTGATAACTAACTACATAAGAGGAAATAATTATTTTATGAAGAAATTTTCGCTGTATTGATTTTTGAAATGATAAGCCTGTAGCATTATTAAATAATGTGGTCAATGGCACCTCATTATTGGCATTGATTTGTCCGCCTTCATGTCTTACAATATTCTGAAACGGAACAGATAATTTGAATTGGTTTTCTTTTTTCAGAATAACAAATTCTGATGACAAGCCCACATTAAAAATTTCCTGAAAAGGATCGCCCTGAAGTATTTGTTGTTCCCAATCGAGCCACAAATCAGCAAAAATACGTTCACTGTTCCACAAAAATTGAATTCCATTCTCGATATTATTATTTAAAAAACGTTCAAAATCAAAAACAGGTTCAATTAATCTGTGGTTGTTAGTTCCGTAAATATTTCCCAGCACAAAATCAAAATTTGAATTTATTTTGTATTGAAAAGAAAGAAGTAATGAAGCATTTATTTCGTTTTCACGTCCGTAATATGAAAGAAGATTTGCTCCAGCCATTAATTTTATTCTGGAGTTTGGAAAATACTGAATTTTTGGGGACAGATTAAATCCCAAAAGAGTATATCCTTCAGCCACGGGTCCAAAATATTCGTTGTTTTTAATAAAGTTGATGTTGTCAATTTCAAAAAACAGCTTGCCTGAGTCAGAAGGATTAATCTTATAATCATGTGTATAGTAAGAGTAACCGGATTGTGAAAAACAATGACCTGATAAAACAATCAAAAGAAAAATGAAATATACTTTAAAATTCATATCAATTGAATCTGTTTTCGAAAATAAGAAAAATCACTCAAATCATTTTCATAATAAGCTATAAATTAAAGAATAGTTATAATTAACCCGTTAATTTATCGTTATTTGTTTTAATTTTAGACCTTAAATTTTTGTTAAATCAACTTTACGGAAAATGAAAAATTACCGGTTTTATAATAACCTGGCAGGTTGGATTGTCTTTTTAATTGCAGCGATAGTTTATTTGTTAACCATTGAGCCTACGGCAAGTTTCTGGGATTGCGGAGAATTTATTGCTTCTGCATACAGACTTGAAGTGGGGCATCCTCCGGGAGCTCCGTTTTTCATGATTCTGGGAAGAATATTTACTTTATTCACCACCAACCCTGCGAATGCAGCAAAAATGGTTAACATTCTTTCCGCAACGGCGAGTGCTTTTACTATTTTGTTTTTATTCTGGACAATAACACACTTTGTTAGAAAGATTACTGTTAAGGATAGCAATTTTACAACCGGAAGCATCATTACTATTATTGGTAGCGGATTAGTTGGAGCATTAGCATATACTTTTTCTGATTCTTTTTGGTTTTCGGCCGTGGAAGCGGAAGTATATGCCACCTCATCACTATTTACAGCAGTAGTTTTCTGGGCTATTTTAAAATGGGAAGATGAATCAGACAGGAAATTTGCAAACCGATGGCTGATTTTTATTGCTTATCTTATTGGATTGTCAATTGGGGTTCACCTGCTTAATTTATTAGCCATTCCGGCAATTGTATTTGTTTATTATTTTAAAAGATATAATGTAACCAAAAAAGGAATTTTTGCGGCTTTTGTTATTTCTGTAATATTGCTTGGTACAATTATGTATATTATAATTCCGGGATTTCTGAAAATAGCCTCCTGGTTCGATTTATTATTTGTTAACGGCTTTGGATTGCCATATAATTCGGGAGCATTATTCTATGTTTTGTTGGTAATCGGATTAATTGTTTGGGGAATAAGATATACACAGCGTAACGGTAAGGTAGTGTATAATACAATTATCCTCGGAATTACTGTTATACTGATCGGTTATTCTTCTTTTGCCATGGTAATTATTCGCTCATCTGCTGATCCACCGATGGATCAGAATAATCCGGATAACGTTTTTGATTTGTTATATTATATAAATCGCGAACAATACGGAGACAAACCATTACTATACGGTCAGAGTTTCGATGCTCCCGCAATAAATAATAAAAAAACAAAACCTGTTTATATTAAAAAAGACGGGAAATATGCAATTGCTGATTACAAAATAAAAGTTGAATTTGATCCACGGTTTACATCATTATTTCCACGAATGTACAGTGGTGATAAAAAACATATAGATGAATATAAAAAATGGGTAAAACTATCCGGCAGGCAAATGTCTGTGACAAACAATATGGGTCAGGTTGAAAAAAGAGTGAATCCTTCATTTTCTGATAACATAGCGTTTTTCGTTAAATACCAGATTGGACATATGTATTTAAGATATTTTATGTGGAATTTTTCCGGCCGGCAAAACGATATTCAGGGACATGGAAATGTTTTAAAAGGAAACTGGATAAGTGGGATTCCGTTTATTGATAATGCAAGACTTGGTGATCAGGATCTGGTGCCGGAACATTTAAAAAATAATCCGGCAAGGAACCAATATTTTATGTTGCCGCTGTTATTGGGATTAATAGGGTTAATATTTCATTACAGGCAAAATAAACATGATTTTACAGTTGTTCTAATGCTCTATGTTTTAACAGGCATAGCAATAGTAGTTTATTTAAATCAGTATCCTTTACAACCGCGCGAAAGGGATTATGCATTTGCGGGATCTTATTATGCCTTTTCAATATGGTTGGGACTGGGAGTTGCAGGATTGGTTAACTTCATAAGTAAAAAAATACCAAAAATACCATCTGCAGTTTTAACAACAATAATTACACTTATTTTAGTGCCCGGAATAATGGCCTCAGAAAACTGGGATGATCATGACAGATCAGGAAGATATACAGCACGTGATCTGGCATATAATTATCTGAATTCGTGTAAAGAAAATGCAATATTATTTACAAATGGCGATAACGATACATTCCCGCTTTGGTATGCTCAGGAAGTTGAGGGTATCAGAACTGATATAAAAGTTTGTAATTTAAGTTACTTACGAGCAGCCTGGTATATTGATCAGATGAGTCGAAAATCCTATGAGTCGGAACGAATGCCATTTTCATTGACACATGACAAATATCATAAAGGAAACAGAGATATATTGCCAATATACGACAGAGTTGGTCAGGCTGTTGATGTTAAAGATGTTGTTGATTTTATTGCAAGTGACGATCCTAAAACCAAAATTAGCTCTCCTTTTGTGGCAAACGAAACAATTAACTATATACCTACTAAAAATTTTAAATTAAAAATTGATGCTGATCATGTAGTAAAAAAAGGCATTGTTAGTGAAAAATACAGAGATCGCATAACTGAGGAGATGCAATGGAACTTTAAGCAGAACTTTTTGTATAAAGATGGATTAATGTTGCTTGATATTCTGGCAACCAATAATTGGGAACGACCCGTTTATTGGGCTATGACAGTAACCAGCACAAAGTACTTTAATCTTCAGAAATATTTTAAAGTTGATGGTTTAACATATCAGCTTGTTCCTGTTGAAGCAAGTACAGAAAGGTTTTATAACGGTGAGGTTGATTCTGAGTTGATGTTTGATAATATAATGAATAAATTTCGCTGGGGCGGAATAGAAGAAAATGACATATACTATGATGAAAACAATATCAGAATGTTTTCAAATTTGCGTAGTAGCTTTGGTCGATTAGCGGAGAAATTAATTGAAGAAGGGAAAAGAGATTCTGCATTGTTGGTTCTTGACCGTTGTATGGATTTGTTTCCGGATCATAAAATTCCTTACAATAACACTTTGCTTTCTGTTATTTCAGCATATTATCATGCTGGTGCGGTAGAAAAGGCCAATTTATTAGTTGAGGAACTTTCAGGTAAAATGTACATTGAACTGGATTATTATTTCGGTATTGAAACTAAATATACAGTGGGAACAATGGATATTACATCCGAAAAACAACTGGATCTTTATATTCTTCAGGAACTTTACAGAATAACAACAAGTAATAATCAATACGAGCAAAGCAGGCAAATAGAAGAGAAGTTTATGCAGTATATGCAGCTTTATAGTTAAAAAGGAAATGATTAGAACGGAACGTATAGCAGCAAAAATTGTCAGAGACCTAACATGGCATTTTACCGGAAGGGACAATGAGCTTTTTTTAACATTTGACGATGGCCCCACACCGGAAATTACTCCATGGGTTCTTTCTGTTTTAAAAGATTTTAACGCTAGGGCAACATTTTTCTGTATTGGTAAAAACGTTAAAAAACATCCTGAGCTTTATAATCAAATTATTAACGAAGGACATTCAGTTGGCAATCATTGTTATTCTCATATTAAAGGCTGGCGAACAAGAAATAAAAAATACATAAGGAGCGTAGAAAAAGCTGCACAGTTTATCGATTCAGATTTATTCAGGCCACCGTTCGGTCGAATCAGGCCAGCACAAATTAATCGGCTAAAAAAGAAGTTTAATATTGTTATGTGGGATGTTCTTAGTAGAGATTATAATAATAAAATTGATAAGGAAAAATGCCTGCAGTATGTTATTGATTTTTCAGAATCAGGTTCAATCATTGTTTTTCATGATACAAAAAAAGCTGAAAAAAAATTGAAATATACTTTACCAAAAGTCTTGAAACATTTCTCAGAAAAAGGATTTAGTTTTAACCTGATAGAAAATTCAAAGAGCTCTTCTTTTGATTAAGAATTTGTAAATCAGAAAAAAAGGCCTAAGGACATAATAAAGGAAAAATAGACTTTTTGGAAGCTTTAATAATTCCCAATCCGACAAATGAGTTCTTAACCGGTATATTAATTCAAAATAATACCTGAAATCAGCCTTAAGTTGTAAACGGTAAAAAACAAATTTCATTTTCCCTTTTACTCCTTGCTGACTTAAATCATTAATATGAATTGAGTTTAATGGAATTTTTATCAAATTCTTTTTAAAATCAAAATTTGCAAAATCAGGCAGGTCGGTTTTATATATTAAATGTGATAATAAACACGCCTGAATAAAACATTTTTGAAGCTTTAGGTTTTTCGATAATTCAAATGCCTTTTTTATATCGTCGGGACTGGACTTTACTATTAGTCTGGAAAAGTCTTTTAGCCAGAATAGTCTGTACCATTGATGGATTGATCCGTGAGCAGCCTGATAAACCATGTTATCAATTTTTGAAATATAGGATAACTGATAATTTGAAACCTTTAATTTCCGTGAGTTTGAAATTATTTGATTGGTTTCTAAATCAAAAAAGGTTTTGGGATTTGTTATGCTCCAGTGTAACTCAATATTAATGGGCTGTACAGGATGTGTAAAATGATAATGATGACTAAGCCTATAGTTTATTCTCTTTTGCTTTTCTGTAAGAATAATTTTTGGATATATGCATTTAAAATCTAATTCTTCGAGTATACTACTGGTCTTTTTAACATTACTTTTTTCAACCAGAAAATCAATATCACCAAAATTTCTGTATCCTACATCCTTATAAAGCTCCAGCGAAAGTAACGGACCTTTAAAAAAGCAATGAGGAATATTATTTTCGGTGAGTTTCTGATGAATACGAATAGCATGAATTGCGTAATTGAGAGATTTTTTTGAATGTTCCAGCCTGATTTCAATTAACTTCTCGTAAGTAGGAATAGGAATGTTATCAGCTAAAAAAGCGGAATGTTTTAATACATGCGAAACAAGCCTGTGTTTTACAGTAAGATTAACAAACTCGTCCCAATCAATTTCATTTAAATTCCCCGAAAAAGGGTATTGACCTAACTCATCTTGTGAAAGAAAAATTAACAATTTCAATTCATTCGAAAATCGTTCTTTTATGTATTTTACGTATTGGTTCATTTAAATAATTTCGGATTTTTTTTAATAAAAAGAATCAATTTAAGGTAATTATAAAAAGCGCCCGGATTAATATTTTCGTTTGTTTCTTCTGATCTTTTACATAATTGAAGAAACCATTGCTCATACCTGTCTATATCAATATAACTTTTAATTGTTTCATTTGATTTGACACGATTTATTAATTCTAAAATATTGTTTTTATCATTCATTGTTCTCATAAAAACGGTTGGAATTGTTGCACCACTTTTATCATTCCTCCATTGAATTTCTTTTGGAACTATACTATCAATAGCTTGTCGGATAATATATCTTCCAATCCCGTTTCGAGCTTTTAATCTTGCCGGTATTGCCAGATAATATTCTATTAATCTTTTGTCAAGCAAAGGATAACGGTATTCAATTCCATATTTTCGTGCAATTAAAGAACAATGCTCAAGTCGTTGTGAGACATGAGGATGTGTAATTCTTTCAATGTTTTTTTCCTGTAATTTCAGGCCTTGGGCTTTTTCATAATTTGCAAAGTATCTTTCTTTAATATTCAGCCGTTCAGAAAAATCTTTATTTATAGCCAGATTTTCAAATTTCCTTAACCACCAGGGTTTTTCGTATTTTATTGAAGTAACAATTTTAGCAATAAGAGGAATTTGAGATTTCAGATAATATTTAAAAAGAGCTTTTAAATATTGAGCTGTATTGAGTTTTTGATTTTTTAGGTCATCTTTTAATTCTTTCCACTGTTTCTTAGTAGCAAGTTCAGTAAGATATCCCAATGATTTTGATGTTACAACTTCATCTCCACCAAATCCGGACAATAACACAGAAACATTTTCTTGCATAGCAGAATTATACAAATGATCGGAAAAAACTCCGAAATTTTGTTGTGTAATTCCATTAGAGGCAGTTACGTTTTCCGAAATAGCCTCAATCAGGGTCTTGTTTTCTGATTTTATAAAATGTCGTTCTGAAATTTCACAATAATCTGCTAAAAGATTTATGTAGTCCCGCTCATCTTTGAATGGATGAATTTTACTTAAAAGATGATCGGGCAATACATGAGAAAATGTTTTTAATTTTACAAATTGTGATGCAATTGCAGTAACACTTGACGAATCAATGCCTCCGCTTAATTCAGCCCCAACAGAATTATGACCGTCCGTCCTGCATTTTACAGATTCAATAAGTATGGATTTGAATTCTTTAATTATTTCTTCATTGCTTTTAGAATGAGCTTTTTGAGGTTTTAAATCCCAATATTGTATAATTTCTGTTTCGCCGTTTTTTAAAGTTAAATAATGTGCCGGAGGTAGCTTCCTGATTTCATTATATGTTGTCCTGCATTTTTCAGATTTAACAATGGAAATTGAATCGGCAATATATTGTTCATCAACACTAAAACTTAGATCGCTCTGTGCTAAAACTCCGGGAATGTCCGATGAAAAAATAAAACTATTATAATCAAAATAGTAATTAAAAGGCTTAACTCCGAAATGATCTCTTGCGCAAAAAAGTTCTTCTTTTTCTGAGTTCCATATTGCAAAGGCAAAATCTCCCAACAGGTATTTTAAGCAGTCTTTACCCCATTTTTGGAATGCTTTTAAAATAATAAAATCATCGGCTAAGGATTTTTCCGGAATTTCTAATTCCGCAAGAATTTCAGTTTTATTATATAATTTGGAATCTGAAACAATTGTTAACTCAGAGTTTGTTTCGGGATCTTGATCTGCATTACTTTTAAACGTAGGGAAAATTACTTGTCCTAATCCCCAATGATTTTCAATTATCAAGTCCTTTTTTACCTGAGAAGAAACACATATCTCATCAATACTTTTGCTAAAAAGAGATTTACTTACCGGGATTTGATTAGTATTAATTCTTCCAAATATGGATTTCATGTAAAATCTGTTTTAACAAAGATAAACAAAATACAAAAGATTATTCTACAGCCAAAAACTCCAATAATGCTTAGTTTTAAGGGATTTTCGTGTAAATTTGTGATTGTTATTTGGAATATGGCAGAGACATTTACATATAAAGCATTTGGGTTAATCATAAAGTCTGATTTTGAGATTCCGGAATTGCTGGTATTTAAAGGGTTACCTGATGTTCAGATTAAATCTGGTAAAGCTCCCGTTCAGCTCAAGGAAATAACAAAATACGGTGTAAAATACCAGGCTGCTAAAAATGAATTTTTACTGGAAGTAGATCATATTGCAAAGTACTATGTAAATGACGGAGCACAGATAGTTGTTGAACCCTATAAAGGTGCTGTAGATAAGGAAGTCAGACTTTTTTTATTAGGCTCTGCTTTTGGGGCATTATTTCTGCAAAGAGGTTTATTGCCTGTGCATGGCAGTACCGTAAAATTTGGTAATTCAGCAACAATATTTACAGGATTAAGTGGTGTTGGCAAATCTTCAATAGCAGCTTATTTTGTCAGTAAGGGATATCATGTTTTAGCAGATGATATAAGCGTTGTAAATCACAAACTGGAAGTTGTTCCCGGATTTCCTAATATGAAAATTTGGAATGATGTGTTGCAAAAATTAGATATTAATGAGAAATCTTTGGCAGAAATAAGACCAAATATGAAAAAATTCCAGCTACCTGTTAATGATAATTATTTTAATGAAGCTCTTGCACTAAAAAATATCGTAATCATCATCACAAAAAATTCACCCGGTTTTGAATACGAGGAGCTAAGCGGAATTAAAAAATTTAATGCCATAAAAAGCAATACTTACAGATATAGATTTGTTCAGGCACTTGAGCAACAACTTGATCATTTTCAGTTATTAAATAAGCTTTTACCCGAAATTAAGGTTTATAAAGTGACACGACCACAATCGCCATTATCGTTAAGCGAGTTTGGGAACTTTCTTATAAATACTATGAAATTAAATGTATAAAAAAAACATTATATGGCTTGCAAGTTATCCTAAGTCGGGGAATACCTGGTTTAGAATATTTCTTACAAATTTGTTAAGCGATTCTGATACTCCTGCCAATATTAATGATCTGACAGAAACCTCCATATCAAGTTCCCGAAAAATATTTGATGAATATACAGGTCTTTCATCATCCGATTTAACATTTGAAGAAATTGACAGGATGCGACCTGATGTTTATCGGATGCAATCGCTTGAATCAGACGAACTTTTATTCAAAAAAGTCCACGATAAATATTATAGCATAGAAAACGATCAGGCTCTTTTCCCTGCTGAAATATCCAAAGGAGTTATTTACTTTATCAGGAATCCTTTGGATGTGTTGGTTTCGTTTGCATATCATAGTGCAAGACCTGTTAATAAAATGATTTCAACTCTTAATGATTCAAATTACGCGTTTTGTGATAATAAGGACAAATTACAAAATCAATTAAGACAGATTATAGGAAGCTGGTCAGATCATGTAAAAAGCTGGGCCGAGCAAACAAACATTCCTGTTCATGTTGTTCGTTATGAAGACATGGTTAATTCAACTTTCGATAGTTTTAGCAAAGCAGTAAAATTTATTGGATTAAAGAAAACAGAAACTGAAATCTCAGATGCGATTAAAATGAGTGATTTTTCAGTATTGGCGAATCAGGAAAAAAAGGATGGCTTTAAAGAAAAGACAATAAAATCGAAATCATTTT
Source organism: Bacteroidales bacterium (assembly GCA_019038645.1). Classification (GTDB taxonomy): domain Bacteria; phylum Bacteroidota; class Bacteroidia; order Bacteroidales; family UBA12077; genus UBA12077. The sequence continues at coordinate 20,106 of JAHOYT010000029.1, forward strand.
TCAGAGAAGGCAAAATTGGCGACTGGAGAAATCACCCGGAAGAAATAATAATGAAAGAAATTATTGCGAATCACAAAGATGTTATGATGAAATTTGGGTATTTAAATTCTAAAAACAAATCGGTTTTTTAATTATGAGTAAAATAACAATCACATTGAATACAATTATTCAGAGAAACAATGAAACTCTAACCAGCGACCTTGATGGCGAAAAAGTAATGATGAGTATCAAACGTGGAGAATATTATGGACTCGGTAAAACCGGAACATTTATTTGGGATAATATTGATGAGCCGGTTACAATAAGCGATCTTGTAACTATGATTACAGAAAAATATAATGTGGATAAAAACCGGTGTTTGAACGATATTAAACCTTTTATTGCTGATTTAGTTGAAAAAGAGTTGATTATTGCAACCAATTAGTTTTGTAAACGTTTAAAAAAGATGAACATATACTATGTTCAAATTGTTAAGAAAATATTATAGCATAGATAAAACTGAACGTAAAATTTTGAACCGGACTTTCTTTTGGTTGATTTATGCTTTTATCCTGGTTAGGATAGTTCCCTTAAAATGGTTTAGCCATCTTTTGGGTGAATTTAAAAATGAAGTAGTAGTTGAAATAAATTCCGGGCAAAAGGGATTAATTCAAATGCTAAGAAAAAATATAAGAAGGTGGAAACGCTATTTACCCTGGAAAGTAAAATGTTTCGAGGAAGCCATTGCAGGGAAAAAAGTTCTTGCAAAATATAAGATAGGCTCAACACTTTATTTGGGTGTTGATAAGAACACAAATAAAGAGTTAATAGCTCATGCATGGTTAAAAGCAGGGAATGAAATTATTATTGGCAAAAAGGGATTTGAAAAATTTGTTGTTGTTGGATTTTATAGCTAGAAAATAAATTATTATAATATAGAAAGTGGTATAAATCATTTTTACAGAAAAAAACTTGTAGAATAAATAAAAGCATAATAAATTTACTGTAAATAAACTATTTGCGTATAATTTAATAGTTTTGCACCAATTTTGATGATGGAATATAAATGTGATGAGATGGAAGAATTGAAGAATAATAAAGAAGAAGATAAAACCGACAATAAAATTCTCTGGGAAGTTCCCAAACTTTATTCTTTAGATAAAGGAAAAACTGAAGGTGGAACTTTGATGAGCACTTATGAAGATGCTGATTATTCAGATCCAAACTCGTAAATATTTAAAAAAACATACAATGAAAAAACTCTTATTAGCACTTATTTTATTTTCGATTTTATCAAATAGGGTGTTTTCTCAGAACTTTATTTTATCGAATTCAATAACCAGTAGTTCAAAGGTTAGAACTGCAGAGCTAAAAAAGGTAAGCGATGGAGTGTTGTATTATGGAGATTTCATTGGCACCCTGAATGTAACAGGAAATCCTTCAGCTGATGTGAGAGATATTTTTCTTGCAAAATACAATGATAGTTTTGAATTAGAATGGATACAACAGATTGGAGGAACTTTAAAGGACTGGGCGTATGATTTAGTTGTTCATGATAATTATATATATATAGTTGGAAGGTATCAAGGCACATGCATATTCGATGGTGGTGCTGAGGTATTGTCAGCTTTAGGAATTGTTTATGATTCCTTTTTAGCTAAATATAAGTTAGATGGAACATTTGTGTGGGCGAAACCTTTTGCCTATAACGAAGCAGATCAACAAGCAACAACTATTGATGTTGATAAAAATGATGATTTGATTATTGGAGGATTCTATACAGATTCAATAACGTTTGAAATTGATAAATTTATTTCGGCCAACGGAATGTTTTATTCAAAGGCTGATACTTCAGGAGCTCTTCTTTGGGTAGAAAATATCCCTACCGATAATACAGGTAGTAAAATACAAGCAATTAGTGCTTTCGATGACGGATACTATTTTACAGGTAATGTAGAAGGAGCTGCAACATTTGATATTGGCGGTATTGCTAGTAATGATCCTTTATTTAGTGATGTATTTTTATATAAAACAGGATTTACAGGGACTGGTTCCTGGTTGCGGAAAACATATGGATACGGATCAGCTGATACTAAAACAGGAACTATTACTGGCGACGATTATGGTAATATTTATTTTACCGGACTTTACGGAGGAACATACATTGAAGTTGATGAAAACAGTTCTCAAATATCGTCCCAAACTCTTGTAAATAATGGAAGTTTAGATGCATTTATAATTAAATATAATAAAACAGGCGATTTAAGCTGGCACTATAATTATGGTAATGCCGGGGAAGAATGGGCCAGAGATATAGAATTTAAAAATGGATTTTTATATTTAACAGGATATTTTAGCGACACATTATTTGTTGAGAATGATACATTAATCTCAAGTGACCCTCTTGATTATGATGCTATTTTGGGAATGTTTGACTCCGAGGGTAATATGTTAAGAGCAGCACATATCGAAGATGCAAATGATGGAACTACATCAGGTATTGCGCTTAGCGTAGATAGTGAAAACAATGCATATTGGGGAGGCGATTTTAAGGCATCACAAATAACAATTGGAGATAGTACATTTAATAAGTCGGGTATTCAGTCTGGTTTCATTTCAAAATATAAACCAACTTATACTGTGGCTTTTACAAAAAAACAAAATCTTACTTGTAATGGAGATAGCGATGGAGAATTGATAGTAACTCCTTATTTTGGTGTACCACCATTTAATTATAACTGGAGCCATGATGTAGGATTAAATGATTCAACTGCAACAGGGTTGCCTGCAGGAAGATATACTGTTACGGTAACAGATTTTTTGGATTCCATTGCAACTATATTTTATGATATAACTGAACCCGATGCTTTTATATTTGATCCTACAATTACAGATGTTACAACATGTAGTTATAATTCAAATGGAGCTATTGATTTAAATGTTTCCGGAGGTAATGGAGGCAATACTTACTTTTGGATTGGAGAAGAAACAGAGAATATTGAAGATCAAACAGGTCTTGGTATTGGAAGCTTTTATGTTACAGTTACAGACACAGAAGGATGTACAAATGATACAGCAATAAATATTACAGGTCCTGAACCAGTTATCTTTAACGGAACTTTAGTTACAGATGATTCCGGAGTAGATCCTATACATAATGGTGCAATAGACTTAGTATTAGTTGGTGGATCTACCACTCCTGCAAACTATGGAGCTTCATGGACTGGTCCTTCCGGATATAATGCAGCAACACAAGATATTTCAAGCCTCGCAGCTGGGACATATTATGTTACTGTAACAGATGAGAACAGTTGTTTATTTGACTCGAGTTTTACAGTTGTAGATTTAGATACATTATTTGCTTATATTTCAAATAAGAAAGATGATTGTACGGGACTCCCTGGTGATGGCACGGCACAAGTTAGTTATTATACACCAAATGCAACTGCCGTAATATCTTATTCATGGAGTCATGATGGAGGTTTAAATGATTCGGTTGCAACAGGATTAGCAGCTGGATTATATTATGTTACTGTTACTGATAGTGATTTATCTGAAACATCTGTGGATAGTGTTCAGATATTAGATTTAGGCTATACAATGACAGGGGATTTAGATGGAACTCTAGATGTGAATTGTAAAGGTGATTCTGATGGTTATATAGATTTAACAGTTATAACTCCAGGACAATCACCATATTTATATGAATGGAGTAATGGCGACACAACACAGGATATTATCAATTTACCAGCAGCTACATATAGTGTTACAGTTACTGATGATAATGCATGTACATTACAAATATCAAATTATACAATATCAGAGCCAGCTTTAGATTTAACGGTACCACCACCTGGTATTTCTTCATATATTTTATGTTACGGTGATTTAAATGGAGCGCTTTTAGCCGATCCTTCAGGTGGTAATGGAGGTTATACTTATAAGTGGAACGACCCTGGGGATCAAACAAGTAATCCGGCTACAGGGCTGGAAGCAGGATTTTATACTGTAACTGTAACTGACTCTAAATTATGTACTGCATCTTCAGGTGTTAATCTTACTCAACCAGATGTTCTTACTGTTTCAGGTATTATAGGTGATTTAACTTGCTTTGATGATAACAGTGGAACAATTGCTTTAACAGTTGGGGGGGGGACTCCTTCATACGATTATTTTTGGTCCACTTCAGATGGTAATGGATTAGCTGTGGTTGATAAAAATCAAAATGGATTATCCGCGGGATCCTATGAAGTTACTATTACTGATGGAAATTTATGTGAAGTTTCAGATACTTTTATTGCAGCAGAGCCTTTACAGATACAAATAGATACAGAAAATAAAACGGATATTACAACATGTAATGGAGATGCTACCGGCACTATTACAATTACAGCTTCCGGAGGAACAGGAGTTTTAACATACACATTGAATCCAGGAGCAGTTCAAACTAATACAACAGGAATATTTTATGGTTTAATTGCAGATACTTATACAGTAGATGTTGATGATGATAATAATTGTGGGCCGGTTAAGTCAAGTTCAATTGCAATTGCCGAACCATTAGTTATTACTATTGATTCGGAAAACTCAACAGATGCATCTTCTCAAACTACAGCTGATGGAACAATAACAATTACCGCCTCTGGTGGTACCGGAAATTTAACTTTTACTTTAAAACCGGATAATACATCAAATCAAACAGGAATATTTACATCCATATTGCCTGAAGATTACACTGTAGAAGTTAGTGACGAGAATGATTGCGGACCTTTGACTTCAGGTATAATTACAGTTAGTTTCCCTGATGCAATTGAAGATATATTAGCTAATGATAGAATCAGAATATATCCGAATCCAACATCTGATAAGATATTTATTGAGGTTGATATCGATAATGATAATCTGAGTGTGGAAGTTTTAAGCGTTTCCGGACAGATATTATTGAACAAAGTTATTAAATCAAACGGAGTTACTAAGGATGAGCTTGATTTATCCAGTTATCCAAAAGGTGTTTATTTTATAAGAATTTTTAATAATCAATTTAACTTTACAGATAAGATATTATTGCAATAAGCAAAATAAATTAGAATATTACGAAGAAGCTGTCTCAAAAGCAACAAAAAGAGCTTTCGAGACAGCTTCTTCTTTATTGTTAATATACGGTGATAAATTAATTTGTAGCATTTCTTTTAGATAATTATCTTTGTTTCCAATAAAATTATTAATTATGAACATACTTCTTTTAGGTTCGGGCGGCCGCGAACATGCTCTTGCGTGGAAAATTAGCCAGAGTAATAAAATCAGTAAATTGTTTATTGCGCCGGGAAATGCCGGAACATCAGAATTTGGTGAAAACATTGAACTTAATCTATCAGATTTTAAAGCAATAAAAAACCTTACTATTGAGAAGGAAATAGAAATGGTCATTGTTGGTCCGGAACAACCTTTGGTTGATGGAATCAGCGATTATTTTTTAAATGATAAGGATTTAAAAGCGATTCCGGTTATTGGCCCGGTTAAAGCAGGAGCTATTTTGGAAGGAAGCAAGGACTTTGCAAAAACATTTATGAGCAAATACGGGATTCCTACTGCCGGATATAAATCTTTTACAAAAAACAATATCGATAATGGAAAAGCTTTTCTGGAAGAACTTTCAGCACCATATGTTCTTAAAGCCGATGGTCTTGCAGCCGGGAAAGGAGTCCTGATATTAGATGATTTAGAAGAAGCCAAAAGTGCTTTAGAAGAAATGCTAAATGGTCAATTTGGGAAGGCCAGCAATACTGTAGTAATTGAAGAATTTCTGAGTGGTATTGAGTTATCTGTTTTTGCTGTTACTGATGGGAAATCATATAAGATACTACCAGAAGCTAAGGATTACAAAAGGATTGGAGAAGGAGATACCGGACTAAATACAGGAGGCATGGGAGCGGTTTCTCCCGTTCCTTTTGCAGATAAGGAATTTATGGACAAAGTGGAAAAAAGGATAGTAAAACCAACTATAGATGGATTAGTTAATGAGAAAATCAATTATAAAGGGTTTGTTTTTTTTGGATTAATAAATGTTGGAGGAGACCCATGGGTAATTGAGTATAATGTTAGAATGGGAGATCCTGAAGCGGAAGTTGTAATTCCAAGAATTGAGTCGGATATTGTTGAATTATTTGTACACATTAAAAATGAAACTCTGGAAGAGGCAAATATTGAGTTTAGCAAAAATGCCTGTGCTACCGTTATGATGGTTTCAGGTGGGTATCCGGGAGAATATTCAAAAGGCAAACAAATAGAAATCCCTGAAATTAATGACTCTATAATATTCCATGCCGGAACCAGGAGAAATGATTCTGGAATTGTAACCGCCGGAGGGCGTGTAATAGCAGTATCATCAATGGGGGAAAATATTTTTGATGCTCTGGATAAGAGCTATAAGAATGCCGGGTTAATAAATTTTGAGGATAAATATTATAGAAACGATATCGGATTTGATTTAAAATATAAAGGATGATTTCAGCTATTTTAAAAAGCAACAGGCCGGGAGTTATAGTTCTTATAGTTTTTACCGGAATTCTCACATGGGGATATTCATTTTTAAATCCGGTTGTTATTGCATTGCCTCTGGATAATTTTAATATGCCGTTGTATAGTTTTCTGGCGGTTATTTCCCCTGGAGATTCTTTAATATCAGTATTTATAGGATTTGTTTTAGTTTTATTGCAGGCCTTTATGTTAATACAGTTTAATAAAAAATATATTCTCATCAATTACAGAACATATTTACCGGCCTTTTTCTATATTTTAATTTCTGGCAGCTTTATTCCGTTGCAAAGATTAAATCCTGTTCTGATTGGAACAATTTTTATTTTTATCTCGTTAGATTATATTTTTAGCACTTATAGAATAGAATATGCTTTAAATAAACTTTTTCTGGCAGGATTTTTTGTATCAATTGCATCTCTTTTCTGGGCTCCGTTTGCGATTTTTATTAGCATAATTTGGATCTCATTATCTTTTCTCAGACCATTTATTGGTCGAGATTGGATTGTTAGTATTCTAGGATTTTTTACCCCGTATTTATTTGTCTTTGTTCTATATTTTGTATTTTTTGACAGAATAGAATTAGTGGGTTTAGCAGAAAGCATAAATGCTGGTTTCGGTCTGATTAAAGAGTTTAGTACTCTACATTTATCGTATTATTTATTTTACGGATTTTTATTATTTATAATCATAAATGCCAGTTATACTATTGTTGTAAATTATCAAAAGAAAAAAATTAAAACCAGAAAATACTTTGGAATCAACTGGTGGATATTTGTAATTTCTCTGTTGTTATTTTTATTTTTTAAGAATGTGTCTTATGAAATAATTTATTTATTTGGCATTCCCGTTTCTTTTCTTCTAACAGATTATTTTTATACTATTAAGAAGGATTGGTATTTGAATAGTATAATTGTTATACTTATAGGTTTAATTGTATTTATACAAATAACAGCTCATTATTAATGAGCTGTTATAAATTATAAATGGTATAGTGGAAAGATTATAATCTTTTTACAAAGGATAATAATGCAACTGCCAAACCCTGATCTCCTTCCTTAAAGGAAATAAAAATATGGTATACACCCGTTGTGGTGCATTTAAAATCAAAGGTAGGATAACTTTTTCCTGTTGCAACAACATAGTTAGTTCCCAGCAACCTGTTATTATCATATAACTGAATAATTGCTTCTCCGGAATAGTCTTTCGAATTGCAAATAGAAAAACGATATTGTGTGCTTTTGCTTAATACAACTGAATGACGTGCAGTAGGAGGTTCTTCTCCCGGTTTCGCAGCTTCCAGTTTAATCTGAAAATCCTTTAAATAAGTAGCATCACCGGCTATAATACCACAAATATCAACTAATTCTTGTCCTGATTGTGCAAAGGATTTGTTGGTATTTCCCAGAATGATGATTGCAAATAAGGCAAAAATTATATAAAAGTATCTCATATTTACAACTGTATTATATTATTCCGAACCTCTACAGTTTTATCAATAATTCTCATCAATGTTTTATTGGAGATTTCAATATACTGTTTGTCATTTTGTTTTATAATCAACATACCATCTTCTTCAACTGCTTCAGGTTCTCCCATCTCGTAGGTTATAGTCACTTCTCTGTAAATCTCTTGAATCTCAGTTAAATCATCGATTAATTCCTTGAAGCGTGGATCTCTTTCGTAATTTTTTAATAGTAACATTAAATTACTTAAAATTATTTTCTGTTCTCCTATTTTTTCAGAAAGTTCAGCATTTGGAGACTCTTTAATAACCTCGCCTAATAAATACATACTTTCAATCCACACACCAGCAACAATTAAAGAACTTAAATTACTACGATTATTTTCATTCAAATACCGGTCCATTTGGTTAAAATTCTGAACTGAAATTGTCATTAATGAATCAAGATTCTGATTATTAGTAACTAAGCGTTTTAGTGTTGAAAAATCAAAGAACTGTCCCACTCGTATTCCGTCAGCGAGTGTTTTTATAGCAGAAATATAATCGATAACTGCACCTGTTTTATTATACATATTCTGATAACCAAGATCAGCACCATAAATACCTAGTCCCAGGGCTTTTTGAAAGCTTGTGTTATAATTATCAATATAATCAGTACTGGCAAGATAATTTTTTGAATACGGAACTCCAACTGCTTTTATCAAAGCTGCAATTTCTACAGGGGAAGATATATTTTGAACAATTTCTTCCATTGCCTGTTCAGAAATTTCCAGTTCTCCTTCATACAGAATGGAATCAGGCACCTCAAATTCAGTAGAAAAATCTGTGTCCTTTTGTTTATCAGATCGGCAGGCTGAAAATATTAATAATAGTAATAGTATGTATATCAATCGTTTGCTCATAATCAATATGGTTGTTTTTCACTTATACTGCAAATTTAACACATCTTATAAAGATATAAAAATATTCAATATCTCGTATTATTTTTTAAACTTAATCTTTTCAGGCAGATCAAGTAGTTTTTTTAGTACTTCGTAATACAGAGTGATATAGAAAAAGATTGTCATTATCCAGACAAAAATCATATTAAACCAGAATGTATCATGATATTTTCCTGCAAAATACTTTCTGGGTGCGTAAAAGTGAGACCTGAAATTAAAATAGCCCTCAATATCCGGATCTCTGTAGACAGGATCTACTTGTTGTACTAATTCGTCTTTATATTGTATAATCTTATTTTTTTCAAACACCTTTTTTACCTGATCTTCAACACTCTCATTGTGGAAAGCATCACGCTTATTACGGTATAAATCAGGGGTAGTTTTTAACAGATAACGAATTTTATTTTCTTTTTCATTATTTGCTTTTTGAAATATAGTACTATAATAGGAATCCAGGTTATCTATAAATTCTCTGGTTTTACTAATTACAATATCGTTTAACAAAGCTGTATCTAACTGATGTCCTGACTCAAGTGGTATCCCGGTTCTTATTTCTTCCTTGGGGAGTTCAGTTTTTAGTAACCTTAAACTATTTGTTATATTCTTTTTTACTTCCTGATTATCTTCAAATTTACACCAGTTATCTTCAATGTAGACAAGATGTTTATCCAGTTCAGGAATATAATAAACCTGTTTAAAGTCGGCATTACTTTCACGTTTTTCTATTTCGTAGAAATTCTTCTCAAATTCATTATTTTTAAACTGGTTTACCATTAAGGCCTCAAAGGACCACTTGGTAGGCATGAATTCTGCAATAAACGGAACTTTTTTCACACTTCCGATTGAACGATTCATTTTATCAAAAGGAAACATTGCGCCGCTTAATATCATCATTGGAATCATTACCAGCGGAATAAGTATATATATTGTAACAGCAGAATTAAAGGATGCTGAAACATTTAATCCCATCATATTGGCAAATGCTGCAGTTGTAAAAAGTGCAAACCAGTATTCAAATGTCATTTCCTTTATACCTAAAATATTGTTTGCTATTAAAACGAACAAAATGGCCTGAATAGCAGAAATAGTGAACAGTATAAATATTTTTGAAATAAGATAACTGGATCGACTTAAATTAAGAAATGCTTCACGTTTTAATATTTTTCTGTCGCGGAATATCTCTTCGGCACTTACAGTTAACCCCAGAAACAAGGCAACAATAAGGCCCATAAATATATAAATATGAATATTTTCGTTTTCCCTGAATATGTAAAGATTGGAATTAGGGTCAGCAATGTAACGAATAATGTATGACAGGATAAAACCAAGTACCGGAGCTTCTAACAGGTTTAGGGCTATATATTGTGTATTGCTTATTTTAGAAAGGAAGTCCCGAATTGTATAAATCTTTAATTGTTTAATCCACGAGGGAATATTAAGAGTGGTAGGGGGGGCGTCTTTTACATCCTGAATTTCTTCAATTTTAATATTTTCATCAAAATTTTCTTCCCATTTTAAAGGAGAGATTTTTCTTTTCGGTGTGTATTTCCCGTATTCATCAACTACTTTAGCCTCTATAATGTTAAAAATAAGTTCAGGGTTAACATTACCACAGGTAGGGCATTCTCCAACATCACTATTGATTTGTGCATCAAGTCGTTTAAAGTACATTACCCCTTCAACAGGATTGCCGTAATAAATCATATAGCCACCAGTATCCAGAATCATCATATTGTCAAACATTTTATATATGTCTGATGATGGCTGATGTATAACAACAAAAATGAGTTTCCCTTTAAGGGCAAGCTCTCTAAGCAGGTCCATAACATTTTCGGAGTCTCTGGAAGAAAGACCCGAGGTAGGTTCGTCAACTAAAAGGATTGACGGTTCTCTGATAAGTTCAAGGGCAATGTTCAATCTTTTTCGTTGTCCTCCACTAATCATTTTGTTCATCGGAGAGCCAACTTTCAGGTCTTTTCGATCGTATAAACCTAAACTTGTAAGAGTTTTACTTACCAGTTCAACAATTTCTTCTTCCGATTTATCATTGAAACAAAGCTTGGCATTATAGTAAAGGTTCTGAAAAACCGTTAATTCCTCAATAAGTAAATCATCCTGAGGGATATAACCAATAACTCCTTCGAGTTTTTCTTTTTCCTTATGAAGGTTTATTCCGTTTATTAGTATTTCTCCTGAAGTGGGTACGTTTAATCCTGTGAGAACACTAAGCAGGGTAGTTTTTCCTGCACCGCTGGCACCCATAAGGCCTATTAATTTACCCTGATCTTCTGAGAAATTTATATTTCTTAATCCAACACCACCGTTCGGGAAAACAAAGTTTATATCTCTTGCAATATAAGAGATTTTTGTTGCGCTACTATCTGTTAAATAATGTGCAACAATATCGCTATAATATATAGGTTTACCTTTTGGTAGCTTAATTGTACCTCCGCTTGCAAACAAGTATATTCTGTTATTGTTAACCGGAAGACCATTAAGGAACAGATCTTCGTTACCATTGTAACGCATAAAATAGAGATCTGCGCTTTTAACCTGAAGGATAAAGATGTTGCCGTCTAAGGCCTCAACTCTAAAGTGTTTAGCATTTTTACACTCACTCTCTTTATCATTAATGATAAGATTGCCGACACTATCAATTTCTGAGATTTCGTTATTAATAACAAAACTTTCAACACTTTGAAATTCTTCTTTGGTTAGCTTAAATACTTCGGCAACTGTATTAATAATTGCCATTCGTTGTTCGGAGAACTTTCTATCGGCATTTACCAACTCAAAAAGTCTTACCAAAACAATAACCTTTTGCTTTTGAGTAAGAGTTTTGTTAATTTTTTTACATAATCCCAGGATTCGAACAGAATCTTTAACAGAAGTTAATTTTACCGTTTCATTTTTTTCTACTTTCTCTCCTGTGATACCGGCTTTTTCATCAAAAAGAGCCATGTATTCAGGCACTACTTCATCATTTAATTGTTGAGTTAAGAAGTTTTTTACGAATTCCCTTTCACTGGATTCTACACCTTCGTCTTGTTTTGCAATAATAGCAAACAACTGCATAAGGGCTCTTAAAATCTCTTCACTCATAATTTTAAGTTAAAAAATGACACAAGAAAAATAACAATTACCTGCAATTACATTGTATAACTTACCTGTTCAAACGGTATATCAACAATATCAGCATACTCTTCACCTGCCTCTTCCATATCCTCGTCGTCATCGGGGAAGAACCATTTAATTACAACTTCTTTACCATTCTCGTGCATTTCTTCAAGTTTCATTAAAATGTCAAGAATTAATTTTGAAGATGCGGTGTTAAAGTAAACAAGTTTAAACGCGAAAACGGTTTTGTCATTTGCTTCATCCTGATAATCTTCCAGCCAGTTTAATACAGGCTCATAAAATGTAGTTACGTCTTCAGGTAGCGATCTGCCTGAAATTTCAAAAATACCATTGTCTTTATCAAGAATAATGGTTGGAGTATCGTCAGTACCTTTGAGCTTTATTACTTCCATAATATTAATTATTTAAGCGTTTCTAGAAATTGATGATGTTAACAAGAAAAACGAACTTCCTTCGTCAATGGGTAAAAAGTGGTATTCAAGTTTATTGCCTGTTTTTCGGGCTATGTCAATAAACCCTAATCCGGCACCACCTTTTTCAGAAAGTCTTCCTTCTTTCATCTGGTTTTTATAAAGCTGCTTAAGACCTTCTTTGTCTAAGCTGTTAATCTGGTTGAGCATCTCGGTAAGTTCTTCGATTTTATCATTTTCGATAACATTACCTGTTGTTACATGATAATCTTTTTTTCCTTTGCTTACCATGAATATGCCTCGGCCTGCAAAAAGAAAATCATCAGACCCAAATGAATCTGCATGTTTACTAATGTTTTGCAAACACTCAACCATTACGTGGAATACCTTCTTTTGTACAGAATTATCTTCTGACTCCTTAGCCATATTTGATTCTGTTAAAGAAGTAAATGCTTTGGTAATCTGGTGAGTTATTTCACCTTCGTATACCAAAGTAATTTCGTGAGCCTTCATAGATCTGTAAAAATCATAAACAAATTCCAGAAAGCCTTTTACATTACTTTTATCCATAGGTTGTAAAATTAATATTTATTAAAAATAATAAAAAATTAAAATTCTATTCCAATTAATAACACATCATCGATCTGTTTGTTTTTACCCATCCATTTTTTAAAATCAGTTTCAAACAAGTTTGAATACTGCTGCATGGAAAGATTTTTGTTTTCAGTAATAGTTGACCTGATGCGTTGAGGAGAGTATTTCCTTCCTTCAGGGCCGCCTACCTGATCCGGCATTCCATCAGAAAATATAAATACTTTATCTCCTTTTAATATTTCAATTGTATGATTTGCAAAGTCTTTTTCTGCTTTTTTTCTGTGGGGAATACCTCCGATAGCTTTTCTGTTCCCTTTATGTTCTAATAATTCTCCGTTTCTTAACAGATACAACGGTCGGTGTGCACCGGAATACTGTAATTCCTTCTTTTTTAAATCAATTCGGCAAAAAGCGATATCCATTCCGTCCCTGGCGTCTGCATCAACTCTGTCCTGTTTTAACGTATTTCTTACACCAAAGTGCAGTTTGTCAAGTATTTGTCCGGCAGTGTAATTAACATCATGATCAACAATGTTATTTAACTGAAAATACCCTATAAAGGATAAAAGTGCACCTGGAACACCATGTCCGGTACAATCAACTGCCGAAATATATAGTATATCCTCTTTTTTAAAGAACCATGGAAAATCGCCACTTACAACATCTCTTGGCATGTAGAAAATAAATGATTTTGGCAAATACTCCTGTAAAATTGCAGTGCTTGGGAGTATTGATGTTTGAATACGCTGTGCATAATTTATACTCTCATTTATTTTTCTGTTTTTATCTTTTATTTCCAGCTCAATTTGTTTTGCTTCGGTGATATCGTGGCCGACAAATAAAATAGTTTCAAGCTCATTTTCATTAAATTCAGGGATTGCATTAAAATTCATAATTCGCTCGCCTAACCTGGCGGTTGGCATTGTTAATTCCTGATTTAATTTTTGATTGGTTTTTCTTATTTGCCGGACTGTATCTTTAAAAAATGTTATTAATTCAGTCTTAATCTTTAAATCATCAAGCCTGCTATTCATTATATCTTTAGATACAATGCCTATATAATCATCAACCATAGGATTCGCATAAAAGAATTGTCCTTTCGTATTCATCCTCAGAATTAAATCAGGACTGTTTTCAGAAAGAGATTGCATTTTACTTTTCATCCTCTCTTCTTTTTCAGCTCTTTTTCTTTCAGTTATATCCTGCGAATTAAGAATAACTCCATTTATAGCCGGATCATTGAGTAAGTTTCGCCCGGTTGTTTCAATGTGAATCTTTTTACCGTCTTTTTTAATATAAGTGTACTGAATAGTTCTTGGAGTATGCTGATCTTCCAGTAATTGCTCAAACATTTCCTTCATAGCTGCTTCTCCTTTTGCAGTTAATCTGTCCATGTCCTTACCGTTCATCATTTCTTCGGGAGTATATCCAAGAATTTTCGTAACCGATGGGCTTTCGTATTTTAATTTAATTTCACTGTCATAAATTGAAATAACCTCGGAGGCATTTTCAAGCAAAGAATGTAAGCGTTTTTGGGCATTTCCAACCTCTTTAATTTGAGTTCCAAGATTTTTGTTTGATATCTCCAGCTCTTCCTGTGTGGCCCTCATCTCTTCCGCATTCTGCCGAAGCTGCTCTTCATTAGCTTTAAGTTCAACAGTCATTTGTTGAGATTCCTGAAGCAGCTTCTCCGTTTTTTGATTCATACTTAAATTATACAGAGTACGGGCTATAATCTCACCTAATTCTTTTAAAAACTTAATTGTTAACGCGGGAAATTCATCCTCAATTGATGCAAATTCGAGGATTCCCTGAAGTTTTTCTTCAGTAATTAGCGGAACAATTAAAATACTGGATGGTTTTTTATCACCTAGGATTCCTGATGTTATGGTTGTATAATTTTCGGGGATTTCTGTACGATAAACAATATCCTGCTCATATGCACATTGCCCGATGAGTCCTTCACCTATTCTGAATTCCTGTGTAACATATCTTTTTCTGTTATATGCATATGTTGCACGGTTAATAAGTTTGTTTTCTTCGTTATCAAAAATATAAAATGTACCCTGAATAATATTAATGTATTTTATAAGCTGAACAATTACTTCATAAGCCAGTTCATCTATATTATTATGCATTCGAAGAATACGCGAAATTAAATCTTTCCCTTCTGAAATCCAGTTTTGTTCTTTCTCATTTTTATTATTAGAAAGTAAATTATCCCGCATTACGATTAATGATCTGCCAATAATATCATCAGCATCAACATCCTGATCTTCATCATCATAAACACCCTCGCCAATTTTTTTGGCAAAAATTGCATTTCGATTTATGTCCTGATCACGTTGTTCTATTATAAGTTTAAATACTTTATTGTCTTTTTCTCTCTTTCTTACAGAAAAGTAAAGAGTAATACCAACAACAAATGGTAGTAAATCTATAAGCCAGTGTACAGGATTGTTTATATGGATTTCTTTTATTGTATAAAAAGAAACGCTTAGATTATTAGTAATAATATCTGTTATCCATGAAATGAAAAGAAAAATCAGAGAAATTCCAATTCCAATAATTATATCATTATAGGAAACGGAACTAATTTGTGTCTTATTTTTCTTTAAAGCCATATAACTAATAATAATTTAATACTTAATTAATTCTTTACCAATTTTATCTGAAATACTTTCAAATAGATCATTAAAGATTTTACTAAATTTTTTAAATGAAGCAAGTTCAATAATCCCAACAGTTTCGTCATTAAGTATTATTGGCGCTATTAACAAATTATTTGGAGAACTGCTACCCAGGCCAGACAAAATAGTTGCATAATTTTCAGGGATTTCTTTCAGATTTAATGCCGTTTTATTTTTTGCAACCTGACCGGATAATGTTTCGCCGTATTTAAAACTTTTGGGTTGCTCTTCGCCAAAATAGGCATATTTACCTGCAATATTGAAAATGTCGGATTCCTTTTCTTTCACAAAAAGTAAACCCTGAACTATATCAAACTCCTTAGCCAGATTGCTCAGGATTTTTTCAGAATATTTTATTAAATTTAATTTCGCATTTTCTTTGGGTAGAATTTTACTAATATAATATTCTATATTGGCTGTTTCTTCTTCAATAATTTCTTTGTCTGATTCCTTGTGTTTTGAATTATCTCCAATAATCTGAGTTTGCTTATTAGAATAAATATTTTCAGATTCGTTTTTATTTGTTAGCAGAATAAAAAGCACAAATAAAAATAAAACAAGTATTGCAGCCAGAATTAAAAGAAAGTAAATAATATTTTGATCTTCGAAAAGTTGATTGGAAAGAATCATATTTCGGATTTTACCGAAAAGTGTAAAAAAAACAGTCAGCTCAATAATGAGCACGATAAATGCAAGTGTTTTATATATTTTTAAACGATTCATTTAAAACTGTCATTTTAATTTTAGTAAAAAGCTTATTATTTGCTCAGTTGTGAATATATGATCAACTGTTGTTTGTTTTAACGAGGCTTCAGTCATGGTTTTTACCTGGCATTCATTTGGGTCCTGCACAATTGCCAATCCCCCCGATTGTTTTAATTTTTTCAGTCCATAAGCTCCATCGCGATTTGCTCCGGACAGAATTATACCGACTAGTTTATCGCGATAAGCCTGTGCTGCTGTTTCAAATGTAAGATCAATTGAAGGACGGGAATGATTAACGGGTTCTTCAGTTGATAATGCAATACGTTTATTTAGTTCTACATACATATGATAATTGGATGGAGCAAGATATCCTTTCCCAGGCTTTATTGTTTCCTTATCATAAGGTTCAAGAATAGGAATTGTTGATTTTATTGATAGTGCTTCCACAAATCCCGAACGTACATGTTTTAATCTGTGCAAACACAACAATACAGGCAATGGAAAATTCTTTGGTAATGAACTTAATATTTTTGTAATTACCTGAAAACTTCCTGCTGAACCACCAATTACTACTGCTTTATACATTTATTATTATGATAATTTCTTTTTATAAATACTTTCGGTTTTATTAATTAAAGTATAGTCCTTATCTGAGTTCCAGTACTCGACCTTTTCATTGTTTCCAATAATAAGATGTCCTCCGGGAACCAGACAATTGTATATAATTTTCATAAAACGTTCCTGTAAAATTTGATTATAATAAATCATTTGGTTTCGGAACAATATTAATTTGATTCCCTTAGGATAATCATCAAATATAATATTTTGTTTTATAAATTTGGTATTCTCAATTAAAGAAGTGTCCCAATGAGCGTTATCATTTTCAATTGTGTAAAAATCTGAAAGTTCACTTTCGCTAAAGATTCTTTTGAAATTGGCATCGTTGACTTCAGTTTTTTTAGAATCAAAAATGCCCTTTTTCGTTTTTTCAATATCCAGTTCGCTTATACTTGAGGCTATAAACTGAACGTTTTTATGCAAATTTAACTTCTTAAGAATTATTGCGGTTGAGTACAATTCCTCGCCTGAAGATACTTCAGGAAACCAAATTTTAAAGTTAACAGCATCCTGAACGTTTTTAGGGAAAATATCTTCTTTAAAAACTCTCCAAAGTGAAGGATCGCGGAACATTTCAGTATTTTCAACACACATCTCCTGAAGAAATATTTCGAAAAAAGCACGATCATTTTCAATTTTATTAATAAATCCTTCAGCATCCTTTAAATTATGATTTAGAATTACCCTCTCAACTCTTCGTTTAAAAAAAGTAAGAGCATAATTTTTAAAATCATAATTATATACATCCTGTAATGTCTTAATTATGTTTCTTGTATCTACTATGCCTAGTTCATATCTATTCATTGTATAATACTTTTCTTTCTTTTATTTTTTCCGGTATGCTTGTCCTTTTTTATCAAACTTTGATGTTATTTCACCAAGCATTGTTTCGTGCATACCAAGTACCAGATAACCATTTGTATAAAGATGATCATGAAATAACTTAAACACTTTATTTTGCAAGCTGTACTTAAAGTAAATAATTACATTTCTGCATAAAATAAGATCAAATTTTGCAAAATACAGATTCCCGCCTTTAACCAGATCATGCTGTCTGAATATGGGCTTTTGTCTGAGAAAATCATTTATTTGAATTGAATCGGATACTTTATCGATTTTAAAATATTTGGAATATGGAACATCATTGTATTCTTCATAATTAAAGGGATTCTCCTTTATTACTTTGTCAAAATTATCAAGGTATCCGATATTAAAACGGTACTTATAATTTCCCTTTTTTGCTGCTTCAAGAGCATCTGTGTTTAAATCGCTGGCAAATATTTTAGCTTTATCGAGTAATCCAAGTTCATTTAATAAAATCATCATGGAGTAAACTTCCTGACCGGTAGAACATCCTGCATGCCAAATATTTATGCTTTTGTTTTCTGAGAACTTTGGCAAAATCCTGTATTTCAAAGTTTGCCAGGTTTGTGGATCGCGGAAAAGTTCTGTTGTATTAACTGTAATATCTTTTACAGTTTTCTCTAGAAAAGCTTTACTTGACTTAAGTTTGTTGATCAGATTGATCAAATCAGTATTATTATCAATAAGAATTTTTTGTAAACGACGTTTTAGTGACTTTTCAGAATACTCACTAAAATCGTAACCCGACGAGTTCTTTATAGTATTAACAAAAAATTGAACTTCTTGATCTGATAAAATCATTCGGAGTTTTCAGTTAAAAAGTGATATACTTAGTACGCGAATTTATTAAAATAGTTTGTTTAAAAATGCAAAAATAGATAATTAACTTGTATTGAAAAAAATATGTTTAGTTAATTACTTTTATAATTAAAAATAAATACACTAATCGAAAGTTTAAAACGAATTTGACAAATCTAAACCTACATTAGTAATCTCATTGTATTAAAGGTATAAAAAATTCCGGACATCATGTATTTGTTCTATTATAATATGTCTTTTTTTGATGAAGGGAGACTTAAACAAATATATTCAGCCAGAAAGAATTGACAAAACAATGTACAAACCATAATTGAAAATTAGGATTCTGGTTTGTTTAAAACGAAAAATAACCTGAATGATTTATATCATCACAAACATTTCGGAATAAATATGTTAAATGTTATTTCAACATTACTTTAACAACTACTGGTTGATGATCAGAGTGTTTGAAGTTGAAGTTTTGTGTTTTCACATTAACCGGAAATATGTTTGGCGACATAAGATAAAAGTCGATTATTGGTGTAATGGTTTTTCCTTTTTGATATGGCGCATTTAAATATCGGTTTGTTGGAGTTTCCGGGTCATAAAGCCATGTCCAGCTTTCATGTAAATAATCAGCATTTATTGGATTTAAAACAAATCGCTTTGTCGGAGAGTTTTCTTTAATATCTGAATAGTCTATGTCGGGAGGATTTTGATTCCAGTCACCACCAACAATGATGTAATTTCCATTGTTGAATTCTTCCAGTAAAAAAGTTTTAAGATATTCCATCTGTTGTTTCTTTAACGTCCCGTCATCGTAAGCTGAATTATGCGTGTTAATAATAATTAATTCTTTTTGGTCACTTGTGGGAAATCGTTTTACTAAAAAACATCTGTCAAGCATAAATAATTTTACGGGCCAGGAGTAATTACCGGGAAATGAATATCTAACTACTGTTTTTGGATTATATTTTGCGAAACTAACCAGACCTGAGCTTACCCTTCCCAAAGGATTTGTTACCGGAGATGGAACAAATGTTACATCGTAGTTTTTACCAAAAAAACTGTTAAAATCAGGTAAAATTTTAATAAAGGAGTCGAGTTCGTTAATATAATAACTTCTTTTTGAATGCAAATCAACTTCCTGAAGTAAAATAAAATCTAAGCTATCATTGTTTTTTAATGTTGATTTTACAAAATCAAAATTTTCATAAACATTTTCTTTCGATGTTCGCACCTGTTTACCTCCATCGTAGAAAAAATCCATATCATCACTTAATCCACAATAACCAATGTTCCATATCATCAAACTTATTTCTTTGCTAACATCAATCGTGTCAGGAGTTTCTGATTCGTATACTTGTTCAGTTGGTTCAGGCTTATAATCAGATATTGAAGCATAACCAACAAACAAAACAAACAGAATAATAAGAACAACAATAATTTTAATAATAAACTTAATTATTTTCATGATTATATGTTTTAAATGATTTTACTAAAATACAGATTTATTTTATTTCAGGCAGAAACCCGAAATTAATTATTTGTTCAGGATATGAAATAATTATATCTTTGAGTTGAAATAAAATTAGTTTAGTTAAGTCATGTTGTTGTTAGTCAGATGATTTGACGTCATTTTCAAAAACATTTCTAATGAAATTCGGAGTTGTAATTTTCCCTGGTTCAAATTGCGATCAGGATATGATATATGTTCTACGCAATATAATGGAACACGAAGTAGTTGAACTTTGGCATAAAGATACCGGTATACAGGATGTAGATGCGATTGTTTTACCAGGTGGCTTTTCTTATGGCGATTATCTCCGTTCAGGTGCCATTGCCCGTTATTCACCTATTATGGAAAAAGTAATAGAATTTGCAAATAACGGTGGCTTTGTGTTTGGTGTTTGTAATGGATTTCAAATACTTTGTGAATCAGGATTATTACCAGGAGCATTATTACATAACGAAAATCAAAAATTTATTTGTAAAAATATTTATATTATTCCTGATAATAACTCCAGCAGTGTAACGGCAAAACTCGATAAGCAAAGATCATTAATGATCCCGATTGCACATGGTGAAGGCAGATATTTTGCTAAAAAAGAAGTATTGCAGGAAATGCGCCAGAACGATCAGATATTATTCAGGTATTGCAATAAGTACGGAGAGGTTACTTCCGAAGCAAACCCGAATGGCTCGGTTGAAAATATTGCAGGTATTTGTAATGCAAATAAAAATGTTATTGGTATGATGCCACATCCTGAACGTGGAGCAGATGATGAATTAGGAAATACGGATGGCCGGTTGATCTTTGAATCAATGTTATCATTTCTGGGAAATCATAAATAATAAAATATTTTCTATTATATGGCCTGAGATTCTTAAATTCTCAGGCTTTTTCATTTCATTTTCAGAAACAAATCAAAAAATTAATTGTTGACTTTTCAGATTGTAATAATTTCATATATTTAAGATGAATTCGAATAAGTAATTATGGGTTTAACGCAGGCAATTGAATCAGGAACCGATATAAGGAATTTTTCTGAAGAAAAATTTCCTGTTGAGTATATGAAAAAATTAGTTCGCAGAGCAGGATTGGATCCGGTGTAAACAATTATCAACCATATAAATTTTTAAACTCATAGACATGTCATACAAAATTTACCATAACACAAGATGCAGAAAAAGTCGTGCAGGACTACAATATTTGGAAGAAAAAGGAATAACACCGGAAATTATTGAATATTTAAAGGATCAACATTTTTCAGAAAAAAGTCTGAAAGATATTTTAAATAAGCTTGGATTGAATCCTCAGGAAATAATCAGAACACAGGAAGCTGACTATAAGCAAAAATATAAAGGCAAAGACTTCTCAGACAAAGACTGGATTAAGATTTTAGTAGAAAACCCCAAATTAATAAGACGCCCTGTTATAGTGAAAAACGATAAAGCTGTTCTTGGAGATATTGTACAACATATTGATGCCTTGCTATAAATTTCGTATCTTTTCATTTCTTTTAACGGACGATTATTTAATTGTTAATTAACTGATTGTCTGCCAATTAAATTATTGTAAAATATAAACTAAAAATTATTGTCTTATGCCTACTCCCGAATTTAATTATCAGGATCCTTTTCCATTAGGGAAAGATGAATCTGAATATTATTTGTTAACCAAAGATCACGTTTCTGTTTCTCAGTTTGAGAGTGAAACTATTTTAAAGGTGGAGCCTGAAGCGCTTACAAAACTGGCCAACGCTGCCTTAAGAGACACTTCTTTTATGTTGCGCACAAGTCACATTAAGCAGGTAGCTTCAATTTTAGATGATTCTGAAGCAAGTGAAAATGACAAATATGTTGCTGTTGCGATGCTTCGTAATGCAGAGGTATCTGTGAAAGGCAAACTACCTTTTTGCCAGGATACTGGTACAGCAACTATAGTTGCTAAAAAAGGGCAAAGGGTGTGGACTGGTGGAGGCGATGAAGAAGCTCTTTCGAAGGGAGTTTATAAAACATATACAGAAGAAAGTTTGAGGTATTCGCAAACCATTCCTTTGGATATGTACAAAGAAAAGAATTCAGGAACCAACCTGCCGGCACAGATTGATATTCATGCAACCGATGGTGATGAGTATAAATTTCTTTTTGTTGCCAAAGGAGGAGGTTCTGCAAATAAATCAGCATTATACCAACAAACAAAAGCATTGCTTAATCCTGAAAAGCTTGAAAGTTTTCTTATTGAAAAACTGAAATCGCTTGGAACAGCGGCTTGCCCTCCATACCATGTGGCATTTGTTATTGGAGGCACATCTGCAGAATCGTGTTTAAAAACTGTTAAGCTTGCTTCTGCAAAATATTTAGATAATCTTCCAACAAAAGGAAATGAAGGAGGACAGGCTTTTCGTGATATTGAACTTGAAAAAAAGATATTAAACGCTGCTTATAAACTGGGAATCGGAGCTCAGTTTGGTGGTAAACATTTTGCATTAGATATACGAATAATTCGTTTACCAAGGCATGGTGCTTCATGTCCTGTTGGAATGGGTGTTTCATGTTCAGCCGACCGAAATATTAAGGCTAAGATAAATAAAGATGGTATCTGGATTGAAAAGATGGAAGACAATCCTGGAAGATTTATTCCGGATGCACTTCGTAAAGATGATGAAAAAGGTGCTGTAACTATTGATTTGAATCAACCAATGAAAAGCATTCTGGGTGTATTGTCGAAACATACTGTTGGAACCAGATTATCACTTAATGGAACAATCATCGTTGGTCGCGATATTGCTCATGCTAAACTGAAAGAACGAATAGAAAATGGAGAAGGTTTACCACAATATATAAAAGATCATCCGATATATTATGCCGGACCGGCAAAAACACCTGAAGGAATGCCATCAGGATCATTTGGTCCTACTACAGCAGGACGAATGGATTCGTATGTTGATCTTTTCCAGAGTAATGGAGGAAGTATGATCATGATTGCAAAAGGTAACAGAAGTAAAGTTGTTACAGATGCTTGTAAAAAACACGGGGGATTTTATTTGGGAAGTATTGGTGGCCCTGCCGCATTGCTTGCACAGGAAAACATTACTAATGTTGAATTGTTGGAATATCCTGAACTAGGAATGGAAGCAATTTATCGTATCGAAGTTAAAGGTTTTCCTGCTTTTATTCTTGTAGATGACAAAGGCAATGATTTTTATAGTATGCCTTAGTAAAAGAATACAATTTGATTAAAACTATAGCCTTATGGAATTCCATAAGGCTATTTTAATAGAAATATATAAATTTGTTGCCTTTATCAAACTTTGTAAATGAATCCAAAAATTCGAAATATAGGAATCCTTGCTCATGTTGATGCAGGAAAAACTACTATAACAGAAAACTTTCTTTTTTTAAGTGGTCAAACCAAAAAACTTGGAAGTGTAGACGATGGAACTACGCAAACCGATTTTATGGCTGTTGAACGAGAGCGAGGAATTTCTGTTCGTTCATCCAATACAACATTCGATTGGGAAGGTGTAAAAATTAATTTAATTGATACTCCGGGTCACGTTGATTTTTCTGCCGATGTTGAAAGGGTCTTAAGAGTTATGGATTGCGCTGTAATAGTTATTTCTGCTGTTGAGGGTGTTCAGGCGCATACCGAAACCTTATGGAATGCTTTGCAGAATTTGAAAATCCCCACAATTATTTTTATTAATAAAATTGATCGAGCTGGTGCAGATGTAGAGTTGGTTATAAACGAAATTCGAAAAGAGCTAACAAATAATATAGCGGTACTTTCCGAAGTTTCAAATGAGGCTACTACAAATGCGAATGTTAGTTTCTTATGGAATAACGAAGCTTTGAATGATACTATAATAGAGGCAATTGCCAATACCGATGAGGATGTTTTGAGTAAATATCTTGATGAACACAAATTTTCTTTTGGCGAGTTAGATGAATCTTTAACAAAGGCAGTAAATAATTGTAATTTATATCCTGTTTTAATGGGATCTGCTAAAAACTCAATTGGAGTTAGAGAATTGTTAAATGCTGTTATCCATTATTTGCCGGGACAGATTGCTGATAAAACGAAACCTTTATCTGCACTTATATATAAAATTACTCACGATAAAACCATGGGGCAAATTTCTCATGTAAAGGTATACAATGGAGAAATAAGGAATCGTGAAGCTATTAAAAATGCTTCACAGGAAATTAACGAAAAGGTTACACAAGTTCGAAAGCTAATTTCGAATAAGTTTGAAGATATTGGCGAAGTATTTGCCGGTGATATTGCAGGAATTTGCGGATTACAGAATGCAAAGGTAGGAGATATCCTTGGCGAATTTTCGGATGTTTTGCCAGAAGATATTTCTTTAAGAACGCCATTGCTTACAGTTCAGGTAAAAGCTGAGAATGATAAAGATTATCCTGCTTTAGCTCAAGCATTACAGGAGCTTTCGAGAGAAGATCCTACTCTTGACTTTGAGTGGTTGAGAGAAGATAAAGAACTGCATGTTAAGATAATGGGATGGATTCAGATTGAAGTTATTGAGAAAATCCTTGAAAATAGATTTAGTATAAAAGCAAAATTTGATGATCCTACCGTAATTTATAAAGAGACACCAACCAAAACAGGTGAAGGATTTATTCGGTATTGGATGCCAAAACCTTGTTGGGCCATAATGAAATTCTTGATTGAACCTGCCGAGATTGGAAGTGGTGTAAAGTATGAATCCAAAATTAGCGTTGATGATGTTCAACAGAAATATCAAAATGAAGTTGAGCGAACAATTCCAAATGCTTTGAAACAAGGAATAAAAGGCTGGGAAGTAACCGATCTTAAAATTACATTAATCGAGGGTGAAGATCATCAGGTGCATTCTAATCCGGGAGATTTTATTGTGGCAACGCCAATGGGAATTATGAATGGATTAGCAAATACCGATACTACATTATTAGAATCGTTAATTTCTTTTAAAATTTCGGCTACTGAAGATTTATTAGGAGCCATTACAAGTGATATTACTCAAATGCGTGGAACCTTCGGTAGTCCTGAAATGGAGAATGGTAAATTTATTTTAAGCGGAATTTTACCTGTTGCAACATCGCTGGATTTTCCTGTTCGGTTAAGCTCACGATCAGGTGGTAAAGCAAAAATCTCAACCAAATTCCATGGTTATCAGGAATGCTCTGATGAATTAGGACAAGCCAGAGAATACAAAGGGATTAGTCCATTGGATACTTCAAAATGGATTTTAAAAGCAAGAAAGGCTTTGCAATAAAACTGTTCCAAAAAATTAGATTCTTCGACTTTGCTCAGAATGACTTACATTTTTTTGGAACAGCAAGCAATCAAACTATTTATCTTTTCTCAAATAAATATCACCACTTATAGTTTCCAGAAAAATTCTGGTTCCACCATTGTTTAATCGTTTTGATAAATCGCGTTTACCGTAATGATGATAACCCTCATATTTTCTATTGTTAAACTCAAAATCGCTATACATCCCTCCGCTTATAGTACTTAATTCCAGATCAGCATTATGTTTTTCAGGCAAAGAGATATCTATAAATCCACTTATGGTATTAATATCCATTCTTCCAAGTACACCTTTAATGTCAATATCTCCGCTTATTGTTTCAATTTCAAGATCAATATTTGCAGGTACTTTAACTTCAAAGAAAAGATCCATTTCAACAGAGTTGTATGTAATAGTATGTCCGTCTTCATCTACAATTCGTTTCCTTGTTTGTAAACTTTTCATATTTTCAATTTCAGATTTGAATACAATTCCAGTAGATCTTTGATTCAATTCCAGTTTAAATTTATCATTGTCTTCATTATTGTTAATTGAGACTATAACTTTAACGTATACTTCATTTTTATTCCAAGTTGTAACTGTTATTTGATCAGCAAATTCAAAGTTTAGTGTTAATTCCTCATTTTCTTTTATTGGAGATGATTTCTCAACTATTTTTTGACTAAATAATGTGTTCGAGAAAGACATAAGAATGGCCAGAACACATGTGAAAATTAAATTTTTCATGATATTTTAATTTGAAGATTTATTAAAAATGGATGTTAAAAAAGGCTGTTCCAGGAGGTTTAACTATGAAAGCACTCGATAGTTAAATTTTTTAAACAAAAATCTGAGTTCCCAAAACAGCCAGTAAGATTCTACTTCTTACGAAGATAGATATTATCATTAATGGTTTTAAGATTGATATTTACTCCTCCACCATTTATTTTTCCAACAATTTTCTGACCACCGCCAATATAGCTTAAGCCATCCTTGCTTTTTGTTTCAAAATCAATATCAAAGTTAGTAAAAATTTCGCCATTGATAGTACTCATTGAAATATTTGCAGGAGTATTTGATGGCAACGTGATGTCGATTATACCATTTGTAGCATGAAGCGATATTGGTGCTTGTTGATTAATTGTTCCGAAATCAATATTTATATCGCCATTTGTTAGGTTAAGAATAACAGGTCCGGTAACATTCTCCAGATCAATTCCAGGATTTAATACAGACACTTCCAGTTCACTGCTAAAATTCTTAACTTTAATATCATCACTTGCAAACGGACTTCGATAATCAATTTTTACATTTATTCCTTTTGGAACTTTAAATGTATAATATGCATCTTCTGATTGTTTGCTTGCACCAGCGATTTCAATTACGTTTCCGTTGGTATTAACCTCTAATCCAATTCCTGTATTATCTTCGGCTCCAGAGCCATATAATGACTTTAAACCGTCGGCTCTTTCAGGCTTTTTCTCAAATCGGCTTGTTTCAATAATTAATTGAGAGCCTGTAGTTTCTTCAATGCTTATTCTTCCTGTCATATTTTTTATAAATATCTGACCGGATTGTTTTACATCGTATTTAAAATCTTGTGCGTAACACGCACTTATTCCAAGTGCTAAAATTGCTGTTATTATAAATGATCCTATTTTTTTCATAATTCTTTATTTTACTGATTATTAAATATTAATTTTTAGCCTGTCTGCCGACAGGCAAGTTTGCCGGCTATATTATTTAAAATTGTAATCTTATATAAATACTTTTAGTCCTTCCTGAACCTGTTCTTTTACAACAGGTATGGTATTATCATTATTTAATATTTCCTGGAATATTTTCTTAGCTCTTGATTCCTGCATTTGGGTTAATAAATTTATTAAAGTGATTTGTAATGCAGGATCTTCTTCTTTTTCTAAAACTTCTATAAATGCATCCCGGATTTCTTCACTTTCAGAATATTTTACCAAAGCATTGGCTGCTGCCATTCTAACATTAATATTATCGTCGCTCCTAAAAGTATTAACCAAAGTATTAATAGTTTTATCATCTGATCTGAGTTGTTCATTTATTACATTAACAGCATTTAATCGCTGACTGGCTGTGGGTTGACGAAGCGAAGCCATTGTCGCTGTTTGTTGAATTGAATATATCTCAGAGCGAAGAGCTGCAATTTCTGCACTTTGGTATGACTTTATTTGTAAACTTTGACCAAGGAAAAAGCCAAGACTTAATAAAACAATAATACTTGCTGCATATTTCAGATAATTCCTATAGTCTTTATTTTGATTTGCTGAAGATTTAATATTTTTCAAAGAAGTATTAAGCTGTTCCTTTTCTACTTCCAGCATTGTGTAAAAATCAACTTTTAGTTGCTCGTCAGGTTGCTCATCTTCAAATATCTGCATGTCATCCAGTAATTGCCTGGTTTGTTTATGCTCTGTTCTACATGTTTTGCAGGTTAATAAATGTTCTTCAATCTGAATTTTTATATCAGCCGAAATATTTTCTTCGATAAAATCAATCAATACGTTCTGTATGTTTTTACATTCCATAATTCAAAGTTTTAAGCAAGTTCAAAATAAAGTTCCCGTAATTTGTGCATTGCTCTGTGTACTTTAACTTTAATCGCTGTTACTGAGTTTCCTGTTATGTCAGATATTTCCTTGTATTTTAATCCCTGAAACCTACTTAATTCAATAATTTCTCTTTGTTCAGGGTTTAGTTGGTTTAAAGCTTCGTGCAATATGTGTTTTTTTGCTTCAAATTCCATTTCTTCTAATGCTGATTTGCTATCCTGTTCAATTTGCTCGGGCTCATTAAAATCAGACTTTAAAAATTTGTTCTCCTGATAATGTTTTAAATGAACGTTTCGTGCAATCTGGTACATCCAAGATTTAAACTTCCATTGTTGGTCATATGATTCGCGATATGAAATTATTCTGCGAAAAACATTTTGCGTTAAATCACTGCTAATATCTTTATTGTTGGTTAATCGCAAAAAGAAATTATAAAGTTTTACATGATATTTTTCGAATAATGGAGCCAAAGAATCCAGATTTCCATTTTTTACTTTTTGCATTAAATGTTCGTCATTGAATTGTTCCACAAACGGTAATTTTAATTTTGTTTCTGTATTGGTTATCTTTTTTTTAAAAAAAGGTTACAATACCTAGTAAAAATAAAACAAATAATTTTACAATCATTTGTAATTCAAAATAATAAAAAAAGCGTTCCATTCAATGGAACGCTTTAATATCAATAGTAAAAAAATTAATAAATATCTATTTCGTATGGTATTCTTGCCTGAATCCCTTGTTGTTTAATAATGTTCTGAAGATTTTCGTAATATTTATATTCAGCTCCAAGTTCCTGTTTAAGAATTGATGCTTTTACATTGCCCTGTAAATCTTCTAATAGTTGTTGGAACGGATCTTTAAGTTTAGGGAAATCAACAACTCTGTATTTTTCCAGATTAGCAGCTTCGGCAGCCAAAGCAATTGCATCTTCCAAACCACCAAATTCATCAATCAATCCGATTTCTATTGCATTTACACCACTCCATACACGTCCCTGACCAATTTCATCAACTTCTTCTTTTGTCATGTTTCTTCCTTCGGCAACTTTAGTAATAAAGGTTTCATAAAAATTTTCAACCAAATATTGAAAAATCTCTCTTTCTTCAGGTCTGAATGGTCGTGTTACGGAACCTATATCTGCAAACTTGTTAGTTTTAGCAACATCAACATGGATTCCCAGCTTTTCGTTAAGTAGCTCTTTGCCGGAAAAAAACAAGCCAAAGACGCCAATGGATCCTGTAATAGAATTAGGACTGGCAATAATTTTTTGCGCAGGAGCAATAATATAATATCCGCCGGATGCTGCAACATCACCAATTGAAGCTATAACTGGTTTTGTTTCCTGTGCTAATTTTACTTCGCGCCAAATAACTTCTGAAGCTAAAGCACTACCGCCACCTGAATTTACTCTCAAAACTATGGCTTTAACAGATGAATCTTTCCGGGCTTTTCTTACAGCTCTTGAAATACGATCAGACCCAATTACTCCTTCTCCGCCTTCGCCCATTAATACAGTTCCGCTGGCATAAACAACTGCAATTTTATTTTTTTCCAATGACTTACGTTTCTTGTCCGGAACTTTAGAATAACTACTTAAGGAAACACTTTCAATTTTACTTTCTTCTGTTTTATTTGTTAATTCTGCCAGCTCTGAAAGAATCTCATCTTTGTATTTTAAGCCGTCGATTAAACCACTGCTTACTGCCATATCAACATCTTTTAAAGTAAGATTGTCAGCTAGTTCGTTTATCTTTTCAACGCTAATATTTCTTTCTTTAGATATATCTTCAAGAATATGATTCCAGATTGAACCCATATAAGCCATAACTTGCTTACGGTTTTCATCACTCATTTTATTATACATATAGGGTTCAACATAACTCTTGAATTTACCATGACGAATAATCTGAGGCTCTACACCAAGTTTTTCCAATGCTTCTTTGTAAAACATTATTTCAGATCTTAATCCTACCAGAATCATTAATCCTTCCGGATTCAGATAAACTTTATCGGATATACTGGCTAAATAGTAAGTAGGTTGTGTATAATTGTCGCTGTAACTTATAATAAATTTACCTGATTCTTTAAAATCGATCAGTGCATTTCTGATTTCTTCAACAGTTCCAATACCAGCCGAAATAAATGTTAAATCAAGATAAATTCCATCAATATTGGGATCTGTTTTAGCCTTCTTTATATTCGATAGAATATCGTTTAATCCAAGTTGAGGAGCTGGTTTGAGGGTAGAAAAATCAAAACCTTCCATTGGATTTTTATTGCTCCTGTCCATTATAGGCTGACTTAGCTCTATGTGCAGAATTGTATTTGATTTAATTTTCACCTGTTGTTCCTGAGAAGAAACCATAACCCCGATTCCTCCAAGAAGAATTAAAAACATTAACAAACCTGCAACTAAAACTCCAAGAACTGATGCAAGGAGATACTTAAAAAAACTTTTCATATGTATTTTGTTTTAATTATTATTCATTGTTATTTGATAAAATTATACTTTTAAATTATTATCACAACAAATTAGTAGCTGGAAAGTTAATTTTATTACAACTTTTTGTAAAATTTTTTGAAATGAAGAACATTGTATTTTTGTTAATTGGCGGAAATTTAGGTAATCGATTTAAACTGTTAAACCTGGCAAAAAGCGATATTCAAAAAGAAATAGGGCGAATTAAAAAAGAATCGTCTGTTTATGAAACTGCAGCATGGGGTTTTAATTCTGAAAATGATTTTCTAAATCAGGTTTTACTTGTAAATACAGAATTTACACCAACCCATGTCCTTGAAAAATGTTATAAAATTGAAAATA
>JAHOYT010000052.1 GCA_019038645.1 Bacteroidales bacterium
GTTATACTTTCACCTGGACAGAAGTAAATGGTACATGTACAGATAATGATAATGTGTTAGTCGATTATTTGGAAACACCTGTTGCTAATGCGGGTACAGGAGGTGACGCATGTGGTTTTGATTTTGATTTGAATGCAGTACCTAGTGTAGGAACAGGTACCTGGACTTATGCAGGTCCGGGCTTAGCGGTTTTTGCACCGAATACGAATACTTCAAATGCTACAGTTACAGTAGATACTTATGGTAGTTATACATTTACCTGGACAGAAGTGAACGGTATTTGTTCTGATAATGACAACATTACAGTTAATTTTTATGAACAACCGATAGCCGATGCTGGCTCAGGAGGTGACGAATGTGATTTTGATTTTGTTTTAAGTGCTGTGCCGAGTGTAGGAACAGGCACCTGGACATTTACGGGTCCGGGCTTAGCAGTTTTTGCACCGAATGCGAATACTTCGAATGCTACGGTTACGGTAGATACTTACGGTAGTTATGATTTCACCTGGACAGAGGACAATAGCGGTTGTACCGATGCCGATTTAGTAACGGTTAATTTTTATGAACAACCGGTAGCTGATGCTGGTTCAGGTGGCGACGAATGCAATCTGGATTTTGATTTAAATGCAGTGCCGAGTGCAGGAACCGGAACGTGGACATATGCAGGTCCTGGTCTGGCAGGTTTTGCACCTAATGTAAATGATCCTAATGCTACGGTTACAGTAGACACTTATGGTAGTTATAATTTCACCTGGACAGAAGATAATGGCAGCTGTACAGATGCTGATATGATAACGGTTAATTTTTACGAGCAACCAATAGCCGATGCAGGATCGGGAGGTGACGAGTGTGATTTTGATTTTGTTTTAAGTGCTGTGCCGAGTGTAGGAACAGGCACCTGGACATTTACAGGTCCGGGCTTAGCAGTTTTTGCGCCGAACGCAAATACTTCAAATGCTACAGTTACAGTAGATACTTATGGTAGTTATGATTTCACATGGACAGAAGATAACAGCGGATGTACTGATGCCGATATAATAACAGTTAATTTTTACGAACAACCTGTAGCCAATGCAGGAGCAGGAGGAAGTGTTTGTGGATTTTCATTTGGATTAGGGGCAACCCCGAGTGTTGGCACAGGAACATGGACATATACAGGACCAGGCACTGTCACTTTTGCACCGAATGCAAATGATCCTAATGCAACAGCAACAGCAGATATATATGGTAGTTATACTTTCACCTGGACAGAAGTAAATGGTACATGTACAGATAATGATAATGTTATTGTCGATTATATTGAGGGACCAACGGCTTATGCAGGAACGGATAGTGTTTTATGTTTTGGTACACCATATTATATTGCGGATGCTGATACAACTAATTCAGATGGGGTTACATGGGAAATTTTAACTGGTAATGGAAGTTTGGATATTACTAATATTATAGATCCGGAATATACTCCTGATGTTACAGACGGCGGAATAATTGTGGAATTAGTTATACACGCCTCTGGTAACGGACCTTGTATAGATGCTACAGATACTATTCGTTTAACATATTTATCTGAGTTAATAGTTTCAATTGGGAAACCTTCACCTTTTTTAATTGACTCGGTAACAGCAGGCACTCCTACACATATTGATGTTTACGTCAAGATAGCTGGTCACGATTATACTAAGACTATAGGGGTTTATCTTGTTTCTCCTCTGGATTCAGTTGTAGAGTTGAAACCAGCTTGTGCTGCAGTATTTGGACCATCATGGCTTACCGACGCAACTTATAAGTTTTACAATGATGCTGAGGACACATCTGCAGTTGCTGTTATTGATGAATGCGCAGCAGCATCTGGTAGATATGAGTTTTCAGGCGAATGGAAAAATAAATTACACGGACAAGACCCTGCAAATGGTGCGTGGAGAGTTCGTATAACAGATACTCATCCATGGGGTTCTCCCGGAAAACTTGAAGAAGCTACAATTACTTTTTCTGATTATAATGCAAGTGCTGTTTTTGAATCTGTTTTGTATGCCGATTCATCAATTAGTTTAGATATTAACGGATATGGTGGTTCAGGACCTTATGCAATTACAGAATACACCTTACCAATTACTGGTTTAACAACTTCTTGTTTTGGCGTGTGTGATGCAAAGGCTATATCAACTGCATCCGGCGGTCAGGGTCCTTATACGTTCGAATGGAGTACCAGTTTAGATTTTAGTACGATATATGATACGAATGATACGGTTGATCTTTGTGCAGGAAAATATTATGTAAAAGTAACGGATTCACATGGTTGTATAGATATTGATTCAATCATAGTTGGAGAACCTGACGAAATAGTTATTACTGATAGTTATGTAGAGAATGTTTCATGTAATGGAGGAACAACTGGTAAAATCATGCTTAAATTTTCCGGAGGATCAGGAAGCCTTCAATATTCGCATAACTTAACAGATTGGTATAATAGCGGAGATACAATTAAAAATCTAATTCCGGATACATATACCCTAACTATTCGTGATCTTCTGTTAGGTTGTGAAATAGAAACAGAAATTACAGTAAATGAACCAGGTGCAATAGATGCAAACTTTTCAGTAAATCAGATTTCCTGTTTTGGATTTACAGACGGTGAAATTACATCAACTCCATTAAACGGAACTGCACCTTATGATTTTGAGTGGAGTACTGGAGATACTGATTTAGGAGTAAATTCTTCAACTATTTCTGGATTAATTGCTGGTACATATACAGTTACTATTACAGACGCAAACTCCTGTGTATTAATTGATGATACTCTGATTCTTGCTGAACCCTCAGCTTTAAATATTTCAGGAAACATAAGAGATAAGCGTTGTATTGCTTGTGATTCAAGAGATCTCGCAAAATCGAGTGGAAGAATAATAGTAGTTGTAGGTGGTGGTACATCCCCATTTAATTATAACTGGACTGGCCCGGCAGGGTTTACTCCTGAAAATAATGATACTATTACAAATTTACAGATAGGAGCATATAATTTAACAGTTACTGATTTTGGAGGTTGCTCCAGTACTTATGGTGCTAATGTATCAGAGGATAATAGTTTTGATATTCTATCTTATGATGTAGATTTTGCGGATGAATCTGTTTGCTGGAACGACAGTGTTGAGATTACTTCAACATATTCAGGTACGGCAGATACTATGTTTTTACAAATATTTAATACAGACAACTTAACTGCTTTAAGCAGGTATATAACAATTTCGGAAAGTCCTCTTGTAACAAATCAACAAATTGAAGGCAATTCAAATTTTCAAATAATTCGGGTTACAAATGATTATTGTAAAGCTGAGGTTAAAAACATACCCATTTCTTACTTTCCTGATTTTGAGCTGGATATTATCGATGGAATTGATGATAATGCGGACGACGATACAATTTATCTTAAGGGTGCAAGTTCAGGACAATTATCAGCTTATGTAGTGGATAATGCAGGAATATCTTTTGCATGGACACCTGAAGAGTCACTGTCTATTCCAAGCGCACAAACCACAGTAGTATCACCGGATTCATCCGGATGGTATCAGGTTATTGCAACCTCGACAGATGACTGTGTAGATACTTCAAGAATTTATCTGGAATTTATTCCGGTAATCACACCGAACGATGGGTTTTCACCGAACGATGATGGAATAAATGATTACTGGCGTATTAAGCACATAGAAAAATTCAGAAATAATGTAGTTACAATATATAGCCGTTGGGGCATAAAAGTATTTGAACAAAAGGGATATGATAATAATGATTTATCCAAAGTGTGGAATGGGAAAGCTAAAAATGGTAAGGATCTCGGAAGTGGAACATATTATTATGTAATAATTCTAAATGAAGAAGGATTCCAGCCAATTACCGGACCTGTAACAATAATCAGATAGTATGAAAAGATTAAAATTTATATTATATATTGTATTTTTTCTGGTGTTTATTCAACCAGTAAATGCACAGCAGGCACCTTCGTATACACAATACATGTTTAATGACTATTTAATTAACCCTGCCGTTGCTGGTACTTTTAATTATTTCCAGTTCAGAGCAAATTCGAGAATACAATGGATCGGAATAACTGACTCTCCAAGAACAATGAGCATTGCAGGATATGGTCCTTTTGAAAAACGTGATATGGGTTATGGAGGATATGTTTACAATGATGTAACTGGCCCGGAGAGCAGATTGTCATTAGGAGGATCATACGCTTATAATATAGCAATAAACGATGCTCTAAGAATTTCCGGAGGTATTTCATTTGGTATTATGCAGTATAAGCTTGATGGTACGATTATGCATTTTGATGATGAAATATATGATCCTGTTATGAGTGATGGAGTTGAGTCGAGGATTATTCCGGATGCAAGTGTTGGATTATACTTATGGGAAACACGATTTTATGTTGGTGTTTCGGCGCATCAATTGCTAGGGAATAAATACAATACGCACGAAGAAATTGATTCAGTTCAGGGCATAAGCAGATTAACCCAACATGTATATTTGTCAGGGGGATATAATATTATTTTAAACCGGGATTTTATGGTGCTGCCTTCCGCATTAATAAAATATACAAGTCCGGGACAAATACAGGCTGAAATAAATGCGAAAGTTACATACCAGAGAATGGTTTGGGGAGGTATTTCATACCGTACTGGTGATGCGATAGCTGTTTTAGCAGGTTATAATTATGAAGATAAATTTTATATAGGCCTTGCTTACGATATCACTGTATCTGATCTACGCAGATATTCAAGTGGTACAATTGAGGTAATGATTGGATATAGATTTAATTCAATAAAATAGAAATAATGTAACAATTGTGCGCCGGCAGGTAATGCCGGTTTTTTATTAAAATTTTGTTTGATCTTTATGATGAGAAAATTATTGATTTTACTGGCTGCAATTTCTCTGGTAAGTTGCAGCAATAAAGAAAAAGCTCCCGATTATGTTATTCCATATAATGATATGGTTAATATTTTGGTGGAAATTCATATTACAGATGGTTTGCTTACATCAAATAAGGTAAGAAGAAAATTGGCAAAGAACGATACTACTAATTTTTACAATGCCATTTTAAATAATTATGATTACTCGAGAAAGGATTTTGACACGTCATTGTACTATTACAGTAAAAATATAAATCAGTATGATCTGATCTATGAAGAAGTACTGAATCGTTTAAGCGAAATAGAATCAACTTTAAAAGAAAAAGGTGGCGAATATTCAGATAAAG
This sequence comes from Bacteroidales bacterium, assembly GCA_019038645.1. Taxonomy (GTDB): domain Bacteria; phylum Bacteroidota; class Bacteroidia; order Bacteroidales; family UBA12077; genus UBA12077. The sequence goes on from JAHOYT010000052.1 coordinate 5,258, forward strand.
AATAAAGTCAAATGAGAAGAATTGCAGCTAATTATATATTTCCGGTTAGTACGCCTGCCTTGAAAAATGGAATAGTTGAAGTTGATGATGACGGAAGAATAATACGCCTTATTGATACAAAGGGTGATTTAAAGGAATCCGGCAAACTAGAATTTTATAACGGAGTTATTATTCCTGGTTTTATTAATACACATTGTCATCTGGAATTATCTGAATTAAAGGGTAAAATTAAATCAGGTAATGGCTTACCCGGATTTATTAAGGAAATAATAAAATATAAAAAAACGGGAAAGCCGGTAAACGCTTTAAGCGCAATTAAATTACAAGACAGTTTTATGAGAAACTCTGGAATTGTTGCGGTGGCTGATATCTCGAATACAAATACGACCATACAGGCTAAAATAATCAGTAAAATTTATTATCATACATTTTGCGAAGTTACGGGTGCTAAGAAGAATTCTGAAGAGACTTTTATAAATTACGAAAGTGTTTATTATGAGTTTGTTGATAAGGGATTAAATGCTTCGATTGTACCGCATGCAGCTTATTCTGTTTCTCCTGAATTGTTTAGACAGATCACGGATTTTGCCCAAAAAAATAAATCTGTAATATCAATTCATAACCAGGAAACGGAATCTGAAAATCAAATGTTTATTAGTAATAACGGTGCGCTTTTTGAAACCCTGAAATCAATAAATGCTGTAGCTGAAAACAATAGAAATACAGGAAAAAATTCACTGGAATCAATTACCGGGTTTTTACCCAAAAAAAACAATATCATTTTTGTTCATAATACATATACTTCAAAAAGTGATATTAACAGAGCCGCTGAACATTTTAATAATGCATATTGGTGTTTATGCCCTCTTTCTAATTTATATATCGAAAACAAATTGCCTGATTTAAATATTTTTGTAAATATGTCTGACAATGTTACTTTGGGAACAGATAGTCTGGCATCAAATTCTATATTGTCTATTCTGGAGGAAATGAAAGTGCTTGGGAAACATTTCCCGGATATTTCATTTAACGATCTGTTAAAATGGGGAACATTAAATGGAGCCAGGGCTTTGCAAATAGAAAATATATATGGAAGTCTTGAAAAAGGTAAAATTCCGGGACTGAATCTTATTTCTGATTTTGATTTTGAAAATATGCAACTAAAAGAAAAAAGTCAGGTAAAGGTTTTGGTCTAATTAACCCCGCTTTTTTTCAAAAATGCTACGGCTTCTTTATTGTATTTTAAAATATGTTCATCAAACCATTTTTCAAGATAATAGTATATTTCCCTGCATAAATTTGGTTTATTAGCTTCAACATCTTTCTGAAACTGAATTATTCTCTCAATAAATTGATTGTGAGAGGTTTTATGTTGTTCCAGGTTGGGATATTTACAATCTTTAAAGTAGATTTCTTCTTTAATAAAATAATAATCAATAAGATATGCTATTTGAAAAAATATTTTTGAAACATGTTCTTTACAGGAATTATCATTTATTATAACCTTGAGTTCATTTATAATATCCAGAAATTTTTTATGTTGTTCGTCAATAATACTAATGTTAACGTTATATTCATCTTTCCAGACAAATGGCTCCCTTTTTATTTCATCTTTCATAATTGATAATATTTATTTTCCGTTACAAATATATTTACATTTCCACGAAATAAAATGATAATTATCATTAAATCAGCATTGTATTGGTTTTAAACGCCTGGCTCGATAATTTTTATATTATTTAATTTAATTCTAAATCACGAAAAAGAATATCTTTAATAAATTTGAAAATATACTTTAAGGTTTGAATAAAGGTCCTAAAATATTGATTTGTCCGTTAAACTGGGGGCTGGGGCACGCAACGAGACTTGTTCCTCTGATAAAATTATTAATTAGAAATGATTTTGATATTCGCATTGCTGCCAGTGGAGACTCCCTTGTATTTTTAAAAAAAGAGTTTCAAAAATTAAAATTTATTGATTTCCCAAACTATGAAGTACGATATTCACGTTCAAATTCGCAGGTTTTCAGATTATTAATGGCTATTCCGAAAATTATTTTTTATTCTCTGAAAGAACATTGGCAGGTAAAGAAAATTATTAAGAAAAAGAATATTGATATTATTATTTCGGATAACAGATATGGTTTATGGTGTAAAAATGCTTACTCCATTTTCATAACACATCAGTTAAATGCAAAATTTCCTGGATTTCTCCGTGTTTTTGAACCAGGTTTCAGAATGATTACCGGATTAATAATAAAAAAATATGATGAATGCTGGATTCCTGATTGCTATGGAGATGATAGTTTAGCAGGAGAATTGTCGCAGTTAAACAAAAAGGTACAGAGAATTTATTATACAGGGATATTTTCAAGATTTAAAAATAGTAAAGAGCGGGAAACTTCAGAAAAAGAGCTTGATATTTTATTTATTTTATCCGGCCCGGAACCACAAAGATCTGTTTTTGAAACAACAATATACAATCAAGCTGTTAAAACTCAACACAAAATCGTATTAGTACGTGGAACAACCACAATCAACAAAAAACATTTTTCTTTTCCGGTATATGATCTGTTAGAATCAGAAAAGCTCCTTTCTTTAATTAATAAATCTGAGATTATAGTTTGCAGGTCTGGCTATAGTTCAATAATGGATTTAATTGCATTAAATAAGAAAGCCATACTTGTTCCTACGCCGGGACAAACTGAACAGGAGTATCTTGCTCAATATTTACAGCATAAAGGGTTCTTTTATTCGGTAAAACAAAGTGAGTTTAATTTGGAATCTGCAATTGAAAATATTTATAACGCTCCTGAAACAGACTGTAATAGTGGAAAAGATAAATTGCGTGAAAGGATTATGTTTCTAAAAGACAAACAAAATTATCGCTGAAACAAGCAAGCCGGTTATCCATCCGGAGTAAATCTGATATTGCTTGTGTGATTCAAGTTTTAGTCTGGAGAAACCTACAATACCTGAAACAAAAATTGCAGCAATAATAAAATATTCCAAATTAACATTTAATGTAAAAGAAATGGCAATTAATGCGCCAGTCAGACCACCAACACCAGCCATATGTGCACTTATCTTCCATTTGAAAGAAACCAGAAAAAGCACAAAAACAGTACTTGTTGCTGCTAATATAAAATTTGAAACAGTTTGAGGAGCACCAAGTCTTTGAAGTAAATAATAACAGAAAAAATATAATACGGTTGTAACAAAAAAAGGAATTAATCTTTCTTTGTTATTTTCCATTTGAACATTCTTAATTATTTTCTGAAAAATAAAAAACGGGACAAAAGTTAATGGTAAAACAAAGGTGCTTACAAAAACGATTAACAGTATTATTTTTTTAGCCTGAAACGGCAGATATTCCAGAACAGAACCAGAATTAAGCAAAATAAGCATTCCAATGGCTGGAAGCAGTAAAGGATGAAACAGAATCGATAAAACTTTTGCTGATTTTTCCCCCATTTCTATAATTCTTTTCTAAGTCTGGCTACGGGAATATTTAATTGTTCACGATATTTAGCAACAGTTCTTCTTGCAATTTGATAGCCTTTCCCTTTTAATATTTCTGTTAATTTATCGTCAGTTAAAGGTTTCTTTTTTTCTTCATTCTCAATACACTCTTTTAGAATCGATTTAATTTCTCTTGTCGAGACTTCTTCTCCCGAATCTGTTTGAAGTCCTTCAGAGAAAAAATATTTTAGAGCATAAATTCCGAAATGTGTTTGAATGTATTTACTATTTGCAACTCGTGAAATTGTTGAAATGTCCAATCCTGTTTTTTCCGCAATATCTTTTAAAATCATCGGCCTTAGACAAGACTCTTCACCCTCAAGAAAATAATTATACTGATATTCAATAATTGCATTCATGGTTAATAGCAAAGTGTTTTGTCTTTGTTTAATTGCATCAATAAACCATTTTGCCGAATCAAGCTTCTGTTTCATAAAAGTAATCGCTTCTTTATCACTTTTCGTTTTTTCAGCCTTACTTTTATGTGAATATGATTGAAGCATTTCAGTATAAGTATAGCTTAAGCGGAGCTCGGGAACATTTCTGGAGTTTAGAGTTAACTGTAACTCATTTTCCTTATTTTCCAGTGTAAAATCGGGAACAAGAGTCTGAATTACACCTGAAGAGTCTGAAAAACCACTTCCGGGCTTTGGGTTAAGTTTAAGAATTTCGTCTATTGAAGTTTTTAACTCTTCTTCACTAATATTTAACCGCGTAACAATCTTTTCGTAATGCTTTTTTGTAAATTCATTGAAGTAATATTTAAGAATTTTTCGCGACAACTTTATTTCGGGAATTTCAGAATCTTTAGATTCAATCTGAATTAGCAAACATTCCTGTAAAGTACGGGCACCAACTCCGACAGGTTCAAGATCCTGAACTATTCTTAAAATTTCTAAAAGTTCATCTTCGTCGGTTTCAATGTTTTGCGAAAAAGCCAGATCATTTGCTATAGCTTCAAGATTACGTCTCAAATATCCGTCATCGTCTAGATTCCCAATTAAATACAGAGCCAGAACTTCTTCTTCTTCTGAGAGATGTCTTAAACCAATCTGATTTTGAAGGTGTTCATGAAATGATATTCCTGTAGAAAAAGGAATATCCTCTTTTTTATCGTCTTTGGAATAGTTATTAACAGAAAGTTTGTATGTAGGGATATCTTCCTCATTAATGTAGTCATCGAGTGAAAACTCATCCAAATCATTATCCAGATTATCTTCAGTAATTTCCTCTTCACCATCCTGAAGATCTTCTTCAGTAGCACCTTCTTCAAGCACAGGATTTTCTTCCATCTCTTTCTTAATTCTTTGTTCAAGCTGGATAGTAGGAATTTCCAGCAGCTTAATCATTTGAATTTGCTGAGGCGAAAGTTTTTGTAATAATTTTTGCTGTAAACTTTGTTTTAACATGTCCTGTGCAAAAAGTTTGCTTAAATTTAATTAAAATTCTGCATTTTTAGGCGCTCTGGGGAATGGAATTACATCACGAATGTTAGACATTCCCGTAATAAACAGGATTAATCTTTCAAAACCCAGACCGAAACCACTATGGGGAACTGTACCAAACTTCCTTGTTTCCAGGTACCACCACATATCTTTTTCGGGAATTCCCATTTCATTAATTCTATTAGATAGCTTATCGTATATTTCTTCTCTTTGTGAACCACCAATTATTTCACCAATCCCAGGAAAGAGAACATCCATTGCCCGAACTGTTTTGCCATCATCGTTTTGCTTCATGTAAAACGCCTTAATATCTTTAGGGTAATCGATTAAAATCACCGGTTTTTTATAATGTTTTTCCACTAAATAGCGCTCATGTTCCGATTGTAAGTCAATTCCCCATTCAACAGGAAATTGAAATTTGCCCTTTTTGGCGGGGTTTGAATTTTTAAGAACATCAATAGCTTCCGTATAAGATAGTCTGACAAAATCATCTTTAAGAATAAATCGAAGTTTTTCAATTAATGGCATTTCTGATCTTTCGTTCTGACTTTTCATTTTTTCTTCATCTAATAATCTTTTTTCAAGGAAATTAAGATCGTCGATGCAGTTGTCCAGAGCATACTTAACCACATATTTAAGCAATTTTTCAGCTAAATCCATATTGTCATGGATGTCATAAAAAGCCATTTCGGGCTCAATCATCCAGAACTCTGCAAGATGACGTGGTGTATTGGAATTTTCTGCTCTGAAAGTTGGACCAAAAGTATAAACATTCGAAAGTGCTGTTGCCCCAAGTTCTGCTTCTAATTGTCCTGAAACCGTAAGGTTCGTTTCTTTTCCAAAAAAGTCCTGAGTATAATCAATTTCTCCCTGTTCGTTTTTTGGAGGATTATTAACATCCAGGGTAGAAACACGAAACATTTCTCCTGCACCTTCGGCATCAGAGCCTGTGACAATAGGAGTATGTAAGTAATAAAAATTATTTTCGTTAAAATATTTATGAATAGCAAATGCCATGGCATGTCTGATTCTGAAAACTGCTCCAAAAATATTTGTTCGGAATCTTAAATGTGCAATTTCACGTAAAAACTCCAGCGAATGACCTTTTTTTTGCAAAGGATAAGTTTCAGGATTAGCAGTTCCGTATACTTCAATTTCTTTGGCTTGTATTTCAACACTTTGTCCTTGCCCCATTGACTTTACAAGAGTTCCTGTTGCACTTAAACTTGCACCTGTGGTAATATCTTTAATCTGATTTTCATTGAAATTAGCAATGTCAATTACAACCTGAATATTATTAATTGTTGATCCGTCGTTCACAGCCAAAAAAGCAATCTGTTTATTTCCTCTTTTGGTTCTTACCCAACCTTTTACATTTACTTCTATGTCGGCTTCTTCTGACCGAAGCAAATCTTTGATAAAGCTTCTTCTTAAATTCATAATTGTCTTAATTATTATTTCCACAAAAATAGTGTTTTTCGTATGATAAAAAATACTTATTATCTCATATAATCCTTAAAAAGCAAGAAATAAACTTGATTTTATACGCATAATATTGTATATTAAAAAAATTGAATTCTTTGACAAAACTCTTTAAGCCTTAAGTCAGGGTTAAGGACAAGTAAATATCCAACACATCTAAATAAAAATAACTATGGAAAAATGGACCATCAACAACAACGTCTTCGATAATAGTGAACAAAACGACAAATTGATAATTGTAATAAATGACATTGTTGAGGAATTTATTAAGCTAATACCTGCTGGTCCACCATTGGGATATAAACCAATTGAAATAGTTAACGATACAGTTTCCGGACCTACTTTCTTCTGGCCTTTAGGACGCGATTTTTATAAAATTGCTTTAAATATTTCAGACATTAATTATAATCAGATTGCCTTTCAATTTTCTCAGGAACTTTGCAGAATTTACTGTGACCCAAGAATGAGAAGTTGGCTTATACAACTTTTTAGTCACGTGTTTGCATTATATACACTTGATTTTCTGGGTGAAAAGTGGGAAAAAAATCCTCCGGACAAAGATCTTGAGGATTATTGGTATAATTTTGATTCCTATAAAAGTAATCTCTTAGGTGCAGCCTTTAGTAAAGTAGATATTGTAAAATATCAGGTTGCTAATGAATGGGTGCAATACCAGGTTAATAAATTAAGAAAAAATAACAGGCTCAATCGTGGTAAATTATTAATAATTGCGTACGAGTTGTTACCATTATTTAAAGAACATCCTGAAAGCTGGCAAATTTTACCATATATTGGTAAGTGCTCTGTTCCTCCACCTCCGGAAAATACTGAAGAAATTGTCGAGAACAGAAACACGATACCTGATTTCGAAAGTTTATACGGAATGGTTCCGGAAAATCTGAAAACATTTATCAATAAGTTTTATGAAAAAACAGGAGCCAGGGAGTTAATCTGATTTTATTAACTGTTTATTGTTATTGCCCTTTATTATATAACTTTAATTTTATGAGTTATGGAAGATAAATTAATAACAATTGCAGTTCATAATTACGCCCGGGCAGAAATTCTGCGGACAAGGCTTGAAGCCGAAGGCGTAAAGTGTTATCTGAAAAATATAAATCTTATTCATTCAGTTGTTTCAGGTGGTGTAAAAGTTCGGGTAAATTCAAGGGATCTTGAACAAGCACTCAGAATAGTAGAAAAAGCGAGTGAACAATTCAGAGAAGAATTTTCGGATGAAGAAAGTATTTCTTTGCGTAACGTACAACGTATATTAGTTCCAATAGATTTTAGCGATTACTCAGTAAATGCATGCCGGTATGCAATCGGATTGGCAGAAAAGCTAAATGCTGAAATAAAGCTGATGCATGTTTATTATAATCCGGTGGTAAATTCAATGCCATTAACTGATACGTATTATTATCAGGTAAACATGGATGAAATTATAAGGGAAATAGAGTTGCGTGCAAAAAGCAATATGGAAAAGTTTTATTTAGATATAAAAGAAAAAATAGAAAGGGAAAAGATTGAGGGTGTAAAAATTGACTATGCTTTGGTACGCGGAATCGCCAGCGAAGAAATAATTTCAAAGAGCGAGGAGTATAAGCCTGATGTTATTATAATTGGCACAAGGGGTCAGGGAGAAAAGGAAAACGATTTGATCGGTAGTGTAACAGCTAAAATTATTGAAGACACGAAAGTGCCGGTATTGGTCATTCCGGAAGATTCATTATATAGCGGAATTGCAACCATTAATATAATGTATGCAACAGATTTTGATGATTCTGATTTTAATGCTTTAAAAAAGCTTATGAATATTATGTCGCCGTTTGATATTCGCTTGTATTGTGTGCACATAAGCACGCCTGATTCAAATCTCTGGGATAAAGCTAAAATGACGGGATTAAAAGAAAAATTATATGCAGAATATGAAGATTACGATATTGAGTGCAGCTTAATTGAGGAAAAAGACTTTTTAAAAGGGGTTCAGGAAATTATAAGAGAAAAAAACATTGATATTCTTTCTATGGTAACCCATAAAAGAAATCTGATTTCAAAGTTGCTAAATCCGAGCGTTGCACGAAAGGTTTTGTTTCATACAAACATTCCTTTTTTAGTATTTCATTCGGGTATGTAGCCACACAAAGTTTCGGCGATACTCAGATCCATATTTGTGGTAATTTTAATATTTTCCCTGTTTCCGGGAACAAGATTGATTTTTACACCGGTTTTTTCAACTACGCTTGCATCATCAGTAAAGGATTCCTGCCACTCCTGTTCATAAGCTTTTTTAATTATCTCACATTCAAATGCCTGCGGTGTTTGGATAAGTTTATATTTCTTTCTGTCAACGGGTTTATTAAACCCAGGATCAACAAGTCGCACTGAATCAACAATGTTGATATAAGGAACTGCATTCCCGTTAATTGAGGCAATTTCAAAAACCTGATCAATTGTGGTTTGGCTTACCAGAGGCCTTACACCATCATGAATAGCAACAATTCCAGTTTTCCCAATTTTGTCAAGTGCATTTTTAACTGAATCATATCTGGTTTGTCCACCCGCCACAATAGTATGTTTAACAGCGAAGTTGTGTTTCAGGCAAAGATCTTTCCAGTATGATATCTGATTTTCAGGAAGTGCTACAATAATTTCAAGAGATGGGTCGTATTTATGAAATGAATTAATACTTTTCATAAGAATAACTTCATTTCCGACAGAAAGGAATTGTTTAGGAATTGCACTTTCCATTCTCTGCCCGGAACCACCGGCAACTATAACAACGTAGCGTTTCACAATTTAAGAAATTATAATTCAGTCGAAGTGTATAAAAACCGTTTAATACTTCGTTTAGGTGTTTTTTCAAATTCTTCAGGATATATTTTTATTTTAGAAATTTGCATGTATTTAGCAAGATGTAAGTTAGCTTCCTTTTTATTTGCCTCCATTATTTCAACTAATCTAGCTTCACTGATCTTTTCCTGATCAACAGCTTCTAAATCCGGATATATCAAAGCAATTAGTTTGGCGTCTTTTTCAATAACAACAGATTCCTGAACGTAAGGCATATTATTTAATTTGGCCTCAATCTCTTCAGGGTAAATGTTTTCGCCCGAAGGACCTAACAATAAACTTTTATTTCGACCTTTAATAAAAACATAGTCCTCTTCGTCAATAACGCCTAAATCACCAGTGTGTAGCCATCCATCTTTATCTATGGCTTGTTCCGAAGCTTCAACATTTTTATAATATCCATACATTAAATTTTCGCCACGTACCATAATTTCACCTGTTTCGTTGAAAGGATCATTAGAGTCGATTTTAATTTCAAGAGTGTCGACCAACTTACCTGCCGAGCCAAGTTTTGCTTTATCCCAATTAGCATAACTGATTAAAGGGCCACATTCGGTCATACCGTAACCGATAGTAAAGTTGAAGCCTATTTTTTTAAGGAATAACTCAACATCTTTATTTAATGCAGCTCCCCCTATTATAACTTCTTTAAAATTTCCTCCAAAAACATCGACAAGTTTCTTTTTTATTTTAGAATAAATTGCTTTATCTACAAACGGAACGCTTAACAAAAGTTTCATTGAAGCTTTGTCCAGTATTGGAATGATTTGTTTTTTATATATTTTTTCAAGAATTAACGGAACACTAATTACTATTGTTGGTTTTACTTCCTGAAATGCCTGAATAATTATTTTTGGCGAAGGAGTGCGTGTTAGAAAATGAATGTGGCAGCCAATTGAGAATGGCCACAGAAACTCAAAAGCACAACCAAAAGTGTGCGCCAAAGGCAGAAACGAAACAACATTGTCTCCTGGTTCCAAAGGAAGATTGTTCCGTGCATAGCGAATATTTGCAGCCAAACTATTTAATGGTAAAACAACTCCTTTTGAAAAGCCAGTTGTTCCCGAAGTATAATTTAACACGCCAACTTCTTCATTTGATACTTCATCAAAAGAAAGTTTTTCAGCGGTTATCCCTCCAGGATAAAGATCTTCATAAAATGTATCAAGTTTATCGTAAATATTTTTAATATTTTCGCTTTTACCTTCGATTAGAAGTTTGTAATCGGTTAACGAAAAAATTGCTCTTAGATTTGGCATACTTTTTTCATCGAGGTTCTCCCAAATATGGTCGCCGGAAAATAAAACCATGGAATCAGAATGATTTACTATATGATGAACATCGCCAGGAAGAAAGTCCGGAAGAACAGGAACTGCAACAGCACCATATGAAATAATTGCAAGATAGGTTACCGCCCAGTTTGCTGAGTTTTTACCAATTAATGCTATTTTATCTCCTTTTTTCACATCACATTCTTCAAACATAATATGAATCTTGGCAATTTTTCGGGCAACATCTTTATATTTGAAACCTTCTCCCTGATAATCAGTTAGTGCAGGAAGATCCCAGTTTTCTTTTAAACTGTTTTCAATGTATTTTATAAAGTTTTCTGGTATCATAATAAGTAATTTTAGAAAGACAGTCAGTAAACTTAAAAAATATTATGCGGATTATCAAGTGCAAAAAATTCTACAATTTATTATAAACATTATATGCCTGTGAAATGTTATAAGTTTGTTTTATTAGTAAAATAGGGGTTTTTATTAAAATCAGGAGATTTATTTTTATAATTTTGTAGCCTTAAATTTAGATAACACAGGGAAAGATGGACAAAATTGAGCAAGCACAACAGTTAACTAATGAATTAAAAGATAAATCGCCGGACGAGGTTTTAAAATATTTTATTGATAAATGTGATAATAGAATTGGCTTTGCTTCAAGTTTAGGTGCAGAAGATCAGGTGCTGACTGATATGATTTGTAAAGTCAATAAAAATGCAAATATTTTTACACTTGATACAGGCAGGCTTTTTCCGGAAACATATAATTTGATTGCAAAAACCAGCGATCATTATGGAATTAAGATAAAAGTATTTTTTCCTGATCATATAAAAGTAGAAAAAATGGTTGAGGAAAAAGGAATCAATCATTTTTATAAAAGCGTCGAAAACCGTGAACGTTGTTGCTATTTAAGAAAAAAGGAACCTTTACACAGAGCATTTAAAGGGCTTGAAGCCTGGATTTGTGGTTTGCGTAGTGATCAGTCAATTACCAGATTTGACAATAAATTGGTTGAATGGGACGATCAACATGGATTATTTAAAATTAATCCATTAATTGAATGGACAGAAGATCAGGTTTGGGATTATATCAAAAAGAACAATGTTCCATATAACGAATTACACGACAAAGAATTTCCGAGCATTGGATGCCAGCCATGTACCCGCGCAATTAAGCCAGGCGAAGATGTACGAGCAGGGCGCTGGTGGTGGGAGCAACCCGAAAAAAGAGAATGTGGATTGCATAACAGACCAGTAAAAAAATAAAAAAGGAGTTCCAATAACTCCTTTTTTGTATGTGTAATCTTCTAATCTGTTACTCAATTAAGAATTGGGTTGTTCCAATTTCGCCGCCATCCGCAAAAATATAAACTTCATATGCTCCGGTTAATAATGCGCCGTTGTTATCCCAAAAAATATCAAGATCTATGTTTTTGTTTACATAATCGACAGGGCGTTTTGCAGAGTAAACAATTTTCTGCCCCTCGAATTCGAATAAATCATCTTCTGATTTAGCCAAAATATAATCATCGGGTCCGGCAATTCGAACATAAATGTCACGTTCTCCGGCTTCAGCTAAAACATTTGCTTTTATTTGGAAACTAATTTTGATTTTAACAATCTTATTAATTTTATTATTAGGTTTTCCTCTTTTGTTTAATGGAACAGCTAAAAGATTTTCTGTTGTTAATGTACTTGCAAGCTCAACTTTTCCTGAAAGATCCTTATTTTGTTCTTCAAGTTTATCTTTGGTTTGAGTAACTTCTTTAATTTCATTTTTTACCAGAATATTTTCAGCTACCAAAGCCTGGTTCATTGTGTTTAATGAATCTATCTGGCGAACATAGCTTTTTGCAACTGCACGTAAAGTTCCTAATTCGTTTTGTAATTGCTTAATCTTAACATAGTTTGTTGCCTTTACAGTTTTAATTTCTGCTAACAGATCATCAATTTTTTCTTTTTCTTCGTTTAGGTGAGAATTTAGCGAATCGTTATCAGTCATTAATGCATCATACTCATCACGTAACTGCAATAAATGTGATTGTAATGAATCCTTTTCCACAGTTAATGCTGTTTCAATTTCTTCTGTTGTTTGTCTTTGATCAATATACAGCCAGGTTACAACTGCTAAAAGCGCTATAACTAAAAAAAGTATAAATAGTAATCCACTTTTATTTTTTTGCGGTGCAACCGGCGCCTGATTATTTGTTTGTTGTTCGTTTTCTAAATCCTGATTTTTGTTTTGATCTTCCATTTTTTATTTAGATTAGGGTTTATTGTTTTGATTTGCAAATGTATATTATATTTTCAACATCATCAATACCTGGCTGATAATTAACGAATAAAATCAAATAAAATTATATTATTCTTCACCTTCTGTTTTTGCCATTAAATAATAAGTTCCTTTAATAACGATTTCCGAACTAAGTAATTCTTTATCCGGATTTCTAATTTCGAAAAAACATCCATATTCAAACCCTTTTTCGATTTTAATCTTCTTAAACGAAAGATCTTTTTTAAGAAAGATAAATGATTCTCCATTTTGATCGACAATTGCTTCAATCGGTATGACGAATGCTTCTTTTTCATTAATACTAATGAAAGCACTTACATACATTCCCGGTTTTAGATATTGATTTTTGTTATCAATAATACCTTGTACCAATGTTGTTCTGTTTGATTTGTCAATTTTTATGCCTGCTCTTTTTACTTTACTTACGAATTGTTTATCATTATTTAAGATATTGAACTGAACTTTTTGCCCGACTTTTACTTTCGAAATATCTTTTTCAAAAATATTCATGTTGACATTTAATATATTCGAATTGATAATTTCATATACAAAATTTTCGGAGCTTGCATATGTTCCGGTGTTAGCATTCAATTGTGATATTGAGCCTTTTATAGGAGCAACAAGTTTAAATTCTTTCACAAAATCACCTTTCTCAATATTTTCTGTATTAACACCCAGTAATTCTAATTGCGATTTTAATGATTTATAAGTGGCTTCAGTACTTAAATAATCGGCTTTTGCTTTTTGCATTTTTTTAATTGACGCAGCATTTTCTACAGTTAGTTCTCCCTGTCGCTTATATTCTTCTTTGTAGTAATCAGCCTGACTTTTTGCTTCAATATATTGCTGTTGCAAATTAATAAAATCAGAATGTTGAAGATAAGCCAGAGTTGCTCCTTTTTCTACAACATCACCCGGATAATAATTAAGCGTTTTAATAAATCCGCCAATAATTGGTGAAACCGTCGCAATATTTTCAGGCGGGACCTCAATTGTTCCCGAGCATTCAATAGTTTCCGCTATTTCTTTCTTTTCGATCCTGGCTGTTATTATTTCGGCAAGGTCGATTTGTTCTGTCGTAAATGCGATGCTTCCTTTTTCAACTGTTTCTTCTTCAGCAACAACGGCATTGCTATTCATATCTTTTGATGAACAAGATATTAAAAAAGCTAAAAATATAAGGTAAAATGTTTTCTTCATGGTATTTATGAATTTTTAATATTTATATCTACAAATTAAAAAGTTGTCCACCTTTCGACAGGCTCAAGATGACAACTTTATATTAAACAATATGTCACACTAATCTTGTCGAAGTGTTCTCTTATTTGACAATTAAATTTCCTATTTAACATAAAATTCAAGTTTTATTGCTTTTTCGTTGTAATTATATAAAGTTTCCAGATATCCGGATTTGATTTCCTGTGCTGCTCTTATGCTCTGCAAAAATTCTAAATATTCAATTTCCTCCTTTTCAAATTGAATTTGAGCAGTCATTGTTAAAAGCTTAGCTTTTTTTAAAGCATTTTCGTGATAATAAATCAATTCATTTTGTATTTGATCTAATTGAACAACCAGATTTTCGATTTCTTTTTCAAGATTAAATTTCTGATATTCAAGAATATTTAACGCTTTCTCTTTTCCGATTTTTGCTTCCTGTACTTTTGCATTTTGTGGTAAAAACCAAATTGGCATTCTTAGTCCAACAGTCCAGCCTGTGAAACCACCCACATGATCAATTTGCTGATTAAAATATCCGGCAGATAGTTCAGGAAAATAACGTGATCGTTCTATATTAAATTTCACGTTTTCAATTGCATGTAGATTTTCGTAATAATTTAACAAAACCGACGAGCTAAATCTTGCTGTCGGATCAATTCCTGCCGGCAATTGATAAATTGTTAGGGAATCCGGGTCAGGAATAAAATCACCATCCGTATTCATAATCTGTTTTAGATTGTTTTCGGCAATGATTAATTCTTCGGTGATTTTCAACAAACTATTTTTACTTGCCGCGTATTCTGTTTCGGCCAGAGTTTGTTCCAACAAATTTGATTCTCCCAGTTCGTATTTAAGCTGTGCAATTCTCACAAACTCTTTGTATAGTCCGGCTTGTTCCTGCTTTATTTTAAACTTATTAATAAGGAAAATCCACTTGTAAAACGCTATTTTGGTTTTAGCAATAAGTTCTTTTTTAATAATCAATTGTTCTTTTTCGCTCAGGGCAATGTTTTGGTTTACCAATTTTCCGGATTGATAATGAGTTAGAAGAGAGCCAAAGTTCTGATTAATCTCAAATGAGTGATCAATCAAATCTGAATTTATTTGTCCTTGCTGGTAAGAAAATTCTGTTGGTTCGAAATTAAGAATTCCTTGTTTTTGTTTTTTCGCCGATTCTATGTCGAGTTTTGCATTTTGTAGAACAGGATTGTTTTTTTGTGTAAAACCAACAGCTTGTTCTAACGTAATTTTTTGTGGTTCGCTTGCCGGGTTTTGAGCAAATACAGCTAAAGATCCACTAAAAGCAATTAACAAAATGATTGATTTTACAACTTTAGGTATTTTTTTTAATCGAAATGAATTTTCAGAATTGAAAATCGCATAAAGCAGTGGTAACATTAACATGGTTAACAAAGTTGAAGTGACAAGTCCTCCGATTACAACAGTTGCTAAGGGGCGCTGCACCTCTGCGCCCGCTGATGTAGAAATTGCCATTGGTAAAAAGCCAAGAGCAGCAGCAGCAGCAGTTAGCAATACAGGCCGAAGCCTTTCTTTAGTAGCCTTAAGGACAAGTTTTCGCATATCTGTCATACCGGATTCTTTCAGCTCTTTTAAGTACTCTATTAGTACAATTCCATTTAAAACAGCTACACCGAATAATGCAATAAAACCAATTCCTGCTGATACGCTAAAGGGCATTCCTCTTAACCATAAAAAGAAAACACCACCAACAGCAGATAACGGAACTGCAGTGAAAATAAGAGCTGCATCTTTTAAGGATTTAAAAGTAAAATGTAAGAATATAAAAATTAGTAAAAGAGCAATCGGAACCGCAAGCTGTAATCTTTGAGTAGCATTTTTTAGATTTTCAAATTGTCCGCCGTAAGTGATATAGTTACCTGGTTCCAGCACAACATCTTTATCAAGCTTTGCCTGAATATCTTTAATAACCGATTCCAGATCACGGTTACGAACGTTTATGCCCACAACAACTCTGCGGTGTGTGTTTTCTCTGGAAATTTTAGCAGGTCCATAAGTATAATTAATGTCGGCCAGCTCATTTAATGGAATCTGATTTCCATTGAGTAAGCCAATATTTAGTTGCCTCATGTTTTTAATGTCAGTGCGAAAAGGGCTTTGAAATCTTACTGCCAGATCAAATCGCTTTTCTCCTTCAAATACACTTCCGGCTACCTGGCCACCAAAGGCCATAGCTAATTGTTGATTAAGCTCTTCTATATTTAATCCGTAATAAGCAATTTTGTCGCGTTTATATTTTACACTTATTTGTGGCAAACCGGCTGTTTTTTCTAAAATAATGTCAGCAGCACCTGGAATATCTTCAATTAATTTTTTTATCTCTATGGCTTTTTGGTTTAGATATTCTAAATCTTCACCAAAAATTTTCACAGCTATATCAGATCTTACACCGGTAATTAATTCATTAAAACGCATTTCAATGGGTTGAGTAAACTCATAGTCAATACCAGGAATAACCATAAGTGCTTCCTTAAATTTATCTGCCAGCTCTTCTTTGCTTTTAGCTGCAACCCATTCACTTTTTGGATTTAATTTAATTATCATATCTATTTCTTCCATCGACATGGGGTCGGTAGGTACTTCTGCTGCACCAATACGACAAACAATCTGATCAACCTCCACAAAATTTTCTATAAGGATTTGTTCCATTTGTGTAGTAAGTTCAATTGTTTTTGTCAATGAAGTTCCGGTTGGTAAAACAGGCTGAATCACGAAATCACCTTCGTCAAGTGTAGGAACAAACTCGCCACCCATTCTTGAAAAAAGAACCCCGGTAAAAATAAGCGAAGAAATAGCCAATACAATTATAACTGATTTATGATCGAATGACCATTTTATTACCGGACAATAGGAACGGTAAGCTATTTTCATAATCCATTTGGAAATACTTTTTTTATTTTCTTTTTCGGGCTTTAAAAATAGCGAAGCGGCAACAGGCAACCAGGTTAATCCCAGTACCATTGCGCCAATAATGGCAAAACTAAAAGATAGCGCCATAGGACGAAACATTTTACCTTCAACGCCGGTTAATGTAAGAATTGGAATTAGCACAACCAGAATAATTATTTGACCAAATATGGCTGAATTTATCATTTTTGAAGCACCCTGAAATGTTATCTTATCAATAAGTGTTTGCCGTTGTTTACCACTTGAAATATCATAGTCAGCCTTGCCGGCCGTTATCCGGATGGCAATAAATTCAACAATTATTACCGCTCCATCGATAATAATACCAAAATCCAGCGCACCCAAACTCATCAGGTTAGCATCGATACCAAAAATGTACATCAAAGAAATTGTAAAGAGCAGTGCAAGTGGAATCATGGATGCTATAACCAATGCAGAACGAATGTTTCCGAGCAATAGTACTACAATTAATATAACTATTAAACATCCTAAAATCAGATTTTCAGCTACTGTAAATGATGTCTTACCAATTAATTCGCTTCTCTCGAGTATTGGGTTAATAAAAATTCCTTCGGGCAAACTTTTTTGAACTTCATCAACACGTTTTTTTACTTCATTAATTACTTTTTTAGAATTGGCATCTTTAAGCATCATGATTTGACCAAGCACCTTTTCTCCCTCGCCATTGGCAGTTATAGCACCATAACGGTTTGCGTGTCCAAAGCGTACAACGGCTATATCACGTATCATAAGCGGAACTCCATTGTTGTTTTTAACAACGATAGAGCCAATATCTTCAATTGATTTCACCATTCCGTCGCCTCGAATAAAATAGCTTTTATTTTGTTTTTCGATATATGCACCTCCGGCAACACTGTTATTTTTACTAATTGCATCAAAAACTTCAAGAAGCGTAATGTTTAAACTTTTTAGCTGTATCGGGTTAATCGCAATTTCATATTGTTTAAGAAATCCTCCCCAGGTGTTTACCTCTACTACGCCGGGGATTCCGGACAACTGCCTTTTTACAATCCAGTCCTGAATTGTTCGTAGTTCCATTGGCGAATAGCGATCTTCATAACCTGGCTTTGTGTCAAGAATATACTGGTATATTTCGCCTAAACCAGTTGTTATTGGGCCCATTTCCGGAACGCCAAATCCTTCAGGGATATTTGCAGCAGCATTTTTTATTTTTTCTGCAATGAGTTGCCGTGGTAAATAAGTTCCTATATTATCTTCAAATACAATGGTTACTACAGATAAACCAAATTTTGAAATAGATCTGATTTCTGTCACTCCAGGCAAATTTGCCATTTCAAGCTCCACCGGATATGTAATAAATTGTTCAACATCCTGAGTTGATAGATTTCCCGAAGTAGTAATTACTTGTACCTGATTATTGGTAATGTCGGGGACAGCACCTACCGGAATTTGAAAAACTGAGAACAACCCGAAAGCAGCGATAGTCAAAGTGAAAAGTATAACAATCAGTTTGTTTTTTATGCTGAAGTTGATTATTTGGTTAATCATGAGTAATAAATTACAGTTAAGAATTCTAAATTTAAGATATTTTTTTATCTTAATGAATTCTTATACTCAATCCGAATCGCAAAATGTTCAATGTGAAAAAAAGACCTGAAGGTACTGTTTTATGAGTTGTTACTGCATATTAAATGCATCGGATATTCCTGTCCGGTCAGGCATGTAAAAATGCATAAGAGTACGCGAAAAATGTATATGTGCTATTTTATGTCTGGTTGTTGCTTTAAACTTCGGAATAAAAAAACCAAACCAAGAAGAACAAAGGGGATGCTTAGCCATTGTCCCATATTTAAAGTCATTCCTTGCTCAAAATCAACCTGAGCCTCTTTTATAAATTCAATAAAAAATCTAACAGAGAACAGAAGAGCGAAAAATAAACCAAAAATTAATCCTTGTTTAACCTGAACTCCTTTTTTACGGTAGATGAAATAAAGAAGGACAAAAATTAAAAGATATGATAATGCTTCATAAATTTGGGTTGGATGCTTTGGGAATACTTCGCCGGTTCGAATAAAAATAAACCCCCACGGTAAGCTTGTTTCGATACCATAAATTTCAGAATTCATTAAATTTCCCATTCTTATAAAAAATCCAGCCAGAGCAACAACAATTGCTATTCTATCCAAAATCCATAAATATGGTTTTTTGTTCTTTTTCGAAAAGTAATATAGCGAGAGCAGAATACCTATGGCTGCACCATGACTTGCCAGACCTCCCCTCCAGATTTTAAGTATTTCAAGTGGATTACTTAAATAATATTCGGGTTCATAAAATAAACAATGTCCTAATCGTGCTCCCAGTACAGTTCCAATTGCCATATAAACTGTTAATTTATCTAATAGCTCAACTGTTAATCCTTCTTTTTTAAAGATTTTTTGCATGATAATATATCCGAAAAAGAAAGAAGCGGCAAAAAGAATACCGTAATATCTAATGGATAAACCCCAAAAACCAACAATTTCGGGGTCAATATTCCAGTTTATATAATTTAGTAGCATTTCTGAATATTTTATGTAAAGTACAAATGTATAATTTTTTTAAGTTGGTCTAAGAATTAAAGTTTAGTAATTTGTTATATTATGTTAAAATTAAGGGAAACAGATTAATTTGTTAATCATTGGGCACAATTGTTAAAATAAACTTTTAAGTTTGTAACAGATAATTTATTGATCAGGAATGAAGATTAGCAGTATACAAAAGGTTATTTATTTGATGTTTTTTGCCACGATTTTGTATGGATGTGCAAAGATTGTTGCTCCAACTGGTGGGCCTAAAGATAAAGAACATCCATTAATTGTTGAGAGCGATCCGCCGTTTAATTCAGTTAATTTCGAAAGCGATCAAATCAACATTACCTTTAATGAATTTATTCAGCTAAAAGATTTAAATAATAACTTAATTATTTCGCCTCCCGTTGAAAAAAAGCCAATTGTCAGAGTTAAAGGCAAAACGCTGAATATTAAATTTGAGGAAGATTTAGAAGATTCCACAACATACAATATTAATTTTGGAAATTCAGTTCAGGATTATAATGAAGGAAATCCTATAGAAAATTTTCAGTATGTTTTATCTACAGATACATATATTGATTCATTATCAGCTGAGGGCACCGTACTTAATGCTTTCAGCCTGAAACCTGAAGAAGGAGTGTTTGTAATGCTTTATACCTCATTTGAAGATTCGGTACCATTTCAACAGGTGCCGAAGTATCTCTCCAAAACAAATAAAGAAGGTTTTTTCAGAATTAATAATATAAGTCATAGCAATTATAAATTATTTTGTGTCAGGGATTTTAACAGAAATTACTTATTTGATTTGCCAAATGAAGAAATTGCATTTACTGATTCTCTTTTGAGCTTTGATTTAATTACAAAGACAGAAACAGATACAATATTTAAATCAGATACTTTGTCAGAAAATAAGACCAGCTTAATGATTGACAGTATTAATTCGGTACTGAACAGAGAAGTTGATACAATTATTACTAGAACAAGATCATTTTATCCGGTACATAATTACATTTTTAGATTATTTATGGAGGACAGTGATGTACAATACTTAGCAAATTATAAACGTGAAAGTAAACAGAAAATTGAAATTTTGTTGAATAAGTCAGCTAAAGACAGCATTGTTTTATCGTTAGTTGATACTACAATTAATAATTCATGGTTTTTGAGAGAAGCAAGCTCTGATCTGGACTCGGTAATATACTGGTTAACCGACACAGCTCTTTACAATGCTGAAAATTTACTAACCACTTTTTCATATTACAAAGAAGATTCAAACCTGGTATTTCAATGGGTTACTGATACGATAAAATTCAGGTATTTTGAGCCAACGAAAAGGAAAAGGGAAGAAGATGAAAAAGTATTTCTGAAATATTCATTAAATGTAAAAAACAGAGCCACCCTTGATTTAAATAATAAAATAAATTTTTCTTTTGAAACGCCTGTTGGTCATATAGATACGGCGGCGATTAAACTTTTTGCGAAAGTAGATTCTCTTGAGTTTTCAATAGATTACTCTTTAACAAGCGACAGTTTAAAAATGAGAAAGATAAATATGGATGTTGACTGGTCTGAAGATACAGTATACAGACTGGAAATTTATCCTGGCGCTTTTACAGATATATATGAGCTTTCAAATGATACAAGTATTATTGAAATTAAAACTCAGAAACGGGATTTTTATGGTAAAATTTTAGCTGATATAACAGGAACAGACTCTTCTTTTCAGGTCATCTGCCAGCTTGTTGTTCCTGGAAAGGAAGGAGAAAAAATTATTAAAGAAACAACAATCAATTCTGACCAGATTGTTGAATTTGATTATTTGCCGCCTAAAGAATTTATTTTTAAGGTAATACTTGATACAAATTTTAACAATAAATGGGATACAGGCGAGTATTTAAAAAATATTCAACCTGAGGAAGTGTTATATCATATAGAAAAAATAAAAGTTCGCTCAAACTGGGATATTGAAATTAATCTGGATGTAAAAAAACAATAAAACTAATTGATATGTCCGTACTTTTAGAGTTTGCCATGTTCCCTACCGATAAAGGTGATAGTGTTAGTGAATATGTAAGTCAGATAATTAAAATGATTGATGAAAGTAGGTTCAGTTATAAACTCACTGCAATGGGAACAATTATTGAAACCGAAACCCTGAAAGAAGCACTGGAAATGGTTAACAAATCCTATGAAATTCTTGAACCATATTCAAACAGAGTTTATTCTTCAATTAATCTTGACATTCAAAAAGCAAAATCCGGCCGGATAGAAAAGAAAATAGAGTCTATTGAGTCTAAAATCGGAAAGATTAACCATTAGCTAAATAGCCACATATCGTTTTTCAATAAAAAGTGAACAAAATAGTTCGTTTTTACGTAGAATGTTAATATCTTGTCAGGCTCTGATTTATTAACATTTTTGTTTAAAAGCCCCATAAGTATGACTAAACGAATTGTAACTTTTTTACTCTTATTTTTTATTGCAGGTTTTTCAATTGCACAGAAAAGCCATAAAATTAATCTTATTTCCGCATCGCCAGGATCAAAAATCCATAATTTAGAAAAAGTGTCGGCTACAGCACAAGGGATAGTCATCAGAGAGTCGATTCAGACAATTGAGTTTGTTGAAAAAGACACAAAAGAAGGAGCTTTTCTTCAGTTTTTTTCAGAGGGAATGACTAAAACTTTTAATGCGGGGAAACCCGATTTACCGATATTTTCCAGACTTATTGAAATTCCGTTTAATCAGAAAGCTCTTGTTAAAATTATAAGTTACGAAGAGCAGATAGTTGAATTAAAAGATTATGAACTGACAAAAGAAATTTATCCAGCGCAACCATCTGTTGCAAAAAGCGTTGACCCCAAACATGTTCCTTTTTATAAGAGTAGGGAGGTTTATAAAACAAATGAGTTTTTTAAAAATGAACTGGTAAAATTTGAAGACAAAGGATATTTAAGAAATAAGCATTTAGGATACATCGAAATTTCTCCGTTTGAATATAATCCGGTAACAAATACTGTAAAAGTTTTTAATAATATTGAGGTTGAGGTAACTTTTATTCCCGACGTAAAAATGAATGGAGTAAATGTAAAAAGTCTGGAGTCTCCTTATTTTAGCAATATTGTTACCAATACCATAAATAGTTTTGAGGATACAAAAGCACTTATTGAAGGTCCTGTAAAATATGTTATTGTTTCCGATCGTATGTTTGAAACAATACTGGAGCCATTTATTGAGTGGAAAACCATGAAAGGATTTAATGTTATTGCTGCATATACAGATAATATTGGCACAACAACAACAGAAATAAAAGCTTACCTAAAGGATTTGTATGATAACCCTTCCGATGGAATTTCTCCAAGCTTTGTTTTGCTTGTTGGGGATATTGCGCAAATACCCGCTTTTAGCAATGGGCATGTAACTGATCTGTATTATGCTGAGTATACAGGTGACAGATTGCCTGAAGTTTTTATCGGAAGATTTTCTGCAGAAACAGTTGAAGAACTACAACCACAGATTGACAAAACACTTGAGGTTGAAAAATTTGAAATGCCGGACCCTTCATATTTAAATAACGTTGTTTTAATTGCAGGTGTTGACGGAACTTACGCTCCAACATACGGGAATGGATTTGTAAATTATGCATCATCGTATTATATTAATAGTGAAAATGGAATAAATGCGCTAAATTATTTGTATCCTGCATCGGGAAGCGCTGATTTGCAAATTAGAACGGATATTTCAAATGGCGTTGCTTTGGCTAATTACACAGCACATTGTGCGTCAAGTGGATGGTCTGATCCTTCGTTTTCAACTAGTCATATTGAGGATCTGACTAATGAGCACATGTATCCACTACTAATTGGAAATTGTTGTGAATCAAATAAATATAATTCTGATGATTGTTTTGGCGAAAAAATAGTAATGGCCGATAAGAAAGGTGCTGTTGGTTATATTGGTGGCTCAAACTTAACATACTGGGACGAGGATTACTGGTGGGCTATTGGAGTGTCATCCATTAGTGCAAATCCTACATACGAAAACAGTGGTTTAGGAGCTTATGACAGATCTTTTCATTTAAACGGAGAGTCGAAAGAAGATTGGTATGTAACTCAGGGACAAATAAACGTTGCTGGCAATCTTGCTGTTGAAGCATCAGGTTCGGGACGTAAAACGTATTATTGGGAAATTTACAATCTTATGGGCGACCCGTCTTTAACGCCATTTATTTCCGTTCCGGAAGCATTAATAGCATCATATAATTCAGAAATCATTATTGGCTCAACAACTATTCAGGTTGTAACGGAAGAAGATGCTTACGTTGCTGTTTCAAAAGATGGTGTTCTTCTTGATGTACAATTAGCAAGCTTATCCGGAATTGTTGATTTGAGTTTCGATACTTTGAAAAATGTTGGGAATATGGATATTGTAATAACCAAACAAAACCGCCAACCCGTAATTGATCAGATTTTAATTGTCCCTTCAACAACCCCATATATTATACTTGATGAATATAATATTAATGATTATTTAGGAAACTCTAACGGAGAAGCTGATTATGGCGAAACACTGAGTCTGGATGTTCAGTTAAAAAATGTTTCTGATGCCTATGATGCATTTGTAGTTAATGCGACTTTAACTTCAACGGATACTAATGTAGTGATAACTGACGCAACGGAAAATTATAACACAATATTAAAATCGGAAATTTCGGCAATTGAAACCGCTTTTACATTTAATATTAAAAATCGTATTGAAGATCAGCAGGTAATAAAACTGTTATTGACTATAACCGGAGAAAATTCGGAAGGAATTGAATATACATGGGAATCAAACATGAGTATAACTGTAAATGCCCCGGTTTTAAAAATAGAGGAATTAATTGTTGATGATAGCAATTATAATAATAACGGAGTATTGGATCCCGGTGAAACGGCATTGTTAAAACTCCGGGTTGCAAATGAAGGTAACGCTGAATCGCCAAACCTTACAGGTGTAATAAATGAAATAACAGGTAGTTCTTATATAGATATAATCACTGGGGAAACATCTATTCCTTCAATTGGTTCCGGCAAATCCAGGATTGCAGAGTTTGAAGTTATGCTGGATCAGGCAGAACATGTAGATGTTTTAATTAATATTGATTTTACGGTTGCGGAGAATGTGTATGATTATTACGTGGTTTCAGAAATAAAAGAAATGCTGACAGGTGTATATCCGGAGTATTTAATGTCCGACGCCGGAACACATATGATTTTGACAAGGAATGCATTTTTTTATGACTCAGGTGGTGAAGTGAATAACTATTCCAATAATGAAAATTATACTGTTACGTTTTCACCTTATGATTCAAATATAAACTTAAGTGTTAATTTTAATGTGTTCGATGTGGAAACAGATGCAGGTTGCGATTATGATAAGCTACGTATTTATAATGGTACTTCTAATAATGATGAGCTAATTGGTGAATATTGTGGAACAGATTCGCCGGGGAAAGTTATTGCTTCTAATCCGGACGGAGCTTTAACATTTGTATTTTCTTCAGATGGTACAGTAACTGAAAGTGGCTGGGAGGCTGAAATACTGAATTTCGCCGAATATAGTTATCAGGTTACTGTTAATAATAATGAAGGTCCGATTGAAGGAGCGGTAGTTGAATTTAATGGAGATTCAATCACTACAGGCCCGGATGGCATAGCATTATTTAAAAATATACCTCAGGGTTACAACATTCCGTTGTCAATTACAGCAGTAAGCTATGAAGATTATGTTACAACTGTCGATTTATTGGGAGATCAAACAGAAGAAATTATTTTGATTGTTGATCAATATGATATAACATTTTTTATTAATGATGCAGAAGGAAGCATGTCGGTTGAAAACGCTGAAATAAATTTTTTAGACCAAACTGTATATAGTGACGAAAAAGGGAAATATATTTTTAGTGATTTGGATTATAGTTTAAATGAAATATATACTGTTACAAAAGATGGTTTTAAAGCAGCAACAGGAAATGTTGATGTTGATGAAGATTTAAATCTGATTGTTAATCTTTTGCCGATTTCTTACGAAATAACTTTTATGGTTATCGACTCTGATAAACTCCCTCTTGATGCCGTTAATGTTAGCTTTAATTCTACCGTTATTAGTACAAATAGTAGTGGTGTTGCAATTTTTGACGAGGTAGTTCCGGCAAAGGGTATGGGTTATGCTTTAGCTAAATCCGGATATGATAATATTACCGGAACTGTTGATGTTGAAGATAGCGATAAAACGATTGATGTTGAAATGTTGTTAAGTACTGGCGTCGGTTCTTTAACCAAAAGTGAGATTAATATATACCCAAATCCTTCAAATGGTATTTTTAACCTTGAAATTAATGGAACTGAAAATGAACAATATAAAGTAAATATATTTGATGTAATTGGTTCAATGGTGTATAGCAGAGTTTATGATATTGGAATTAGCACAAAAGAGCAAATAGACATTTCTGATCATCCGAAAGGTATGTATTTTATGTCTGTTGAGAATAACAAAGGCATTGTGTTAAGTCGCAAAATAATTGTTAAATAAAAGGTTTTTGAAAAGTTTAAACCCGGTCAGTATTCTGACCGGGTTTTTTTTATCCCCAAATTTTTGGATATTTATGTTTTATATAAAAATTAAATTGTGAAAGAAGAACAAAAAAGATTTTTACACAGCCTTGTTTTTCCTGCGTTATTCATAATAATAATCTGGATTGTAAAAATATCTGAAATTTTACTTGAAACTAATTTTGTTTTTTTAGGTATTTTTCCGTTAAAAGCTAAAGGCCTGATAGGTATTTTTACTTCCCCACTGATACATTCGGATTTTGAGCATTTAATTGCAAACAGCATACCTCTTTTAATACTTGGCACGGGTGTTTTCTATTTTTATAATAAGATTGCTTATAAAGTGTTTTTTTTAAGTTACCTGATTGCCAATATCTGGATTTGGCTTGGTGCTCGCCAGGCATATCATATTGGTGCAAGTGGCTTGGTTTACAGCTACGCTTCTTTTTTATTCTTTAGCGGAATAGCCCGAAAAAATGTCAAACTTATAGCTATTTCATTACTGGTAATATTCCTTTATGGAAGTATGATTTGGGGAGTATTACCTATTCAACCACATATTTCCTGGGAATCTCATTTGTTGGGAGCAATAGCCGGAATGATTCTGGCGTTTTATTACAGAAATCAGGGGCCGGAAAAGAAAAAATATAGCTGGGAGAATGAAGAAGATGAAGAGCCTGAAGACGAAGACCGATATTGGGAAATAGATCATGATAAAGAATTGAAAGATGAGAAAGAGATTTAATATATTTTGGACTGTAATTTTTTCAATGTTTTTTTCATTTGAATCATTACAAGCACAAAAAAGTTATTATGAAACTGGGATTGCCAGCTTTTATGCAGATAAGTTTGAGGGACGAAAAACAGCAAACGGAGAAATATACTATCATGCAAAAAAAACTGCGGCTCACAGAAAATTGCCGTTCGGCAGTATATTAAAAGTAACAAATATTGAAAATAACAAATATGTGATTGTAAGGATTAACGACAGAGGGCCGTTTATAGATAACAGAGTAATTGATCTTTCAAAGTCGGCAGCAAAGGAGTTAGGCTTTGTAGAAAAAGGATTGGCAAAAGTTAAAATTGAGCTTATTGCATCGACAGATGATTTGCCTGATAAAAAGCCGGGAACAAGCCTTAAAAAAAGACTAGAGGGATATTATAAAATTGATGTTAGTTTTAAAAATCCAACAGGAAAAGGAATACAGGCAGGCAGTTTTAGGGAAGATGAGAATATTTTTAAAATAGCCGAAGAGCTTAAGAGCAAGTATAAAACCGATGTATATATTCAGATTGTAAAAATAAAAAATGCCAAAGTATACAGAGTTATTGTAGGTAGCTCAATGGATGAAATTTATCTTAAAAAATTAAAAGAGCTTATTTCAAAAGATTATCCCGACTGCTTTGTTGTAACGTTTAAGAATTACTAAAGGTGCTAAATGCACTATACATGTAACTCCTTAGGATTTACACATAAAACCGGAATGCTTGATTTGTTTAGTATTTGTTGAGCCGCGGTTCCCAGTATAAAATTAGCATCAGATACTTGTTCTGTCATTATAGAAATCATATCTCCCTTAATCATATTTGAATAAGTAAGAATTAATTCTGTAATATCTGGTCCTGTTAACGAATCAACAACGCATTTAATTTTACGCTTTTCAAGGTAATCACATACCTGATTTGAAAAAGCAGTTAACTTTTTAACAATGTCTTCAGCTTGTAATGATGTAACAGTTATAACGTGAATTTCTGCATTAAAATTTTTTGCTAATTCTGCAGTAAAAGGAAGTTTTTGTCTTGTGTCAGCACTAATGTCGAGAGGTAAAATAATTCTAGATATTTTTTTTGGTAATTGCCCTCCTCTAATAGCAATAACAGGCTTGCTGGTTGCTGAAATGATTTTAAAAGCGTTACTTCCAATAAAGAATTTTTCAAATCCTGAAGCTCCGTGTGTTGAGACTACTATAAAAGAATTGTTAAAAGATTCAGCCTGATTAACAATTTCACGATATATTCTACCCGTTTTAATTATACAACCTAACTTTACATCTTGTCCTAAACCGGCGCTGTATTTTTCTTTCAATTTATCAAACCCGTCTTTGGCAAACCGATGTTCTTGTTCTTTAGACCCCGGATTATAATCCATGCTTTTTTTCTGAACATAAACCATCTGGATTTTGCTTTTAATATTTCGGGAAAATAATAAGGCAAGCTCTAACCCTTTTAACGACTCAGGAGAAAAGTCAATAGGAACAATTATATGATACATAATAGACTAATTTATAATTTCTAATAAAGAAACAATATTTTTAGGAAATACGAAAACGAAATATTATGCATTTAATTTAAAAAATTAGTCTAAATGCTTAAAGAAAGACCTTTCAAAAATAAGAATATAAGCTACACCAATCGTTATAGATGAATCAGCGATGTTAAAAACAGGTCTGAAAAATATAAATTGTTGATTAGCCCAGAAAGGAAACCAGTCAGGATACTGACCTTTAAGAATAGGGAAGTATAGCATGTCAACAACTTTACCTTGCAGCCAGGTAGAATATCCTCCTGCATCGGGTAAAAATTCTGCTATCCGATAAAAACTTTCATCAAAAATAACACCGTAAAAAATACTGTCAAGAATATTTCCAATAGCTCCGGCCATAATAAGCGAAATGCTTATAACAATCATTTTAGGAGCATTTTGTTTAATTAGGATTTTTAGATACCAGCCAATACCAATTACAGCAATAATCCGAAACAAGGTCAGGAAAATTTTACCGTTTCGGCCCCAAAACTCCATTCCGAATGCCATTCCATTGTTTTCGGTAAAATGAATAATAAACCAATTACCAAGAATATTATATTCCTGCCCTAAAATCATATGTGTTTTAATCCATATTTTAAAAGCCTGATCAATAATTAATACCAGTAATATTATCAGGACAGATTTTGTTGTAATTGATTTCATTATTATAATTTTAATTTGGGCATAAAACTATTAAAAAGAGTCGAATAAAAAAAAATGATTGAATCGTTTTGATCCAATCATTTCATAAAATATGTTAAAATATAATTACCTTTGATTTTGTTTAGCTTCAATGCTTAATGTTGCATGTGGTACAGCACGAAGTCTTTCTTTAGATATTAATTTACCTGTTTCCCGGCAAACCCCATATGTCTTATTCTCAATGCGAATAAGAGCTGCCTGTAAATGCTGAATAAACTTCTGTTGACGTTGAGCCAATCTTCCTGCTTCTTCTTTTGATAAAGTTGCAGCACCTTCTTCCAAAACCTTAAAAGTAGGCGAAGTATCTTCAGTATCATTGCTTTCGCTATGAGTAATGGTTTTTTTCAAAACATCAAAATCTCCTATTGCTTTTTCAAGCTTTTGTAAGATTAATTCTTTGAATTCCACCAAATCGTCATCTGTGTATCTGGTCTTTTCCGCCATAATTCATCATTTTTTAGTTGTTCTAAAGATAATAATTTTTTTAATTCCAAAAAGAAATTGCTAGCTTATCTTATCTATTTTAATACTTGTTTTTATTTCTTCGTCAATTTCAATCAAATGTACCGAATTTTGTTCAAAACTATCAACTAAATCGATCGATTTTGCTAAGGTTTGAGTACTAATATAATCGCCATATTTTTCTATTGCTTTGTTTATTGAATCGTGCTTCTGAATTTGAATCTGAATTTTATCAGTTACTTCAAAATTGCTTTCTTTTCTAATATTCTGAATACGATTAATAAACTCTCTGGCTATACCTTCTTCTCTCAATTCACTGGTTACATTTATGTCTAAGGCAACTGTTAGCTTTCCGTCATTTGCCACTAACCAACCCGGAATATCTTCCGATGTTATTTCAACATCTTCCGGATTCAGATTTATCTTTTCTGTATCAACGCTTAATTCATACTTTTCATTGCGCTCGAAACTAACAATATCTTCCTGTGTCATTTTTGAAACAGCCTGCGAAATTTGTTTCATTAATTTGCCATGTTTCGGACCAAGGGTTTTGAAATTAGGTTTTATTTTCTTAATCAAAACACCTGATGTGTCGGTAATATATTCTATATTTTTCACATTAACTTCGCCAAGAACTAAATTGCGAACGGCCTCAAATTTTGGCTGAAATGTTTTATCCAGAACAGGAATCATGATTTTACTTAAAGGCTGTCGTACTTTAATACTCACTTTTCGACGCAGTGCAAGAATCATTGATGAAACACGTTGAGCAATATCCATTTTCTCCTCAAGATCAGGGTCGATATCTTGTTCATTATATTTTGGGAAGTCGGCAATATGAACAGATTCTGTAAGATCTTTTTTTGTAATAGAATTTAGATCTGTAAATAACTGATCGGCAAAGAAAGGTGAAATTGGAGCCATTAATCTTGCTATAGTTTCCAAACAAGTATACAGAGTCTGGTAAGCGGCAATTTTATCTTTTGAATATTCTCCACCCCAGTAACGTTTTCGGTTTAACCGCACATACCAGTTGCTTAGATTTTCTGACACAAACTCCTGAATAGCCCTTCCCGCACGCGTTGGTTCATAATTTTCGTAATCATTTTCAACTTCTTTAATGAGTGAGTTAAGTAAGGAAATAATCCAACGATCTATTTCGGGACGTTTGTTTACAGGTATTTCATCTTCGGCATATTTAAATCCATCAACATTGGCATATAAAGCAAAGAATGAATACGTATTATAAAGAGTACCAAAAAACTTGCGTTTTACTTCATCTATACCATTTGAGTCAAATTTTAAATTATCCCAGGGTTGAGCATTGGTTATCATGTACCAACGAAGTGGATCTGAACCATTTTTTTCTATAGTCTCAAAAGGATCTACAGCATTCCCTAATCGTTTCGACATTTTAGCACCGGTTTTGTCTAATACTAATCCATTCGAAATAATATTTTTAAATGCTACAGAATCAAATTGCATCACCGCAATTGCATGCAAGGTAAAGAACCATCCACGTGTTTGGTCAACTCCTTCAGCAATAAAATCAGCAGGATAAACCTGATCAAATCCTTCTTTGTTTTCGAACGGATAATGCAATTGTGCATAAGGCATAGCTCCTGAATCGAACCAAACATCAATAAGGTCTAACTCGCGAACCATTTTCTTTCCGCTATCCGAAACAAGATAAATATTGTCAACATACGGGCGATGCATATCTATTTTTTCGTAATTCGTTTTTGAATTATTTCCAACTTCAAAATCAGCATATGGGTTTTCTTTCATAAATCCTGCATTAACCGACTTTTCAATTTCACCATAAAGTTCTTCAACAGAGCCAATGCATTTCTTTTCGGTGCGATCTTCTGATACCCATATTGGTAATGGAGTTCCCCAGTAACGCGATCGTGAAAGATTCCAGTCCTGTAAGTTTTCTAACCATTTGCCAAAGCGACCTGTACCTGTTGATTCCGGTTTCCAGTTAATGGTTTTATTCAGCTCGATCATTCGATCCTTGATAGCAGTTGTTTTAATAAACCAGGAATCTAAAGGATAATATAAAACAGGCTTATCCGTTCTCCAGCAATGAGGGTAATTGTGAACATGCTTCTCAATTTTGAATGCTTTGTTTTCTTTTTTAAGCATTACGGAAATATCAACATCCAGTGTTGTATCATTTTCTGTTAGCGATTCGTCATATTCGTTTTTAACAAATCTACCTGCAAATGGCTTGTATGATTCGTGATTAACATATTTAGAAACGAATTCCGGGTTAAGATCTTCAATTTTATACATTCGCCCTTGTTTGTCAACCAAAGCCTGCATGCTATCATCTCTGTCAAAAACAACCAATGGGGAGATTTTATTTTGTTTTGCAACACGATCATCATCGGCACCAAAAGTAGGAGCAATGTGAACTATACCTGTTCCGTCTTCGGTTGTTACAAAATCGCCTGTGATTACACGAAAAGCTTCACCTTTTGGCTTTACCCAGTCAATTAGTTGTTCGTATTGTACTCCTGTAAGATCTTTTCCGGTGTATTCAGCAAGTACTTTATATGGGACTTTCTTGTCACCCGTTTTAAAATCTTCAAGACTTAATTCTTCGGCTTTTTTATCGAAATGCGCATTGAATAAATCTTTAGCCAACACCACAGTAATCGGTTTTCCTGTGTATTGGTTAAATGTTCTTACTTTAACATAGCTTATTTTACCCCCAACAGCTAATGCAGTGTTAGATGGCAATGTCCATGGCGTAGTTGTCCAGGCTAAAAAATATACATCAGTATCAGTGTTGCTAAACAAAAATTCTGATTTTTCATCTTTAACCACCTTAAATTGAGCAACACAAGTTGTGTCTTTTACATCTTTGTAACAGCCTGGCTGGTTTAACTCATGTGTGCTTAAACCTGTCCCTGCAGCAGGTGAATACGGCTGAATGGAATAGCCTTTGTAAAGCAAATCTTTTTCGAAAAGTTGTTTTAATAACCACCACAAAGTTTCAATATACCTGTTGTCGAAAGTAATGTATGGGTCGTCCATATTTACCCAATATCCCATTTTATGCGTAAGATCTTCCCACACATCGGTATATTTCATTACTTCTTTTTTACAAGTCTCGTTGTACTTGTCAACAGTAATTTTTTTTCCAATATCTTCTTTTGTAATTCCTAATGATTTTTCTACGCTTAACTCTACTGGCAATCCGTGAGTATCCCATCCGGCTTTACGCTTTACAAGAAATCCTTTCATTGTTTTGTAACGGCAAAAAATATCCTTAATAGCACGCGCCATTACATGGTGAATCCCAGGCATGCCATTCGCTGATGGAGGTCCTTCGTAAAACACAAAGGTAGGTTTACCTTCACGTGTAGTTATGCTTTTATGAAATGTGTCATTTTTATCCCAGCGCGCAAGTATATCTTTATTTACCTGCGATAAATCCAGCTGTTGATATGTAGGAAATTTTTTACTCATTGAAAATCTATATTTTTATGGACTACAATATTTTAAAGCCTACAAATATAGGCTTATGTACAATAAAATGCAATCTAAATTTAACGCCAAATTTAAAAACCGGTTTATAAGAAAAAAGCCCCATAATATATGAGGCTTTTCATTATATCATGGTTGTTTTTATTTATTCAATTGTTGTCTCACAATTCGCGCAACATACTTTCCTATAATATCGAACTCAATGTTTACAACAGTTCCTGCTTTAAACTGATGAAAATTTGTTAAATCATAAGTAAATGGTATAATAGCAACTTCAAATGATTTATCTTTTGAATTTACGACAGTTAAACTAACTCCGTTAACAGATACAGACCCTTTTTCAACAGTAATATAATCTTCCTGCGATGGATCATATTCGAATGTATAATACCAGCTTCCGTCAGCTTCACGAACATTTGTGCAAGTTGCAGTCTGATCAACATGTCCCTGAACCATATGTCCATCGAGTAGACTGTCGATTTTCATGCTACGTTCAAGATTAACTTTTGCATCAATCTCTAATAATCCAAGGTTAGATTTATCTAAAGTTTCCTGAATGGCAGTTACTGTAAAAGTTTTATTTTCTTTATCTATTTTAACAACAGTTAAGCATACACCATTATGAGAAATACTCTGATCAATTTTTAATTCGTCCACAAAAGAGCAATGCATTGTAATATGCAGATTCCCTTTATCTTTTTCCAGTTTTACAACTTTAGCAGCTTCTTCAACTATACCTGAAAACATAATCGTATTTTTAAGTGTTTAAATTTGTGCGAATTTATGAAGATTTATACGATTAGCAAAGTTATTTATTGATAAGAATTTGTGACATCGAATAAATAATTATACTTAGCTTTGCTAAACTAATTTAAGAATTAACTGTTTATACAAAGAGATGAACGAAATTGACAAAAGAATAATTGAATTTATAAATAAACACCACGTATTAACCTTATCAACCACCCGAAATAATATTCCATATAGCGCCAACTGCTTTTACGTATATTTCGAAGATGAAAACATGCTGGTATTTACTTCAGATTATGAAACAAAGCATGCTCAGGATGCTACCAAACAAAATATAGTGGCCGGCTCCATAGTTTTGGAAACAAATGTTGTTGGAAAAATTCAGGGAGTACAGCTGCAGGGAAAGATGTATGAGCCAAAAGAGGATTTGTTGAAAAGAGTAAAAGCCAGATATCTGAAAAGATTTCCGGTGGCTATGTTAATGAAAACTAATTTATGGGTTGTTGAACTAAGTTTTCTTAAATTTACCGATAATCGTTTGGGCTTTGGTAAAAAGCTAATATGGGGAAAGGAAGCATCAGAAAATATTTCATAAAATGATTTTAGTAACGGGAGGAACAGGTCTTGTAGGATCTCATTTGTTGTACGCTTTAGTACAACAAAACGAGCCTGTAAAAGCAATAATTCGAAACAGGGATAAAATAAACCGCGTTAAAAAAGTGTTTGCCTATTATTCTGATAAATCTGAAAGTTTAATAAATAAAATTGATTGGATTGATGGCGATTTATTAGATCTGTATTCATTGAATATTGCTTTTGCAGATATTAAAAAAGTCTACCATTGTGCAGCTGTAGTTTCGTTTGATGGTAAAAACAGGAATGAATTGATCAATGCAAATGTTCAGGGAACAGAAAATGTAGTTAACCTGTGTATAAGTCATCAGATTGAAAAACTTTGTCATGTAAGTTCTATTGCTTCCTTAGGCAAATCTTTAAATGGTGAGCTCATCGATGAAAACTCTAAGTGGACATCATCAAAAAATCGTTCTGTATATTCTGAAAGTAAATTTAAATCAGAAATGGAAGTGTGGAGGGGAATTCAGGAAGGATTAAATGCGGTTATAGTGAATCCGTCTGTAATTCTGGGTCCTGGATTCTGGAACTCCGGAAGTGGGTCTTTATTTACTAAAGCAGCCAGAGGAATGAAATATTACACTTCAGGAGCGACAGGTTTTGTTGATGTGCGTGATGTTGCGGATTCAATGATTAAGTTAATGGAAAGTGAAATTGGTGCTGAACGATTTGTTTTGAATTCTGAGAACCTGAGTTACAAAGAGCTATTTGATAAGATTGCAGAAGCATTGCATGTTGAAAAACCAGGTAGAAAAGCAACAAAGAAGCTTTTAAAAGTAGCTGTACTTTTGGATAAGGCAGCAAGTGTGCTAAGAATTAAAAAAAGAGAAATTACGAAAGAAATTATTGAAGCTGGTATGTCAGTATCAAATTATTCAAACCAAAAAATAGTTGACACAATTAATAAGGAGTTTTTATCAATGGATAAAAGCATAAGTACAATAGCTTCTATATATAAGAAAGAATTAACAATAAGCTAATTTTCTGTTAAAGTTGATTGGTTAGTATTGTGAAAATTATAAAAATTATGAGTAAAGGAAAAAATAAGACGGGAAAAAGGAAAACCGGAAAGAAAAAGAGTTTTAGATTAAACAAGCAGACGCTTACAAATAAAATAATCGGATTATATACAAACAATCCAACGGAACTATTTAATTATAAGCAAATAGCAAGGAAGTTTGACATTAAGGATGATTCAACGAAAGGATTAATTACTGCTATTTTATATGAATTAAAAGATAATGGGACATTGGTTGAAATATCACGCGGAAAATTTAAAATTTCGAAGCAAGGCGGATATATAACCGGCAAAGTTGATCTCACGTTAAAGGGTGCAGGATATATTATTTCTGAGGAATCCGATGAGGATGTTTTTGTGGCTCAATCAAATTTAAAACATGCGCTAAACGGCGACATTGTTAAAGTTTATTTATTTGCAAAAAGAAGAGGAAGGCAACCTGAGGGGGAAGTAGTTGAAATAATTGAAAAATCAAAAGTAAATATTGTTGGTGTAGTGGAAGTTTCAAAAAACTTTGCTTTTATGACAGCCAACAGCAAACAAATGCCTTATGATGTATTTATTCCGTTGCCAAAACTAAAAGGAGCAAAAAGCGGAGATAAAGTGATTGTTAGAATTACTGAATGGCCCGAAAAATACAGGAATCCGTTTGGCGAGGTTATTACCGTTTTAGGAAAACCAGGTGAAAATGATACTGAGATGCATGCTATTCTTGCAGAGTTCGATTTACCTTATGAGTTTGATAAAAAAGTCGAGCAGGCAGCAAACAAAGTGTCAGAAAAAATTACTAAAGAGGATTATATAGCCCGCCGTGATTTTCGGGATGTTACTACTTTCACTATTGATCCGGCCGATGCAAAGGATTTTGATGATGCCTTATCATTACAAAAATTAGGTAACGGTAGCTGGCAGGTTGGGGTTCATATTGCAGATGTAACACATTATGTAACTCCAGATTCAATAGTTGAAAATGAGGCTTTTAAACGTGCAACTTCGGTTTATTTGGTCGATCGGGTTGTTCCAATGATTCCCGAGAAGCTTTCGAATATGGTTTGTAGTTTACGACCAAATGAAGAAAAACTTTGCTATAGTATTGTTTTCGAACTAGATAATAACGCTGATATTCTGGATCAGTGGATTGGAAGAACTGTAATAAATTCAGATAAACGATTTGATTACGAAGAAGCACAGGCAATAATTGAAGGTGGTAATGGAGAATTTAAAGATGAATTGCTTCTGTTAAATAGTTTAGCGCAAAAAATTCGCACACGAAGATTCAAAAGTGGAGCAATTTCTTTTGAACGGGTTGAGGTAAAATTCAATATTGATGAAAAAGGAAAGCCATTAGGAGTATATTTCAAAGAAAATAAAGAATCTAATCAGCTTATTGAGGAGTTTATGCTTATGGCAAATAAGCGGGTGGCAGAATTTATTGGAAAGGTTGAGAAAGGCAAAAAAGCTAAAACATTTGTTTATCGAATTCATGATAAGCCGGATCCGGAAAAACTGGAAAAATTCTCAAAATTTATTCAGCGATTTGGATACTCAATAAATACATCGGGACACAAAAATATTACTACATCAATAAATGATTTGCTGGATCAGGTTCAGGGAAAAAAGGAACAAAATGTAATTGAAACTCTAGCAGTTCGTTCAATGGCAAAAGCAGTATATTCTACCAAAAATGTGGGTCATTATGGTTTGTCATTTCCTTTTTACACACACTTTACTTCACCAATTCGTCGCTATCCTGACATGATGGTTCATCGCATGTTAACCGATTACATAAACGGAGAAAAAAGTAAGAATAAAGATCAGTACGAGGATATGTGTAAGCATGCTTCTGAATGGGAGAAAAGAGCTGCAGAGGCAGAACGGGCATCAATAAAATACAAACAGGTTGAGTTTATGAAAGATCATGTTGGAGACGATTTCGAAGGCATTATTTCAGGCGTAACAGAGTGGGGTTTTTATGTTGAGCTTAACGAAAGTAAATGCGAGGGATTAGTCCATATTCGTGAATTGGATGATGACTACTATTTCTTTGACGAAGATGATTATTCCATTATTGGAAAAAGAAATAAAAAGACCTACCAGTTGGGCGATGTTGTTAAAATTAAAATTGTAAAAGCTGATCTGGAGAAAAAACAACTTGATTATACTTTGGCGTAAAACTTCGACTTAACAATTTTTCAAACAAAAAATACAGGTATTTAGCTACTTCGTATTTGATTCAGGAATAATCGAATTTTAGAAAAAAATAGTCGAAGATGTTGCTTGTTGCTTTTTTTGATGTATTTTTGGAATATAGAACCAAAATATTCGAAAAATGATAAAGGAGCATATTCTAAAAAAACAAAAAAATATCAGGCATAGAATTGTTAGTGTTTCCTCGGGCGTTTTTAGCAAATTCGGATTTAAAAAAGCAACCATGGAAGACATTGCTTTTGCAGCCGGAATGGCAAAGAGTTCAATTTATTATTATTTTAAAAGCAAAGAGGAAGTTTTCGAAGCAGTTGTAAAACAGGAGGCGCACGAGCTAAGTCTTGAGCTTGAAAAAAAGGTGATTAGTGTAAAGGACAATCCGAAAGATAAAATAAGGAACTATGTGCTAATCCGAATGAGGTACCTTAAAGAAATGGTGAATTTTTATCAGGCATTAAAAAATGATTATCTGGGGAATCTGGCATTTACTGAAAGAATCAGAAAAAAATATGATAAGGAAGAACAACAAACCATAAAAAAGATTCTGGAAGAAGGTGTGAATCAGGGAATATTTAAAGTCAGAAATACAAAGTTTGCAGCCATAGCGTTGGTTACCTTTCTTAAAGGACTGGAAAGTTCTTTGTTAATTGATGAGGATATAAATCTTGATCACCTTGAGGAAAATCTTGATGAAATTCTTCAGATAATATTTTATGGAATGGTTAAATAAGGTAAATATGAGGACAAAATTATTAATATTATTAGTTTTTACTTCGGGGCTTTTGTTTGCGCAGGATAAAAAATTTACTCTGGAAGATTGCAGACAAATGGCTTTGCAACATAATAAAAAAATCAAAATAGCAGATGAAAATAAATTAATGATGAATTCTATTCATAAATCTGCTAAGACACAGTATTATCCAAGAATAGGATTTACCGGAGGTTACATACGAACAAACAAGGAAATTAGCCTGTTTAGCGAAAATGTATTTTTACCGGTAGTTCCCTCCGATGTTATAACCAATGGTAAAATTAACCAAATTATACTTGGAACAAATCCCGATTTACTCGACGAAACATTTGTTTTAAATCCTGACGGAAGTATTGCGTTGGATGCAAATGGGAATCCGTTATTCGAAAACTATGCTTATTTGCCTGCTGATGAAGCCAGCTTAGATCTGAACAACATATTTTTAATGAATTTTGGTTTAACTCAACCTGTTTATATGGGTGGAAAAATAAAAGAGCTGAATAATCTTGCAATGTACGGTGAAGAATTGTTTGATGCTAAAAAGAATTTAACAGAAACAGAAGTTATTATTGAAACTGATAAAAGATACTGGCAGGTAGTTTCACTAAAAGAAAAGGTTAAATTGACCAGCATTTATATGGAAATGCTCGAAAGATTGATTATCGATTTAGATAATATATATGAGGAAGGGATTATTACTTATAACGATTTACTAAAAGCAAAAGTAAAATATAATGAAATAGGGCTTAAACATTTAAAAGCAGGTAACGGCGTAAAACTTGCTCAAATGGCATTAAATCAAACAATTGGATTTCCGCTGGACACGCTTATCGTACTGTCTGATTCTATAACTGTTAACGTAGAACTTCCCGACGAAAACAGAATGGCCGATATGGCTTTAAATAACAGACCTGAAATTGATATGGTAAATAATTTAATAGCTATAGCCGAGTCAGGGGAAAAAATTATTAAATCAAGATACCTGCCGAACATAGGATTAACTGCGAATTATTTATTTACTAACCCGAATCCTTACAATGGATTTGAAAAAGAATTTGGTGGCGATTGGAATGTTGGTGTAGTAGTTAATGTTCCAATTTATCATTGGGGTGACCGAAAACATACTGTAAATGCAACCCGGCATAAAACTAAATCATTTAAGATACAATTAGAGGAAGCAAAAGAATTAATCACTCTTGAAGTTCAGCAAATCTTATTTAAATATTCAGAATCCCTGAAAAAAATTGAAATGACAGAAATATCATTACAACAGGCCGAGGAAAATTTAAAAATTACAAAAAATAGTTTTGAAGAAGGAGTATTAAAAACAAAAGATTTGCTTGAAGCACAAACCATGTGGCAGGATGCATATTCAGAATTTATTGATGCAAAAACAGAAAATAAATTATGTGAATCTGAAATTTTAAGGGTTTCGGGACAATTAAGAAATTAAATCATACAGCAATGAAAAGGAATATTATTTTTTTAGCAATCATAGTTTTTACAATTTCATGTAAAGAGCAAAAAAGCAAAATAAAACAAGCCGAAATAAAAATTCCGGTAACCGTTACTAAATCCTTTGAAAAAGAGTTTAGTTCAAGCCTGGATTTCGCGGGTACCGCATTTGCAAATAAAGAAGCAAATCTCGGGACCGCAATTCCTGGTAGGATAGAAAAAGTACATTTTGCGGAAGGCGAAAGAGTTAATAAAGGAGAATTGTTGGTTGAATTATCATCAGAGTTGTATGCACAGGCTCTTATCGAAAGAAATACATTGCAAAAAGATTTTGAAAGAGTTTCCAGATTACGGGAAAAAGGAAGTTTAAGCGAACAGGATTTTGATCATGTAAAAGCCAGATATGAAGCATCAGTGGCAAAAACAGAGATGATGAAAAAAAATTCAGAAATAAGGGCTCCTTTTTCCGGAACTGTAGTTGATTATATTGTGAACGAAGGAGAAAATTATCTTTTCGCGCCGAGCTTGAAACCCGGATATTCAATGACCTCCGGAATAGTTAAATTAATGCAGCTTAATATACTCAATGTAGAGATTGATGTAAACGAAAAGGATTTATCTAAAATTCACAAAGGACAAAAGGCAGGATTAATATTTGATGCTTATCCCGAAAAAGTTTATGAAGGTAGTATTGTGAAAATTGATCCTATCCTTTCAACAATTTCGCGTACAGCAAAAGCAAGTATTCAAATTAAAAATAGCGATTACCTTATTAAACCTGGAATGTATGCAAAAGTAAGTATTGAGCTTCCAATACAAAAAGCAGTTTTTATTCCTGCTGAAGCAATTTACAGACAGCCTGGAACCGGGAATGATTTTGTTTTTTGTATTACGGATAGTATAGCAAAAAAAATTCCTGTTAAACGGATATATACAATTGATAATAATATTGCTGTGCAAGGGATAGAGTCTGGTGTTACAATAACCGTAGCCGGGAAAACCAAGCTGAACGACGGAACGCAGGTCATTGTAAAAAACAAATAAAAATTGTGTTAAAAAAGAAATTGGATAAATATGAAATTGCCTAAAACAACCGTAAACAGACCAATTGCAACCGCAATGGTTTTTGTTGCTGTTTTATTATTTGGAACGATCTCATTACAAAGGCTTCCTTTGGATATAATGCCCGAAATGGAGATTCCTTCTTTAACAATAATGACAATATATCCCGGAGCATCGGCAGGTGAAGTTGAGCAACAAGTAACAAAACCAATTGAAGAAATATTAGCCGGAACGCAAAGCCTGAGAGAGATAAAATCAAATTCTCAGGAGAATGTTTCGTTTATCTCTCTTCAGTTTGAGTGGGGAACAAATACAACAGATGCTGCTAACGATGCCAGAGATTTGTTGGAATTGACAAAGAGA
Source organism: Bacteroidales bacterium (assembly GCA_019038645.1). Classification (GTDB taxonomy): domain Bacteria; phylum Bacteroidota; class Bacteroidia; order Bacteroidales; family UBA12077; genus UBA12077. The sequence continues at coordinate 46,644 of JAHOYT010000052.1, forward strand.
AAATTGCCGGATGAAGCAGAGAATCCTATTATTTATAAAATTAATTCTTCATTATTCCCAATACTGGTTTATGGCGTTACAGCTACCGAAAATTATTATGGAATTAATAATATTATAAAAGATGAGGTTGCAGGGCCATTACAAAAAATAAAAGGCGTAGGGTCTGTTGTTTATATTGGTCAGCCGGAAAGAGAAATAAAGATAAATGTTGATCCTAAAAAAATATCAGCATATGGAATATCCATTAGCCAGATTGCTATGATTCTTCAGGCTGAGAATATAACAGTGCCTGGAGGAAATATTAAAGTTGGTAATAATGATTTTGCAGTAAAGGTTCCCGGACAATTTGAGAGTTTAGAACAAATAGAAAATATTGTACTTATAAATTTCAATAATAGAATTATAAGATTAAAAGATATAGCAAATATAAAAGATGGTTACAGAGAAAAAGACGAATTTGCGCGATCAAAAAATGGTCTTGGAGTCGCATTATTAATTCAGAAACAATCCGGGGTAAATACGCTGGAGGTTGCAAATGCAGTCCGGAATAAAATGAATCAGATAGAAAAGGAACTCCCCGGTGATATGGATGTTTTTGAGATATTGAATACAGATGAATTAATAGTTCAATCGATAAATAATCTTACGAAAACATTATGGTGGGCTTTATTCTTTGTCATATTGGTTGTTTTTGCATTTTTACGGGAATGGAAATCAAGTTTAATAGTATTTATCACGATACCATTTTCCATAATAGTTGCATTTATAGTGATGTTCATTATTGATTTTACTATTAATATATTTTCGTTAATGGCGATTGTAATTGCAATAGGGATGGTCGTTGATAATGCAATTGTTGTCCTGGAGAATATAACACAGCACATTGAACAGGGATCGAAACCAAAACAAGCCGCCATTTTTGGGTCTGGTGAAATGGGAACAGCAATAACAGCATCAACATTAACAACACTAATGGTTTTTGTTCCAATGATTTTTGTTGGAGGAGTTGTAGGATTGTTGTTTAAGCAATTAGCAATTATTACTTCGGTTACTATGGTAGCATCGTTGCTTACTTCATTGTCGCTTACACCAATGATTTCATCTAAACTACTGAAGGAGGCTAAAAATAAGGATAAAGAGAAAAAAAGATCATGGTTTTTTACACGAACCGAAAAAATATTTATTTCGTTGGAAACAAGGTATAAAAAAATATTAAGCTGGTCATTAAATCATAAAGTATTTACTGTTTTTATTGCCCTGCTACTTTTAGCAGGAAGCATAATGTTAGGAAAAAATCTTGGATCAGATTATATTCCGGAATTTGATGCCGGAGACCTGGTTCTTGTTTTTGAAACAGAAGTTGGCACAAGTGCTGAAGAAACAGACCGGATTGCACAACAGGTAATGGAGATTTTTACCGAAGAAGTTCCTGAAATGGTTCCTGGTTCATTGTCTTCAATTACAGGTCAGACCGATGGTGGCACTCTTAAATCAGTAGGATTTTCAGAGGGAAAAAACATAAGTACTGTTCTTGCACATTTAATTTTGCCCGACCACAGAGATCGAACCGCGAAAGAAATAGGCGATGTTTTAAGACACAGAGTAGCCGAAATACCTGAAATAGATAAGTTTCATGTGACTGCAGGGAGTATTATTTCTGAAGTAATAACGGGAAGTATTAAACCAGTTGAAGTAGAAATTACAGGAATTAATTATGAGGAAATCAATAATTTTGCAAGAGAATTATATGATAAACTAACGGAAGTGGGTGGTCTTACTGATATTCAGACCACTATTGACGATGGTAAAATGGAAATTCAGATTGATATTGATAAAGAAAAAGCTTCTTCAATGGCATTGAATACTGCCATGATTGCATTACAGATCAGACATAGTATTTTTGGTGCAGCAGCAGGAAATTATACCGAATCAGGAGATGATTATAAAATTAACATACGGTATGCACCGGAATATCGTCGGAATATAGAAGGTTTAAAGAATATAATGATTACCAATTTAAGAGGATCACAGATACCTGTTTCTGCTATCGCAGAAATAAAAATCGGAACCGCTCCATTGGTTATTGATCATAAATCACAGCAAAGAATAGTTAAAGTAATGGCTGCACTTGACGGTATTTCGCTTGGAGATGCGGCAACAAAGGTGGATAATATATTAAACGAAATGGAAATCCCTGACAATCTTGATGTAGATATAGCCGGACAGTTGGTTGAACAGGAAGAATCGTTCGGCGATTTATATCTGATATTAATAATAGGTGTTTTGCTGGTTTATATGGTAATGGCCGCCCAGTTCGAATCCTTCCGGGATCCGTTTATAATAATGTTTGCAATCCCTTTTACAGTTATCGGAATTATACTTGCATTTTTTGTCACAGGATTAACCTTAAGTGTTACAACTTTTATTGGTATTATTATGCTTATGGGGATTGTTGTAAATAACGGTATTGTGCTGGTTGATTATACAAATTTATTAAGAAAAAGGGGATACAAATTAACTGAAGCAATTCTTGAGTCAGGTCGTTCAAGAATGCGTCCGGTATTAATGACATCGTTCACAACCATGCTTGGAATGTTGCCAATGGCATTAAGTAAAGGAATGGGTCACGAAATGTACTCGCCTTTAGGAGTTACAATTATTGGCGGATTATTATTCTCAACAATAATAACACTAATATTAGTGCCAACAATTTATAGTATCGTTCATAAACGAGATGCGAACTAAGAATTTCTAATTCATAATTGTTTTAAAATGAAAATGTTATATGTAACTTGTAATGTAAGTGTTAGAGAGCCGTTAATAAAATTGCTTGAAGAAAATAATATAAAAGATTATCAGATAGCTGATCAGGTAACGGCAAGAAGCGTCAAAGGTGATCCCAGATTTAATACAGCTGTATGGCCCGGATATAATACTGCCATATTTATGCAATTCTCCGATGATAAACGTGCCGGAGAAATAATGAAGCTAATTCGTGAGTTTAATAAAGCAGCATTTAATGTTAACGAATTAATTACTGCTTGTTCGTGGACATTAGATGATTATTTTTATGATTAGGAGTACTAATTTATATCTATAGATTAATAAATATTTTCTAAAATTTATTATCTTGCCAATTACTAAAAACTAAAACTATTGAATATGAAAGCTAAATTATTTTTTATTACTCTTCTATTGACAGTATTTTTGTCTCCTGATTTATTTGCTCAGGATGCCGATAATGTGCTGGGTTACTGGTTAACTCAGGATGGCGATTCTCAGATAAAAATTTTCAAAGCCAAAAACGGAAAATATTACGGGGATATTAAATGGCTGGATGAACCAAATGAAGAAGATGGTACAGCTAAAGTGGATGATGAAAATCCTGAACCGGAATTACAATCGCGACCTATTCTTGGATTACAATTATTAAAATCATTTAATTATGATGAAAAAGACAAGGAATGGGTTGACGGAACAATTTATGATCCCAAAGAAGGAAAAACATATAAATGTTTTATGTGGTTTGAAGAT
>JAHOYT010000006.1 GCA_019038645.1 Bacteroidales bacterium
ATATATATATTAATCATATATTTTATTGCTTTTTAAAAATATAATAAACTATGAATCACATTATTATAAAGCTATTATATACACTTTTAGGATTGTTTATTGTCCTGAACTGGGGTATGTTAATGAGTGTAACAATTCGAAAAATTGTTGCCAGATTAGCTGGCCGCTATGGAATACCTTTTCGTCAACCATGGTTGGATCTTATTAAGTTATATGCAAATCGTACTTCAATAACTCATGGAGTTATGTTTTACTTAGGACCTGTTTTCCGTTTAGGAGGAGGTGTTGGTATGTTTTTATTTATTCCGCTAATTTACGGATCAGATTATTTTAGTAATTTCTCATGGGCGGGTGATTTAGTTCTGATTTTATATTTTCAGTTTTTTGGAATGCTTGGAATGGCTTTGGGAGCTGGTGAAGGAGGACATCCTAATTCGGTAATTGGTATCAGCAGAGGTTTAGCTCAATTTACAACTGTAGAGATACCAATGACTTTAGCTGTCATTTCTATAGCTATTCAGTATCAAACGCTTTCAATATCCGAAATAGTTGCCGCTCAACAAGGTGGCATTTTGAATTGGACTTTATTTACGAATCCCTTAGCTACTGTTGCTGCTATGCTTGCACTATTGGGTGCGTTCAGGCATGCTCCTTTTAATCTGGTAAAAGCTCCAAATGAAATTCCTATTGGGCCTCCAACAGAGTATCATTCTTCATTCCTTGGAGTATTAAGAACTAATGGCGCAATCTTACATGTAATTGAAGCTGCATTATTTATGAACTTATTTTTTGGAGGAGCAACAAACTGGATTGAGTTTATTGTGAAAACATTCTTTATTTATTTCTGGTCTGTTTTTGTTGGTGTTGTTTTTCCACGATTCAGAATAGAGCAATCAGTAACATGGTTTTTAAAAGTTCCTTTGGTTATAGGAATCTTAGCAATAATTATTTTCATTTAAAAATTACAAAAAAGTCAAATAATGTCTGACAATAATAATTCAAATAATAAAGAGGATAAATTTCTTGCCAAAGAAAATGAGAAAAGAACTGTTACAGGACCTGACGGAGTAAAGTTTGAAATAGATCCTTTAAATGATTATTTCTGCGATCAAAAACCGGAAGTTAGAGATCCCAAAAACAAAGTTGTTGAAAAATTTTTAAATTGGGCGAGGGCAGAATCTTTGTGGGTTCTTGGTTTTGGAACAGGATGTGGAAGTATTGAGATTCCTCCTTTAATGACTCCAAGATTTGATGCTTTTCGTTTTGGTGTACAGATGCGGCCAACGCCAAGACAATCTTCCGTTATAATTATTTCAGGATATTTAGCGGTAAAAACATTAAAGAGGGTTATTCGAACTTACGAACAAATGCAAAGCCCAAGATATGTTCTTGCTCTGGGTAGCTGTACCATTAACGGAGGAATGTATTATGATAGTTACAACACCATCAACCGTGTCGATTATTATATTCCTGTTGATGTATATGTTGCCGGATGTATGCCACGCCCTGAGGCATTACTTGCCGGATTTAATAAATTGAAAGAAAGAATAAAAGCCGGGCGCGCGGAAGGTGCAAACGAATACGCTGAAAAATTTGATTGGTATAAGGCTAATCAGAAAAAAATTATTAAGGATTGGAATATGCCTGACTATAATTGGTAAATAATTGATTATTTGGTTATTCGTTTATTTGATGAATTGAAAATAAACAGATAAACAAATAAGTTGATAAACAAAAGCTATGAGACTTTATTCATTTGAGAAACTTGATGTGTGGAAATTATCAAGAAAGTTAACCAAAAATATTTATCAGATTAGTGCTGGATTTTCTGATAATGAAAAATTTGGGTTAACATCTCAAATCAGGAGGGCATCTATTTCTGTTTCATCTAATATAGCTGAAGGTAGTTCGAGAAAATCAGGTATAGAACAAGCCCGATTTACGGAAATAGCATTCGGAAGTTTATTAGAAATTCTTAATCAACTTATTGTTGCAAATGATTTAGAATATATTAAAGAGGAAGTTTTAAATAACCAAAGACCTTTAATTGAAGAAATAGGGAATAAACTTAATAAGTTAAAAGAAGCTCAATTAAAAAGGGGTAAAAATAATTAAAATTGATGATTTGGTGATTTAACAAATAACCAGATAACCGAATAAACAAATAAACAAATAATGGATAATATATTTGACGATATACAAAAGCGATTTGAGATAACAGATATTGTTAAGCAAGACAAGAATCTAAATTTTCTGACTTGTAAGAAAGAACTAACAGTTTCTTTAATTACACATTTAAAGAATATAGAAGGTTTTTCGCATTTTGTATTATTAACAGCTGTTGATTGGATTGAAGATGAGAAATTTCAATTGACATATATATTAAATAACCCTGATAAAAGAATTGACATTGGTATAAGAACTTATATTGATAGAGGTACGGCTACAATGGACACTGCTCATCATTTATGGGAACATGTAGCAACTTATCAGAGAGAATTAAAAGAAATGTTTGGAATCGATTTTCCAGGTAGCCCAAGAGTAGATGAACAGTTTATTCTTGAAGGATGGGATGATATTCCTCCATACCGAAGAGATTTTGATACATTGAAATATGCAGAAGAAACATTCTTCCCAAGAGAAGGAAGAAAGTCAAATGATCCTGCTGAATACATGAAGAAAAAGCTATATCCGGATGAAGAAAAATAATAAACTTTTTAGTATGCAGGCTGATAGATCAAAATATCCCGAATTGGACAAAAACGGGAATCCTATTGTTGATTTATCATCACAAAAATATACGAAAATATGGCAAGGGCCTAATCACCCTGGAGTAACCGGTAATATGTCACTTGAGTTAACTCTAAGTGGTGATGAAATTGTTGAGGCAAAAACTCATGTTGGATATTTGCACCGTGGTTTCGAGAAGTTGATGGAGCGTAGATTATACATTCAATGTTTTCCTACTTGTATACGAATGTGTGTTCCTGAGGCAGATTCTAATGAATATGTATTGGCTGCAAGTATCGAGAATTTAACTGATATTGAAATTCCTGAAAAAGCATTGTGGCTAAGGACATTAGTATTGGAAATGGCTCGATTACAAGTACTATTGAGGACTGTTCCTGGGCAAGCTTCTACACTATCTCTTGGGCTCGGAGGACAATGGGGTATGTATCTTCGTGATTTGATTCTTGATAGATTTGAAGAACTTACAGGTGGACGAATTTATCATATGTTTATTATTCCTGGTGGTGTAAGAGGACATTTACCTGACGGTTTTAAAGAACGTATGGAGGAAAACCTGAAAGGGATTGAAGAATTTGTTGGAAAAATTGAAAATCTTATTTTTAATAATTCGATATTTAAAAAACGTACTGTCGGTGTTGGTGTTATCGATCCTTCATGGGTTAGTAAGTACGGAATTGTAGGTCCTAATGCTCGTGCTGCAGGCTTTAATCGTGATGTAAGAAAAGATTATCCTTATCTTAAATATAAAGAACTTGATTTTGAACCGCTTGTAGCTACCGATTCTGATATTTATACCAGAAATGTGATTCGAAAGCATGATTTAATTACAACCGTTGATTTAATAAGACAAATATTAGCAAAGATCCCTGAGAAAGGAGATATAAGAGCAACAACGCCTAATGTTTTACACTGGGAAATTCCGAAAGGAGAAACATATCAACGTTCTGAATCATCTCGTGGAGAATATGGTATGTATATGGTTTCTGATGGTTCTAAGTATCCAAGAAGAATAAATTTGAGAGGACCAAGTTATACGCATGCGGTTTCTCTTTTAGAAAAAATGTTGATTAATGCAAATATTGCAGATGTGCATTCAATTATGGTTTCATTACAAACCTGTCCACCTGAAATTGAACGATAAATATTGATGATTTGTGTATTTGGTCATTTGATGATTGTAGAAAAGTAAGAAATTATGAGACTTTATTCGTTTGAGAAACTTGATGTATGGAAGGTGTCACGTAAACTGGCTAAAGAAATTTTAAATAAAGAAAGATTATTAATTGAAGAAATTGGTAATAAGCTAAATAAATTGAAAGAAGCTCAATTGACCAGAAATAAAAACTCTTCGAATAATCAAATAAACAAATAATCGAATAAACAATAGATATGAGTTTGAAAAATATATTAACACCATTCATAGCCTGGGGCAATATTACTAAAGATCCCGTTACTGTTAAAGATCCACTAAATGAAAGGCCAGGAGCTGAAAGATATCGTGGATTTCATAAAAACGATATTGAAACATGTATTGGTTGCGGAACTTGTGAAGATATTTGCGAAAATCAAGCTATCGATTTGGTTCCTGTGGATGGAATTGAGACAAAAGATGGTGATAGTGGATTAAGGCCCATGGTTGATTATGGAAGATGTTGCTGGTGTGCTTTATGTGTTGATATTTGTACTACCGGTTCATTAACTTTATCGAATGAATATACATGGGTTAGTGAAGATGCCGATGATTTTAGATTTATTCCGGGTGTTGATAAAAAATCATGGGATGACAATGAGAAAGGATGGAAGAAGCCTGAAGGTAATTATGAGTTCTACGGAACAAAAAGAGTTCATATGCCGGAACTTCATGCTGAAGACAGAGATAAATCATTTATTGAGTTTGTAACAGGATACTCAAAACAGCAAGCAGAAGAAGAAGCCGACAGATGTGTTGAATGTGGAATTTGTGTTGCTACATGCCCTGCTCATATGGGAATTCCTGAATATATTAGTGCAATTAGAAATAATGATTTAGAAGAAGGTTTACGAATCTTATATGATACAAATCCATTGCCTGAAATATGTGGACGAATTTGTACTCATAAATGCGAAGAAGTTTGTTCGGTTGGTCATAACGGCGATCCTTTATCAATTCGTTGGTTGAAACGATATATAGCTGATCAAAATCCATCAGAGAAATATAAGGAAATTTTAAATTCCGAGAATGTTGAAAATAATGGCAAAAAAGTAGCAATAATAGGTTCAGGTCCTTCTGGATTATCTGCTGCTTATTATCTTTCATTAATAGGATATGAATGTACTATTTACGAAAAATTGCCAGAAGCTGGTGGAATGATGCGTTATGGAATTCCTGAGTATAGATTGCCTTACGATCAAATCGATAAAGATATTGATTACATTTTGAGCCTTGGTGTTAAAATAGAATACAATGTAAATATTGGAACTGATATTACTTTAGATAAGTTAAAAACAGACTATGATGCAGTATTTGCAGGTACAGGATTACATCTTGGAAGAAGTACAAGAATCCCGGGTTCAGATCATAAAGATGTATTTTTTGCAACTGACTTATTAAGAGAAATCTCATTAGGTAAAGAAATACAAGTATCAGAAAAAATTATTGTTATTGGTGGTGGTAATGTTGCAATGGATATTACACGTTCGCTTGCCCGCTTGCAAAATAATAAATTTGGTAAAGTTGATACGACAGCTACTTCATTAGAATCGGAAGATATAATGCCTGCAGATAGAGAAGAAGTTGTTGAGGCAAGAGAAGAAAAAGCAATAATTGATCCGGGTTGGGGCCCAACATCTATCGAAATTGAGAACGATAAAGTTAAAGGATTACATGTTCAGAAATGTTTGTCTGTATTTGACGAAAGCGGACGATTTAGTCCAAAATTTGATGAGAAAAACACGAAATTCTTTGAAGCTGATATGATTGTAGAATCAATTGGTCAGGGAATGGATATTGAATATATTAGCAAGGAAACTCGTGATCAGATTAAGTTTGATCAGCGTGGCAGAATCCAGGTTAATGAATATTTCCAGACAGGAGCAAAATGGTTGTTTATTGGAGGAGATATTATTCAGGGACCGGATGTAATTCATGGTATTGCTAATGGACATAAGGCTGCAATCGGAATTGATAAGTTTATTAATCAAAACGGGTAATATTTAATTATCTGCATATATTGATTTGTTGTGAATAAATTATTATTTTTACTTTGTAAACATTAAAATTAAAACGGCTATGTTAGTAAAGGAAATTTTAAATAAAAAGAAGGATCAGGGTAATCATAAAGTTTATACGGTAAAGCAAAGTACATCGGCATATGATGCAATTGCACGATTAGATGAGTTAAAAGTTGGTTCGTTATTAGTAATAAATGATAATGATGAAATTGTGGGAATCCTTTCAGAGAGAGATATTCTTTATAAATGTTATAACTCAGGGATTGCGTTAACAGAACAAAAAATTGAAAATTTAATGACCCCAAAAGATCAATTGATTATTGGGAAAATGGATGATGACACAAAATATTTAAGAAATGTAATGACCGAGAAGAGAATACGTCATATTCCAATTATTGATGAATCGAATAATTTGGTTGGAATTATTTCATCGGGAGATATTATTAAAAATGAGTTGGAATTAACTGAGAATGAGGCTGAACTAATGCGTGAGCATATTAAAAACCCATTTGGAATTCATTTGTACAACAAAGAAGATTAAATAAACAGATATACCTAATCAATATCCTTAAAACAATTTGTTTTAAGATGAAAAGCCAGCATAGTTATTGCTGGCTTATTTTTTTATCTTTGTTTCAAACCAATTGTTTATGAAAAAGATATTGTTATTGATTGTTGTTGTCTTTTTATTTACTTCGGCCTTTTGTCAGGAAATACTGTATAATAAAATTTATGATGAAAATATAAAAACTGTTCTGATGTATTCAGGTGATGATGATGTGTCATGGCCGGTTTGGGATTTAGGAAGCCGTAAATATTTAACCCTCAGTTTTGATTATTTGGGCGAAGAAACAAGTGATTATTCGTACACAATTATACATTGTAATTCAGACTGGACTCAATCAGATCTTGACGAAAGCGAATACATCGATGGTTATTTTGAAGATCAGATTTCAGATTATCAGTCATCCTTTAACACAACAGTAAACTATACTCATTTTAGCCTGCAAATGCCAAATGAATATATGCGGCCAATGATTTCAGGAAATTATATTTTGAAGGTTTTTAACGGTTCTGATCCCGATGAAATATTTTTTACAAAACGTTTCATGGTTGTTGAACGAAAAACAAATATACAGGCTACTGTTCAAAATATGAATCAGGGTTCGTATTTTTATAATGATCAGGAGCTTGAGATTAAAGTTGATTATTTCGAGAATGAATTTTATGATATTGCTCAGAATCTGAAAGTTCTCATATTAAAAAACAGAAGTTGGTATGATTATTTACAACCGGACAAACCTGACATGATACAGGAAAATGAATTCACCTTCAATAATTTCACATACTTAAAGTTCAAAGGGGGAAATGAATTTCATCATTTTAATATCAAAAATATTCATTATGCAGGTGAGAATATCAGAAATATAAGTTTTATGGATTATATGTATCATTTTCAGTTGGCTAACAACAAGGACCGAACTTTCGATGAGTATATTTATAAACCTGATTTGAATGGTTTGTATAGGATTGATGCTTCACAAAGCCAGTATCCTGAAACTGAAGCAGATTATTCTTTTGTTTATTTTACTCTTAATATGGATGCTCCGATGCAGCAAGGCGAAATTTACGTCTGGGGCGCATTAAGTAATTATGAGTTTACAGAAGAAAATAAAATGCAATATAATTTTGAACAAAAAGCATACGAAGGTCGATTACTGTTAAAGCAAGGTTATTATAATTATCAATATGTTTTAATGGAAAAAGGAAAACCTGATTTTACATACATTGAAGGCAATCACGCACAAACCGAAAACTTATACACAATTCTGGTTTATTATCACGATTTTCGCGGTGATTATGATCGTTTAATCGGTGAGATTGAAATAAGCTCAGAACCTAAAAACTAATCAAAAAGAGTCTATCCAAAAAGTCACATAACTGTCATTCCCTTGAAAAAGGGAATCTCATATTTGGCAGTGATACAATTAATTGTGAGATCTCCAATCAGGTTGGAGATGACAAAAAATAACTTTTTGAACGGGCTTGAGTGACAAATTAATTATTGATTGTTGTCATCCTGAGTTTATCGAAGGATAGACAACTTCACAGGATTAAATTATTTTTCTTTTCACATAGGGAATATTGGTTTTTGGTTATCTAAATATAATAGGAGGAATTCTAAATAATTAGGCGATTTTTTAAGATTGAATTTCTCATACCTGATTTGTTAACTTAAAACTACAAGATGAAAAAGGCAAACTATTTATTGGCAGGGATTTTTGCTCTTTTAGCATTGTTTGGGTGCAAAGAAGAGAGTATTAGTCCAAATTATGTGTATTCTATACCGGAACAAACAAGTGATGGATGGGAAACCGATATTCCTGAAAACCTGGCAATGGATGTTACTCCATTAATTGAAATGATGAATTATATTAATTCTACCAATGATCACAATATCCATAATATTTTAATTTTAAAAGATGGGAAATTAGTATTTGAGGAATATTTCGATGGTTATTTGTATTCAAATGATCCTCCAGGATCAAATGGTGATTATATCACATACAACAGGGAAGTTGATCATTATCTTGCATCTGTTACGAAAAGTGTCACTTCAGTTTTAGTCGGGATTGCAGAATATGAAGGATTTATTAATAGTGTTGATGATAAACTAATAGATTATTTCCCTGAGTATTCCGATATATTGGTTGGAGAAAAGGCTGATTTAACCATACACGATTTAATCACTATGACTTCGGGTCTTGCCTTTGATGAGTCTACATATCCTTATGGTGATTCAAGAAATGATATAACCCAATTATTTGTTAGTGATGATCCAACAGCATATGTTTTGTCAAGAGATCTTACTTCTGGTCCGGGAACAAGTTTTTTTTATAATAGTGGAACAACAAATGTTTTAGGTAGAATTGTTGAAAAGGCTTCAGGAATGAGCTTGATTGATTTTGGAAATCAATATTTATTTGATCCATTAAATTGTCAGGGAGGTTTGTGGGAATCTTTTTCAAGTGGATTACTTTTTGCTTCCGGTGGATTATATCTTCGTCCTCGCGAATTAATGAAAATAGGGTATTTGTTTTTAAATAATGGGATGTGGGGAACACAACAGTTCCTTTCTGAAGATTGGATTAATGAATCTAAGTATCCATATATTTCAACAGCTACAAGTTTTTACCCTGGTTATTATGGCTATCAATGGTGGATTCGCGACTTTCATGCTGAAGGAAATACTTACAGCTGTTTTTATGCTGCCGGTTGGGGCGAACAGTATATGTTCATTTTTCCCGAACAGGATTTGATTATAGAATTCAATTGTGGAAACTATTACAATTCAGCACGAATTTCACCATTCGATTTAGTTGAAGATTATATTTTAGAAGCTATTAAAAAGTAAAATAGAACAGTTCCTAAAGTAGTATTATAAATTACCGGTCATGTTGAGCATAGCGAAAAATCTCTTATATTTAAAGATTCTTCGCTTTGCTCATAATGACATTTAATAACTTAAATCTGTTTTACAAATTCTTCTCAGGATACAAATCATCCCACTGTTGTGGCTGATCTTTTAGTTTTTTGTCGAACCATGACATAATGGTATAATGCCACTGAATACGTTTTTTGTAATCAACAATCCAATGATTTTGTCCATCAACTAAAATCAGTTCTACATCTTTACCTAACAGATTTAATGCAGTATAATACTGTAAACTTTCGCCAACCGGAACGTTTGTATCATCAGTTCCGTGTAATAAGAGAATTGAGTTTTGAAACTTATCTGCATTGTAAACAGGACTGTTTTGTACAAAAATATCTTTTCTGTTCCACGGATAACTATATTTAGCTGCTCCGGTATTGTAAGAATAGCCCCAATATCCTTCGCCCCAGTAACTGGTAATTGAGCTAATTCCGGCATGTGAAATTGCTGTTTTGAAAATATCGGTTCTGGTTTGGATTAACATAGTTGTATAACCACCATATGATGCTCCAATACAACCTACATTTTCTGTGTCTGCATTTTTGTGTGAGTCCAGAAACTTTTTTGTTCCGTCAATAATATCATCAATGGCATCAAACCCCCATCCGTTAACATGTAGAGCAGAAAAATCCTGCCCAAAACCTGTAGCTCCGCTGGGCTGCAAAACATAAACAATATAACCGCCTGTTGTCCAATTGTTTACTGGATAGCGACCGCCAAATGATCTTCCAATAGGAGAAGTTCCTCCATAAAAGTTTACAATTACAGGATATTTTTTTGATTCATCGTAAAACGGCGGGTAATATATTCTTCCGTAAATTGTTGTTCCGTTTTTATTTACAAAATTCCATGGTTCTGTTTTTCCAAAACTGATATTTTCGAATCTTTCTTTCTGTGGAAATGCAAGCTGTGAACTGGTTTTCTTTTTCAGATCAATTTTGTAAAGTTTGCTTGGTGTCGATATACTTGTCCCTGTATAAAGCGCAATATCTTTATTTTTTGCATAACTAATTCTTCCTAACATTTCAACCGACAAGTTTATCTTACTAAATTCCTTTGATTTAATATCGTACTCATATAGATTTCTATAATCTCTTTCAGTAACAGAAATATATATTTTATTATCATTTATCCACTTTGTCGAATTAACAGAAGGGTCAAAGTTTTTTGTTATTGGTTCAACCTGTTTTGTCGCTAAATCAAAAATATACAACTGACTATCATAACTATTTGGAATTCTTCCTTCACTGATATTAACTCCGATATCGCCAAAACATTCTGGACCTCCTTCAACTAAAAGCTTTGTTCCATCAGGTGAGTATTTAGCAGAACCACCATATAATTTATCTTCCCAAACAGTCTCTAATTCTAATGTTTTAATATCCATTTCATAAAGATTTTGTTTGCGAAATGGAACTTCAGAGTAGTCCATTCGTGAAGTCGATATAAGTATTTTAGAACCGTCAGGTTTAATATCTTCCAGATAAGTTGATAAATTTCCTGATGTTATCTGAGTAGTTTCACCTGAAATTACATTTGTTTTATGTAAAAATGATCGGTTTCGGAAGTAAGGTAAACGATCATCAGAACCATAAATCCGTTTTAAGTCACCGGGTTCTTTTGCTGTAACACTTTCTGACCATATTATGAATCCCTCAGTTGGCGACCACGTATAACCCGATAACTTCTCAATTCCACAAATAATAGATTTTTCTTCACCAGTAATAACATTGTAAACCAGAATTTCAGATTTCCCTTCAAAAGTACTTATGTACGATAATTTGTCTGAATTTGGTAACCATTTAACTCTTGAAATATTTTTATTTCGAAGTACACTAATATTTTTTTGATTTTCCAGATCGTATATTTTTGAGTATTTCTTGCTTTTTCCACTGCCGTTAATTACTTCAGAGTAATTTATTAAAGCATATTTGCCGGAAGGTGAGATTTGAGCTGATGAAACATTGTTGCCTTCCAATACATCATTAATGGTAAAATATCTTTTCGGATTTAAACCTGTAACAGCATTGCAATCTGCAAATTCATCATCATATTCAAAATTGGCAACTAATTTTAAATTTTCATCAGCTGTGATAAGTTTAATTGTAATTTGATGGTTTCCCGAATTAAGTTCGAGATCAATCTTTTTATTTTTTAAGTCGCCTTTATCTTTAGTTTTTATTAATTCATTATCCAGATAAACCTCATATAAAGCATTTAGTGTAAGGTTTAATGAACCCTTTGTCCATCGGTTAACCGATAAGTAATTCTGAAGAATTAAAAGATTGTTTTTATTAGCTTGATTTAAAACAATACTATCAGTTGCAATTTCAATATTTCTCCAGCTTAGCGATTTGTTGTTTAAATCAACTTTGGTTTTGCTTAATAAATCAGATGCTTCAAATATATCTCCTTCAATATTTTTTACATCTGAAAATGCAGGCATATTTATTTTTTGTGGATTTGTAATCATCCACTTATTCATTTCAATTGATTTTTGTGCCTGTGATAATTGTGTGAGAACTATCAGAATAAGGATAAAGTTTAATTTTTTCATATCTGTTTTTTTGTTATTCCTGCTTAGGCAGGAATCTGATTTTGAGTTTGACTTAATTTGTTTCTGCAAGTTTAACAAAGGTTAAATATTAATTTTATTATGTATTGTAATGATTTAGTGTTAAAGCTTTTTTATATCTTTAATTAATGGATAATCAATTTATTATTGCTCATCGGGGAGAATCGTTCGATGCTCCGGAAAACACACTGTCTTCTATTAATCTTGCATGGGAAAATGGAGCAGATGCAGTTGAAGTGGATATACGTTTAACCAAAGATAATCAAATAGTTGTTATTCATGATGCAAATACCTGGAGAGTTTTCCGAAAATTCAGATGGATTAGGAATACAGAATTGAAGGAGCTTAAAAGGTTGGATGTGGGTAAATATAAAAACAGAATGTATAAAGGGGAGAGAATCCCTACACTACAAGAAGTTTTAAGTACCGTTCCGAATGGCAAGAAAATACTTATTGAAATTAAAAGTGATCGCAAAATTATTCCATATCTTAAAAATGTGATTGACGATTCGGCATTACAGACAAAGCAAATAGAAATAATAAGTTTTAAATTAAGTACTCTTATTGAAGTAAAGAAACAGCTTCCACAATATTCAGTTTTATGGATACAGGATTTTGACAGCCACAGAATTCGCAAATTCTTTTATCCTTCAATTCATAAAATCATTTTAAAAGCGATTAAATATAATTTTCAGGGATTAGATTTGTCGGAAAGAAGTATAGCTGATAAAGCAATTGTTGAAAAAACAAAATCTGTCGGATTAGTTTTGTATACATGGACAGTAAATAATCCTGAAAAAGCCAAAAGCCTGTTTGATATGGGCGTAGATGGAATTACTACTGACCGGGCTAAATGGATTAAAAATCAATTAGAATTTTACGATAAATAAATTTTTATAATAGTAGATTAATGGCAAAAGTAATTATTGGTATTCATGGATTAGGAAATAAACCATCGAAAGAAACACTTCAAAATTGGTGGAAAGAGTCCATGCAGGAAGGCTTAAAAAATTCAGGTCAGAATGTTGAACTTCCTAAATTTGAACTTATCTATTGGGCCGATATATTGCATGAAAAACCGCTGGACGAAACGATAACTGACGAAAAACATCCTTTATACTTAAACGAAAAATATGTACTGGGAAAAGAAATTAGTAAAAATGTAAATCATGATTTAAGAAAGAAAATATTAGATTGGTATGATGAGACTGCCGATAAAATATTCCTGAATGAAGATATGACTATAAATTATTCATTTATACCTGACACAATAATTCATGGATATTTTAAAGACCTGGAAGCATATTATTTAAATAATATGATTACATCTGATGGAATATTTATTTTAGCACGTGATCAGATTCGAAATAGAGTAATTGATATTTTGCAAAAATACAGGAACGACGATATTTTTCTAATTGCTCACAGTATGGGGTCAATTATTGCTTTTGATATACTTACATTCAATTTACCTAAACTTAAAATTAATACATATACAACAATTGGTTCTCCACTGGGAATACCTTTTGTTAGAAGTAAAATTGCACTGGAGCAAAAGGTAGTTTTAAACGATGATTATAAACTAAAGACGCCTCCAGGAGTTCAAAAATGGTATAATCTTTCGGATCTTGAAGATGTGGTTGCCATTAATTACAGTTTAAAAGATGATTTTGATGAAAATAAGTCAGGAGTTAAAGCCGTAGATTTTATAGTAAATAACAACTACGAGATTGAGAATGAGAAAAACCCACACAAATCGTTCGGATATTTAAGAACTCCGGAATTTTCAAATATTTTATTGAAATTTATCCAACAAAAAGAAAAAGGTATTTTTCCAAAAATTAAAGAGATTTTTAGATTACTCAAACGCCGAAAAGAATAAAATCTATTTTGAGCCTAATTCATCATTAATTTAAAGCTTGCATTCATAAAAAGCTCATTTAAAAAGAAAGAAGTATCTTTGCCCTAAATTAAAAATCAATAATTTACTGCACAAGAACTTTAAATTCAAAGTCAGTGTTTTGTAAGCCTGACAAAGAAGAAGAATTTTACATCTCAACACTCAAATTTAATATGTTATTTCAGTCATTAAATATTATAGAACCTATTTTAAAAGCAATAGATGAAGAAGGCTATACAATTCCAACTCCAATACAGGAGCAATCTATCCCGATCATTTTACATGGGACTGATTTATTGGGTTGTGCACAAACTGGAACAGGGAAAACTGCTGCATTTGCAATTCCTATTTTGCAATTATTAGATGCAAATAGAAATTACGGTAAAAAAAGAAAAATAAGGAGTCTGATTGTTACACCAACACGGGAGCTAGCTATCCAGATTGGGGAAAGTTTTAAAGCTTACGGGAGACATACAAAAATAAACTGTACAGTTATTTTTGGCGGTGTTAAACAAAATAAACAAACATCATCATTGCAAGGTGGAGTCGATGTTTTAGTTGCAACTCCAGGTCGGTTATTAGATCTCATGAATCAAGGATTTATTAGTTTACGTGATGTTGAAATATTTGTATTGGATGAGGCTGATCGAATGCTGGACATGGGTTTTATTCATGATGTAAAAAAGTTGTTAGCTGTATTACCAAAAAGAAGACAATCGCTTTTCTTTTCAGCCACAATGCCTCCTGAAATTGTTAAGCTGGCAAGTACAATATTGTATAAACCAAAAGAGATATCGGTTACGCCTGTTTCTTCGACGGTTGATTTAATAAAGCAATACGTTTATTTTACCGATAAAGGGAAAAAGAACGCTTTATTGGTGGAAGTTTTAAAAGACAAAAATATTAAAACTGCGTTAGTATTTACACGCACAAAATACGGAGCCGATAAGGTAGTCAGAGTTATATCGAAGCAAAATATTAAAGCAGAAGCAATCCATGGTGATAAATCACAAAATGCGAGGCAACGCGCATTAGCAAATTTTAAGGCACAAACCATTCGTGTACTTGTAGCAACAGATATTGCTGCACGCGGAATAGATGTAGATGATCTGGGGTGTGTTATTAATTATGAAGTACCAAATATCCCCGAAACATATGTACATCGTATTGGAAGAACAGGAAGGGCTGGTGCAGAAGGAATCGCATTATCGTTTTGCGATGCTACTGAGAAACCATATTTAAAAGATATTGAAAAATTGATTTCTAAATCGATCACAGTAATTGATGATCATCCTTTTCCTTTAACGGACCACAATCCCGAACCAAAACCAAAACAACAACACGGAAGAGGAACGCAGGGTCATGCAAGACCGAAACCTGCCCGAAATAAAAAACAGAAAAAGTGGTATGGAAAACCTAAAACTTTCCGTTAATTTTTTTGATTCTTTATCTCCATAATCATATTGACGATAAATATTACCTTTACAAAAAAATAGTTATTGATGAATTCATTTGAAGATTTTAAGCTTAACAAACAGCTAAATAATGCAGTTGTCGAATTGGGATTTGATAAACCAACACCAATACAGGAAAAGGCTTTTCCTGTAATTAATTCAGGAAAAGATATGGTTGGTATAGCGCAAACCGGGACAGGAAAAACAGTTGCATATTTGCTTCCAGTATTAAACGGCTTAAAGTTTTCAAAGCAGCTTAATCCACGAGTTTTAATTTTAGTACCTACGCGCGAATTGGTTTTGCAGGTTGTTGAGAATATTGAACAACTTACAACATACATGAATATCCGTGCATTAGGTGTTTACGGAGGAACAAATATTAATACACAAAAGCAGGCTGTTGCTCAGGGTACTGATATTCTTGTTGCAACACCAGGCCGATTGTATGATTTAGCTGTATCTGGCGTTTTGCAATTGAATGGAATTAAAAAATTAGTGATCGATGAAGTTGATATAATGCTGGATCTCGGCTTTCGCCCTCAAATAATAAATATTTTTGATTTATTAAAAGAGCGCCGTCAAAACATTATGTTTTCGGCAACTATGACCTCAGAAATTGATACCATAATTGATGAATTTTTTGTTTTGCCAGACAAAGTTTCAATTGCGATTAGCGGAACACCGCTTGATAATATTGAACAGCAATGTTATCCTGTAAAAAACTTTTTTACTAAAATTAATTTACTAAGCTATTTACTTACCGACAGAAATGAGTATAGTAAAGTTCTGGTATTTGTTTCCTCCAAGAAAAAAGCCGATAAAGTTTTTGAAACTATTGAAGAAGAGTATGGTGAAGAAGCTTGCATAATACATTCAAATAAATCGCAGAATTATAGAATAAGATCAGTACAACAGTTTGATGATGGGAAAAATAGAATTCTGATAGCTACCGATGTTATGGCTCGTGGATTAGATCTGGAAAAAATTACGCATGTAATTAATTTCGACACTCCTGATTTTCCGGAAAATTACATGCATCGGATAGGAAGAACAGGTAGAGCAGAACAACCTGGTGAAACCATATTGTTTTATACCGAAAAAGAAGCACAATCAAAAGATGCAATTGAGAAATTAATGTTATTAGAAATCCCTGTTATTGATTTTCCTGAAGATGTTGTCATTTCTAACGAATTATTACCTGAAGAGCGCACTGTTGTTGGTGAAGTTAAAAATCCACATCGCAATTTGGTAAAAGAGGTTCGCGGCCCTGCTTTTCATGAAAAGAAACTAAAAAACACGAAGACAAATCAGGGAGGATCTTATTTGAGGAAAGGAAAAAAATATAAAAAACCGCAAACAAGAGGTGATAAAATTTTTAATCAGCGAAATAAAAAGAAGTAAATTTTTACTGTAAATCACTCAAGATTTAAGTCGTAACAATTAGTTGCTCTCCAGCCTTTGTAATACTTCGTTTTTATAGCTGCGGCTAATTGGAATTTCATGATTCCCAATTTCGACATATTCGCTTGTAAATGAATTGATGCTTTTTATTGAAACTATAAATGAACGATGAACTCTTATAAATTCCTTTTTAGGAAGTTTTGCTTCAATATTAGAAATGGTTTCTCTTGTTATGATAGTTTTATCTTTTAGGTGTATTTTTATATAATCGCTTAAACTCTCAATATAGTTAATTTCACAAAAGTTTATTTTTATCATTTTCCTTTCTGAACGAACAAAAATAAAATCATTTTTCTCAGAGATAATTTCTTTAACTGAAACATTTTTAATCGGAGTATTTTCATTCAAATATTTATTAATAGCCTGAAGTAAACGTTCAAAAGAAATAGGTTTTAGTAAATAATCAACTGCCTGTAAGTCGAATCCTTCAACCGCATATTCTCGATACGCTGTTGTGAAAATAACTTTAATGTTTTTGTTAATCGATTTGGCAAACGATAATCCGGAAATCTCAGGCATGTTAATATCTAAAAAAATTAGATCTATCTTTTCCGTATTAATTGTATTAAACGCTTCAAGTGCATTCTTGCAACTAGCCACTACACCAACACTCGAAATTTTTGATAAATGATTTTCCAGAATTTCACGTGCTACATATTCGTCGTCTACTATTATGCATTTAATAATCTCAGGCATTTTTATTTGAGTTTAAATTAAATATAGAAAGATTTATTACATGCCAATTGTCCTTATTATCAATATTCAATTCATAATTATCTTTATAGTTTAGATCTAATCTCTTTTTTATATTTTCGAGTCCTATCCCTTTATTTTCATCTTTGGTATCAGTTTTTAATATGGTATTTCGTATCGAAAAATCCAATCGGGATTCTTTAAAATCGATATTAATTTCAATATTTAGAAATCCATCAATTAGGCTACCATGCTTAAAGGCATTTTCAACAAACGGAATCAGTAACATTGGGGCAACTTCTATTTTATCTTCAATTTCATTTGCCGTAAATAAAACTTTTAAAGTATCTTGAAATCTTATTTTTTCCAGTTCAATGTATTCCTTTATATGCAGAACTTCTTCTTTAAGACTAACCCTTGGTTTATTAACTTGATATAATATATAATCCAATAAATTCGATAACATTAGAATTATTTCCGGAGTATGTTTCGATTGCTTAATAGCAAATCCATAAATAGTATTAAGTGTATTAAATAAAAAATGCGGGTGTATTTGCATCTTTAAATAATGAAGCTCTTGCTCTTTTAACTGCAACTGAGTTTCCAGAATTTTAGTTTGTAATTCTTTATTTCTCGATATAGTCTTGAAATTTTGATTCAGTAAGCTTATGAAGCTTACAACCCCAACAACCAAATACACCAAAATAAGAATAAACACAAAATTTTTGCTCATAGGAGGCATTATGGAAATATTGAAGCTTAGTAAAAAAATTAAACAACCATAAATAATTAATACTATAATATAAGAGGAAGCAACTAAGGTATAAAAACTATATAGAGAGAAAAGAAGATATTTTTTTGTGAGTAAATACTTGGGAATTAGAAAATAGACTACAAAGTAAGTCACTATCATTGTTAATGGTAACAAGATACTTGAGAACCAGGTTACATATCTGGTATCATCGGAATTATAACTAAAAAAATAGACAAAGAAAAACCATACTGTGATCCATAACAGCATATGAATTATTATTACTTTGGTTTTACTTTTTTGAAATAAGCTCATAAAACAATATTACATAAATTCTTTTAATCAACATTTTTTTATAGACAAAATACCAATTTAGCACCTAATATTGCATAGTTGGAAATTTATTTTCATTTAGTATCTTTATATTTGCTGAAAAGGGTTGTGAATTTATCATCCATCGCATTTTAAATTATTCAATTGAATTCCTTATTAGATTTGACTCTGTATTAATTAAAATTCATTTATTATGAAACAAATTATTGACAAGTTTAATGATGGAGGACCTTTCTTTATGTATGCTATTTTAGTATTACTAATTATTATCGTGGCATTATTTATTAAAGGTTTATTGGATAAAAAAGAATATGATAAAACAATTGAGTTAATAAAATCGCTAAGTTGGTTTACAATAGCCTGGGGCTTTTTAGGACGTACATTTGGATTAATTGTTGCTTTCGATAATGTATCAGCTCATGGAGAACTCACTCCAGGTTTTTTAGCCAGTGGATTAAAAATGGCATTGCTAAATCCTTTATTCGCAATAATCGTTTTTCTTATAGCTCGTTTAGGAATTATTATTCTTATTTCTATGCAAAAAACAGAAGAGTTTGCATAAAAGAAATAATTTAGATTTATTTTAATCATAATCTTTTCAAATTAATCTACAAGATACATTTCTATAGATGTAAAAATATCTTCATCTTTATTGGACAGCGTAATTAATTGATTGTTAGCTTACATCTTTCATGGTGTACAAGTTGGGTAATTCTTAAAAAATTAAAAATATTGATATGTTCAGGAACTATTTATTATCTACTTTAAGACAAGTCAAAAAGCATAGACTTTTCTTTCTAATTAATGTTTTAAGTCTTTCAATTGGCATTGCTACCGTTGTATTAATATCTCTTTATATCCATTTTGAGTTATCCTTTGATAAAGAGGTAAAAGATTACAAGCATATTTATAGAGTTTGTTGGGAAACTACATTAAATAATGTTGAAAGAAAAGTGCCAGCGTCACCGGCACCATTGTGTGCTTCTTTTATTAAAGAGTTTCCCGAAGTGGTAAATGGAGTAAGGCTTTATAATAATAATGAATCAATTGTAGTATTGGGTAAAGAATCTTTTAAAGAAAGGAATTTCTATTTTGCAGATTCTACATTCTTTGAGATGTTTTCTGTGCCGATAATTTCGAGCTTAGAGAGTAAGTTATTAACGAAACCAAATACTCTTGTACTAACAGAAAATACTGCATTTAAATTATTTGGTGATGAAACTGCTATCGGTAAAAATATATCACTTGATGGCGAGATGGATTTTGAAGTTGTTGGAATCTGTAAAAATTTCCCTGCGAACTACCATTTAGATATCGATTATATTGCATCTATTAGCTCTTTACCAAAGAGCCAGGCAACAGGTTGGCAAAATAATCCTTTCCAAACATACCTTTTATTGCGTAGCGATGCATCTATTGATGATTTACAATCTAAGATACCGGAATTGGTTAAAATTCATATGGGAGCTTTTATACAAAGGGTAATGAATATGAGCTTTGATGAATTTATTGGTGGAGGAAGTAATTATAATTATTCCTTGCAAGGGCTTAAAGATATTCATCTGAGATCAGATATGACAGAGGATGCAGCAAAGAGAACAAGCATGAGCAATATTTACATTTTTATGATTATTGCCTTGCTGATATTGATTCTTGCCATAGTCAATTATGTAAATTTATCTACTGCAAAAGGAATAGAGCGAGGAAAAGAGATTGGAATAAGAAAAATCGTTGGAGCTTCACGTAAGAAAATAATTAAACAGTATTTGGGGGAATCAATTTTTATAACAATGTTATCAACTATTTGTGGTATGATGCTGGTTGAAATAGCATTGCCATTTATAAATTCATTATTTGGGAGAACTTTTTCGGTAAGTTATTTCGATAATTTAGTTGTGTTGCCTTCATTGCTTATTTTAGTGTTAGGACTTGGTCTTTTATCGGGTTTGTATCCAGCATTCGTTTTATCATCGTCAAGTCCGCTATTAGCATTAAATAAAGAATTAGTTATAAATAACAAACGCACTGATTTTAGGAGTATGTTAATTATTTTTCAATATGTAATTTCATTCATTCTGATTATAGCAACAATTGTGGTATTCGAGCAATTAAATTATCTGCGAGATCAGAAATTGGGATTTGACAAGGAGCAAGTTCTTGTATTGAAAAATGCAGATGTAATAGGTGAATCAATTTTTACATTTAAAGAAGAACTAATGAAAGAGTCATATGTTAGTAAAGTTTCTTTGAGTTCTTCTATTCCAGGGCAGGGATATTTTTCAAGTTTTGTTTATAGGGACGGTGATTCAGAAGAAGATATAGTTTCTCCTTTAATATTTCCAGTTGATCATGATTTTATTGATTGCTATGACCTTGAAATAATCCAAGGGCGTAATTTTGATAGTAATATAAGAACAGATTCTATGGCGCTTATTATGAACCAAGCAGCTGTTGATGTTTATGGATTAAAAGATCCATTAAACGAAGCATATTTTAGTTCAGGAGGTGCACAATTTGGAAGCTTCCCGGTTATTGGTGTCGTCGATAATTTTCATTTTGAATCCTTACACGAAAGTATTAAACCTTGCTTTATCACAGTTGCACCATTTGGAAGAAATAGGTTTATTACTATCAAATTAAATTCAGATGATATTGCTGGAGCTGTAAAGGGTATTAAAAGTAAATGGGAGAGTTTTGTTGATAATAAGCTATTTGAATATTATTTTATTGATCAGTATTTCGATTCTTTATATAAACAAGAAGAGCTTTTACAAAGGATATTCACCATTTTTTCTATCTTATCAATTTTTATTGCAAGCATTGGACTATTTGGTATTGTATTATTAATGACCGGGAGAAGAACTAAAGAGATTGGTATTCGAAAGGTGTTGGGAGCATCTCATAAAACAATACTGAAACTTTTTATATCCCAATATTTGCAATGGATAGGTATTTCTGTAATTATCGGTGCACCTATTGCATGGTGGGCAACTAATAAATGGTTGCAGCAGTTTGCGTATAGAATCAATTTTCAATTTTGGTATTTATTGGTAGCTTTTATATTACTTATCATTGTAACATTAATTACAGTTTATATTCGAATAATGAAAGTGTCTAAGCAAAATCCTGTTGATGCTCTTCGGTATGAATAATTTTGCACATTTTGTTTGTTCTTTGTATTTTTATTAAATAAACCAAAGGAAAAATAAAGATATGTAGTCGATTGTTATAAAGAGAAAAAAGAGGCAACAAGAAACAAAACCTGAAAAGCAAAAGGAGATAAATCTAAGAATTTTCAGGTTTTAGTTTTTTATTCATCTTATGCTTTAAAATACTATGAATAATTACTCCAAGTAATATTAACAAAGCTCCGGCAAGCTCTCTTATGTTTAGTATTTCATGAATAATAAAATAACCAAAAATGGCTGCAAAAACAGGTTCAAGTGAAAATATAATTACCACTTTCAACGAAGAAACATATTTCTGAACCCAAACGGTAATAAAATAACAAAACAAAGTTCCGATCAGGCCGAGATACAGAAGAGAAAAACCTGCTTTCATACTAATTTCAACTGAAAGGTTATCTGTAAACAGCCATGCAATCAGGCTGACAATTGAAGCCGCAAAAAATTGATATGTAATAATAGATAATGTATCAGACTTTTTTACATATCTGCCCGCCAAAACCACATGAACAGCATAAGTTATAGCAGTAATTATAGTTATTAAATCGCCCGGATTTATTGATGTTTCAAAATCGTAAGTTAAAAGGAATAAACCTGCAAACACAATTGCAACTGCAAGAATCTCTATTTTAAAAAGCTTTGATTTATAAAGAAAGAACATTAAAAACGGAACAATAATTACTGCAGAACTGGTTATAAAAGCACTATGACCTGTACTTGTGTATTTTAATCCTATGGTTTGCGATGCATACGAAACAGCCAGTAAAATACCTAAAACTGAACCGTACAAAAAAGCCTTTTTATTGAATAGTCTTTTTGGATCTTTGTAAATCTGAAACAAAAACATAGCAACAAAGGCTAAAGCCGATCTTATAAAAACAATAAGATATTCGTTAACCGTTGCTACAGTATCCTTAACAAGTAAAAACGTTGATCCCCAAACGATTGCAACAAGAATTAACCAGAATGTTTTCATTCATTATTATTTTAACACGATTCCGGTTGCTAATCGGCCTGTTTTATTTTTATCTCTGCGTGCTGAGTAGAATAATTCAGGATTTGAGAATGTACACATCTCAGCAACTTCAATTTGATTTTCAGGAATTCCGCAATCCACAAGAATTTGTTTATTTACTTC
Organism: Bacteroidales bacterium; assembly: GCA_019038645.1. Lineage (GTDB taxonomy): Bacteria > Bacteroidota > Bacteroidia > Bacteroidales > UBA12077 > UBA12077. Next base: position 22,948 of record JAHOYT010000006.1, read on the forward strand.
CCATAAATTTAAAAGTCCTTTATCTGAGTTATTAATTGGAGTTACGTTTCGATTTCGCCCAAATGATCTGTAAAATATTTCAATAACTTCTGGTCCAACTTCATACACTTTTGGTCCGATGGAAGGACCAATACCTGCAATTATATTTTTCGGGTTTGTTCCAAACTCTTTTTGCATTATCCTCACTGTATGTTTAGCAACTTTTTGAATTGTACTTTTCCATCCGGAATGAATAGCTGCAACTACTTTTTCAACAGGATCAAAAAGCAAAATAGGAACACAATCTGCAGTTCTTATAAAAATACAAATACCAGGAACGTTAGTAACTAAAGCATCAGTGTCAGGGAAAATATCATGTCCGGATTTTACTATACCAATATTCTTACTATGCGTTTGTTTAGGAGAAACCATATGGCTTTTTTCAAACCCAATTGATTTAGCCAGTAGTTCTAGGTTATTGGTTACATTTTTAGGATTGTCGTGTACGGTAAACCCTGTATTTAAACTGTATAAGTGACCTGAGCTTACTCCACCAACACGCGTCGATGAAAAATGAGTAATATTATTGTGTACAGACAGATTCTGAAACTGAAGATATTTTATATTGTTTTTATTTTGTGTAATCATATTACTGGTAAAAGAAATAAACTTTTTCTAGATTTATGCAGAATTAATTAAAAATATCAAATATGCCTGATATTAAAATTTCTGATCAACTGAAATCAAAATGGAGTGATATTGCAATTGGTTCATTACAAACTAATGTTGTTGTTAAACAATCAGATGACGTATTAATTAAAAAGCTGGACGCTGCATGCAATGATTTTGCAACAAATCACGAAGTAGAAGATATTTCAAAATTACAAGTTATTGCCGATTCGCGAAAAGCATATAAAGCAATTGGGAAAGATCCGGCCCGTTACCGTTTATCATCCGAAGCCTTACTACGTAGAATTGTAAAAGAAAAAGGAATTTATAAAATCAATAACATAGTTGATATTAATAATCTCTTATCAATTACATCATACTATTCAATTTGTGCTTTTGATATTTCAAAATTACAAGGACCAATTATATTTACTGTCGGCACAAAAGAAGATGAATATTATGGAATTGGACGGGGATTATTAAACATTGAAAATTTGCCGGTTTTCGAAGATCAAATTGGTAAATTCGGAAGCCCGACCAGCGATTCCGAAAGAGTTAAAATAACAAATGAAACAATATCTGTTTCTATGAATATTATCTCATTTAGTGGGATTAATGATCTTGAGTTTCAATTAAATCAACTCAAAGAATTACTTATTCAATTTGCTGATGCTGAAAACATTGAGATAAATATTATTACTTAATTATTTTTTACCTTTTTTAGCTTCCGGAATAAATTTAAGTGAAATTGAATTAACACAATGGCGTGTGTTTTTTGGTGTAAATCCTTCACCAATAAAAACATGTCCTAAATGTGCATCACAGTTAGCACAAACAATTTCTGTACGTTTTCCGTCTTCATCAGGAACTCTTTTTATGGCTTCATTTATTTCATCATCGAAACTGGGCCAGCCACAATGCGAATCAAATTTATCATCAGAATTGTATAAAACTGCATCACATCGTTTGCAGGTATAAACACCTTTTTCTTTATTTTCAACATATTCACCCGTAAAAGGATATTCTGTCCCTTTATGAATAATAACATGTTCTTCTTTAGGTGTAAGTTTATTAAATTGCATAGTATCTTTTTGTGAATATATGTTTGAAAAAGATAAGATTATGATTACTGAAAATATTATTCTTAACATGATTTTTATTTATATAAACAATATCACAAACAAAAAGTTTTTATTATGATCATCTAATTTAGTAAATTTAGGCTATATAACAATTTATGTATGATCAGACAAAAATAATTGATGCACTTGCTTTTGCTGCCCATCGTCACAAAAATCAAACCCGAAAAGGAGCTGATAAAATCCCGTATATAAATCACCCTGTTAAGGTTGCAAAATTATTATCTGATTTTGGAGAAGATGATCCGGATTTAATTATTTCTGCATTATTACATGATGTTGTTGAAGATACAACCAAAAATGAAGAGGAAATTCGCGAAACGTCGAATATAATTCTTGAGAAATTTGGTGAAAATGTTTTACTAACAGTGCTCGAAGTTTCTGACAATAAGAATTTACCTGTTGAGGAGCGTAAAAGATTACAGATTGTTCACACTCCTTTGCTTTCCGACAGAGCCAAAAAGCTAAAAATTGCTGATAAAATTTGTAATATTCTCGATATTAAGAACGATCCGCCGGAAAACTGGCCTTTACAAAGAAAACTGTCATATCTCGATTGGTCAAAACAAGTCGCTAATGGAGCAAAAGGTTTAAACAAAAAGCTTGACCATTATTTTGTTCAGGTATATAATGAGGTGTATACTTTATTAAAAAATTCTTAAAAGGGCTTTATCGCAAATTTCGCTATTAAAAAAAGTACAAATAATTGGGATGAGAAGCATATTGTAATAAATTTTAAAAAAATATTTACATCCGGTAATAACAATAAGAAATAAATTGTAAATTTGTTATTATACCTCAAAGTCTTAAATGATTAGTCTGGTTTTTTATCGCTTTCAAGTACCTGGATATACAAAAAACTACAAACGCAATAATTAACAGAGATATGAAAATTAAATTTAAAATTCTAACAGGATTTCTTCTCATCATTATTATGCTTTTAATAGCAGGCGCAATGTCAATTTATGAATTTTCGCGAATTGGGAAATCCGTGAGAGCATTAATTGACGACAACTATAAAACAATTGAAGCTTCTAAAACTATGATTGTTGCATTAGAAAGAGAAGACAGTGGTATTCTTCTTTTAATATCCGGTAAATGGAAAGCAGGACGCCGGATTTTACAATCGGCTGACAGTTTATTTTTATCTGCTTTTGATACTGCGAAAAACAATCTTACAGAGGAAGATGAAGATATACATATTGAAAAAATTGAAACATCATATTTAAAATTTAAAGATAAATGGGAACCACCAATAGTAGGGACAAATAAAGAGAACAGTATAAATTGGTATTTTACCGAAGTGCACATGAATTTTATTGAAGTAAAATCAGAAATAGAAGCTCTAATGACTTTAAATCAAGATAGTATGCATCTAGAGGCATCAGAACTGAAAGAGCAGGCACACAGGGCTATAATGCCAGGCATTGTTGCAATTGCATCTGCACTTATTTTATTGGTGTTGTTTAATTTTTTTATAGGAAATATTTTAGTTAAACCAATTAAAAAATTAATCAATTCTGTAAAGGGATATCATTTATTATCACAAGAATTCAATGCCGATATATCAAATCATGATGAATTTAAAATACTCGAAAACGAAATTCAGGAGTTAATCCAACGATTGAAGAAATAAAAAATGAGAACTGAAATAGTAATAAGGCATATTGGAATGGTGTTAATGTTTAACGCTATATTTTTGTTTATTTCCTTTTTAATATCACTTTTCTTATCAGAGACTTCGGCTGTACCTTTGTTATATAGTTCACTTATTGCATTAGTGTTCGGACTTTTTCCCTTAATTTATGTACAACCGTCTAATTATATATCAATACTGGAAGGTACTTCAATAGTTGTATTCGGTTGGATTGCTACCTGCCTAGTTGGCTCTCTGCCATATGTTTTATGGAGTAGTGAATTTTCATTTATTAATGCCTGGTTTGAAAGTGTGTCTGGGTTTACAACAACAGGTTCAACAATAATTACTGACATAGAAATTATCCCGAAAGGTTTGCTTTTCTGGCGTTCATCAACTCACTGGATTGGTGGGATAGGAGTAATATTATTTACTATTCTGATTCTGCCGGGTTCAAATACTTCTAAATTAGTTTTGCTGAATACAGAAATGTCAGCTTTGGCTAAAAATAATTTTAAATTCAGAGCAAAGGAAATTTTAAGGATATTATTGTATGTATATTTAGGTTTAACGATTCTTGAAACCATCCTGCTCAATATAGCAGGCATGTCTTTTTTTGATGCAATAAATCACTCTTTTGCAACTATTGCAACAGGAGGATTTTCCACAAAGAACCTAAGTATTGCATATTACAACAGTATATCAATTGAAGTCATAATTATGGTATTTATGGTTTTTTCAGGAGTTCATTTTGGATTAATTTTTAATACTGTGTTGGGAAAAAAGAATAATATCTTTAAATCATACATTTTTAAGGTTTTTATTACATTTCTTATGGCAGGTATTCTGGTAGTTTCTTTAAAACTATACTTTTCTGATATGTATCCTTGGTGGCAGTCGGTTCGTTATGCGGCATTTCAGGTCTTGTCATTAGGAACCACAACGGGTTTTGCAACAACTGATACAGCAAATTGGCCAGGCTTTACTCAAATAATTTTAATTTATTTTACTATCCAATGCGCAATGATGGGTTCTACATCAGGAGGCCTGAAATTTGACAGAGTTTTTATTTTCTTTAAAGCAATTGTTAAACAGATAAAATCAATTCAACATCCACATGCAGTAATTTCGTTAAAAGTTGATGGTAATTCCATTAATGAAAAAACTGAAATTCATACAATGGTTTTTATAATTCTATACCTGGGTATAATTTTTATTACTACTGCATTACTAACATTTTTTGATGTTGACAGTTTTACTGCATTTTCAAGCTCAGCAGCAACTATTGGAAATGTTGGTCCGGGATTTGGGGATGTTAGTTCATTGGGCAACTATAGCAATTTACCTGATCCCGGAAAATTTATTTTAACGATTAACATGCTTTTAGGCCGTCTTGAAATTTTTGGAATAATTTCATTATTGTTCATAAAATCATGGAAGTAAATAAAATATTTGTGCATTTAGCTTATAAACAACATAACTAATAGGATTTTCCTGCAAATTTCACAATTAAGAAAAGTGCAAATAATCCTGTCGGGAATAATATCCACGATGATATTCCAAAAGCAGCAGGAATAGTACCAATTAAGATTGAGACACCACCAACAGTTAGGGCATAAGGTAATTGAGTCCTTACATGTTCGATATGATTACACGAACTTGCCAATGAGCTTAAGATTGTCGTATCAGAGATCGGTGAACAATGGTCTCCCATAACTGATCCGGCTAATACCGCAGAAACTACATTATAAAAAATAGCTAATGACTCTGCATGATCCAGACCTGAATTTTGAGCAATAAGCCATGAAGCTGGTAAAATTAACGGATATAAAATGGCCATTGTTCCCCAGGATGATCCTGTTGAAAATGCAACCAGTGCTCCCAGAATAAATGTAAAAGCAGGAATAAATTGTGGAGCAATATTTATACTTACAAGGCTCTGTGAAATAAAATCAGCAGTATGTAAATGCTTTGTTACCAAGGCAATTGACCATGCTAAAATTAAGATGACAATTGCCGTTAACATGGTTCTGAAACCATTTATCATGCTGTCAATAGTATCTTTTAAGTTCAGAATTTTTTGTATTAGTGTAAGTAGAATAGCTGCCAGTACTCCTGAAATAGATGACCATAAAAGTGCCTTATAAGAATCACTATTACCAATAACAGTTGATAATTTATTTGAAAAGGACAATGCACCATCATGCCACACTGATTGATCCCAACCTGTATACAACAATCCGGCAAAGGTTCCGAATATTACAATAAAAACAGGTATTGCAGCATTATACCATCGTGGGTTTATATGTTCAGAAACTTCTAATTCATTAAGTTTATTGGAGAAAGTATTACTATCATCATTTATGAGGTTAGCATCCGAATTTCTGGCCTTTTTTTCTGCATGATACATTGGTCCGAAATCAACTTGTTTTCGAATCAGAATTAAAATAAATAGTAAAGCAAAAATTGGGTAAAAAGAATAACTGAGCGAACTAAGAAAAATACCGTAGGCACTTTCTGTTAACCCAATAGTGTTTATGCCGTCCTGAATATAACTAAGCTCAGCTCCAATCCAGGTTGTTACAAACGCAATTGCTGTAATAGGTGCTGCCGTAGAATCAACAATATATGCCAGTTTTTCGCGGCTTATCTTCAGTTTGTCAGTTACCGGACGCATTGTATTACCAACAACCAGGGTATTTGCATAATCATCAAAAAATATGGCTATACCTAATAACCATGTTACAAATTGACCTGAACGCGGACTGTTTGCATATTTCGATAAAATATTAACGACTCCTTTCATTCCGCCATTCCGTGTAATTATATTTACCATAGCACCAATAAGCATCGAAAATATAATAATCGCCATATGACCGCTTTCCGATAAAGCTTCAATAATATATGTATCAGCTATTGCAAATATTCCTTTAAAAACTGCCAGAAAAAGATTTGTGTCCTGATACCAGAACATCGTTGCAGTGCCAACAAGAATTCCAATAAACAAAGCTGTAAAAACTTCTTTAAATATAAGTGCAAACAATATTGCGATTAAAGGTGGAATTACTGAAAACCATAATGGAATTGGATTGATTTTTTTTGAAAAGGTAAAACCTGATATTTCAATTTTAAAATTTTGTTTTTCGGTAAACTTATATTTAAATTCTGCAGATCCTTTGGATACTCTTGCAACAATTGGTTTGCCGTTTACTTTTATGGTTACAGGATATCCTTCAAATGTTTTTCTGAATTCGGGGTTTTTGAAATGAACTGTAACCTTTGCTTCCACGCCTTTCATAATAACGTTTGTCATTTCAACTGTGACATCTTTTTCAGAAAGTTGTGGACCTTCAGGAATGTCATTAGAATAACAATTAAAAGAAACAAGGACTAAACCCAGAAATAAGAACAGAAGTTTTTTTAACACAGAATTCATTAGCAACTATTTTTTGAAAAAATACATCTCTAAATTAGAGAAAAAAATGAAATTAATTCTTTTTTTGACATTGTACTTTTAATTTGGTTTAAGTTTAATATAAAAGTGGTGTCTTTTTCGTAGAAAAATAAGTGCTGTTGATTGTAAATTCTTTTGATTATTAATCTGTTAATAATAGTTAAAACTTAGGCTTATTTTTTGACATTTACTAAAAAAAGGATTAATTTAGGGTTATATATTTGAATTATGGGAATATATCTGGATTTTGATTTTCTGAAAATTGAGCACGAAAACCCTGCACCAAAGCAAGGTCGTATCCTTATTTCAGAACCTTTGCTATCCGATACATATTTTAAGCGCTCTGTTATACTTATTACCGAACATTCTGATAAAGGTTCCGTTGGATTTGTGTTAAATAAACCTGTGGATGTACCAGTAAACGAACTGTTATCTGATTTTCCTGATTTTAATTCTAAAGTGTATGTTGGAGGTCCTGTTGCGAAAGATACAATTCATTTCTTGCATACTCTTGGCGAACTCGTTCCGGATTCTGTACACGTAATCGATGATATATACTGGGGAGGCGATTTTGATGTTTTAAAGGAATTAATAAACGAAAGTATAGTTGATTATTCTCAGGTACGTTTTTTTCTTGGTTATTCTGGTTGGAGCGCAAATCAATTGGAAACTGAAATCGAAGATAATGCATGGCTGGTATCTGAAGCCGATTCTTCAAAAATCATGTCAGCAGATAAAGATATTTGGAAAAAAACGTTGAATCACTTAGGAAAAAAATATAAAGTTTGGTCAAATTTCCCGGAAAATCCTGCAATGAACTGATCAGGTTTTTTTTGGCTTACTAAAAGCAATCATATTTAATTTATCGGTAAGTTTTTTTGCATTATGATTATAATAGCGCTTTTCTTTATAAGCTAAAACCCATTTTATTCCTGAAATACTATTCGTAAAAAAAACTTCACTTGCATTAAGTAATTGTTCTTCTTTAACCGATGATTCATGACTTATTTTGAAACCAACAGAATCGGCAATTTCAAGAATTTGCTTACGCATTATTCCTGCAACAGGTCCGTCTTGTAATGGTGGAGTATACAGTGTTTCGCCTTTGATGAGGAATATGTTTGAACTAATTCCTTCAACAATATTTCCGTTGTCGTTTACTAATAAGCAATCATCCAGATTTTTTTCCTTAGCATATTGCCCGGCCATTACATAAAGCAATGCATTGGACGTTTTCAAATTTGAAAACTGATTAACAGGTTTTTTAATTTCATTATACAAATCTATTGTTAATCCTTTTTGATTTAATTCGTAATAATCATTTTCTATAAATTCCGTTTCTGCTACATAAGAAATGTTGTTATCTGCCGGTGTATATTTTCCTCCTGTATTCCTGAAAATACTTAATCGAATTCGTACACCCTGATAAAGCTTATTTTTATGCAAAAGTTTTATAATTTCTTTCTCCAGAAAACCGGATTCAATAATAGTTGGAATTTCCATTTTTAAAACTTGCATACCATATTTCAGACGAATCATATGATCTTCAAAAAACTGAATCTCAGTACCGTTGGCATGCATTGTTTCAAACAGAGCATCACCATAACAAAAAGCTCTGTTTCCGGGTTTTAATCCAAAATCATCTTTAAAATGATATTCGCCATTGTATAATATAAATGAGTTAACGGGCACTTTTTATATAGTTTAAGGTTCCAGTTTGTATTTAAATTGTATGTTTTTGATGAAAATTACAAAAAACAAACTCCAAAGTACAAATAAATAACAATAACCAAATAAACACAAAAGGTAAAATCAAATGCTTTTTAGAGTTTGAAATTTATAACATTGGATTTTAATTGCAATTTGTATTTTGAGATTTGTTATTTTATTTATTTATTATTTGATCAACATATTTTTCAATATTTTCATTTAATCCGACTTTTATTCCTTTTACACCGGCCTTTTCGGCTGCTTCCACATCGCGCATTTTATCACCTATCATATATGATTTTTCGGGATCAATATCAAAACGTGCAATTGCTTTTTCAATTAGTAATGAGTTTGGTTTTCTGCAAATGCAATTTTCATTCACACTATGATGCGGACAATAATATATTTCTGTTAGCTGAACGTTTTCCTTTTCAAGTTCATCAGCTAAATATATATGAATAACTTCAACATGATCGCTGGAATATATCTGTTTTGAAATACCTCCCTGGTTAGTTATTAAGATTAAAAGAAAGCCATTTTCGTGCAAACGTTTCAGGTTTCGAATTACTCCTTCGTTAATTTTAAATTCCTCAAGTCTGAAAGTATAATCTCCGGGATCAAAATTTATTACTCCGTCTCTGTCAAGAAAAACAGCTTTATTCATGATTCGTTATAAAAAATTAAATAATTGCCCTAAAAATACATTAATAAGTTTGGGTTCTAAAATAAGCGGGAAAAGAAAACCAAAAACAGCACCAATAAAATGAGCATCGTGATTAATATTATCATTGTTACGTTTACTCATATATTGCGAATAAACTAGGTACAATACTCCAAATACAATTCCAGGAATAGGAATTACTGCATAAAAATATAATTTAGCTAATGGCTGAAAAAAAATACTAGTAAAAACTACAGCAGAAACTGCACCCGAAGCACCCACTGAATTGTACATGTAATCGTCTTTGTGATTTTTAATGCTCGTAACCGTTGCAAAAACCATACTTGCAAAATATAAAATAACGAATGATAATACAGGTGATTTTATTATTCCTTCTGCGGCAAGTTGTTTAAAGATATTTTCAACAGCACTTCCGAAAGAAAACAAAACGAACATATTAATAAACAAATGAACCCAATCAGCATGAATAAAACCGTGAGAAATTATTCTGTACCATTCCTTTTTATGATAAACTGCATATGGGTTTAGCTGAAGTTTTTCAAATATATCGCGACGATTGAATGCTATAATGGAAATAATTGAGGTGATAGCAATAAGTAAAATAGTCATTGAGTAAAATATTAGTGCAAAATCTTATAAACCAGTTCTTTTAGTAATTCTCCCTGTGTTGTACTTACGTTGTTATAACCTTTCGATTTAAGGTCATATTCCCGGAGTAAGCTAATTATTTTAACAGTCTTTTTTGGATTATATTGTTTTGCAGCTTTTTCGTAATCGCCGGTAAAGTATGGGTTTATCTTAAGTGTTGCAGCAATATTTCGTCTGTCTCGTTTGTCTTTTAAAAAATGATACGCCAAAACTTTACTAAAAAAATGGTATAATGTTGAAATAGTTAAAGTGAACGGATTGTTTTTTGGATTGTGGCTGAAATAATTTACTATTCTGTTTGCTTTTAAAACATTTTTCTGAGTTAATGCTTTGTGAAGCTCAAAATTATTGTAATCCTTACTTATGCCAATATTTCTCTCTATATGGTTGGTAGTAATTTTATGCTCACCATCAGGTAATGTAATTATTAGTTTATCAAGCTCGTTTGCAATCTTGCTAAGATCATTACCCAGATACTCATTTAGCAGCATTCCTGCTCCCGGATCAATAGTTTTGTTTTTATTTTTTAAGTATCCGTTTATCCAGCCTGGTACTTCATTGTCGTATAATTTTTTCGATTCAAACAGAACTCCTTTTTCACCAATAGTTTTATATAGTTTTTTTCGCTTATCAAGTGTTTTATACTTATAATTAATTACTAATAAAGTTGATTTTAAAGGTGTTCCTGCATAATGAATTAATTCTTCGATATTTTTTATATTCTGTGCTTCTTTAACAATTATTACCTGATGATTTGCCATCATCGGAAATCTTTTTGCTGAATTAATTACAGTGTGTATTTCTGTGTCTTTACCGTAAAGAACTGTCTGATTAAAAGATTTTTCAGCATCGGTTAATACATTGTCACTTATATATTTTGTAATTAAATCGATAAAATAAGGTTCTTCGCCCGATAAAAAATAAATAGGTTTATAAATTTTGTTTTTTAAATCAGAAATTATTTGCTCAAAATTCATATTAAAAGCGTAAATGTTTGACAGACTCCTTATTTTCTCTAATTTCTTTTAAAGCTTCAATAGCAATTTTAACATGATCGTCAACGTATTTTTCAGTTACCAGTTTATCACTTTTCGAAGTTTTAACTCCGGTAGAAATCATCGGTTGATCAGTGACCAGTAAAAGTGCTCCTGTTGGTATTTCATTGGCAAAACCTACCACAAAGATAGTTGCAGTTTCCATATCTATTGCCATTGATCGGGTTTTTTGCAGATATTTTTTAAATCGTTCATCGTATTCCCAAACACGTTTATTGGTAGTAAATACAGTGCCGGTATAATAATCTCTTTTGTATTTTCGTATAGCACTGGAAACGGCCATTTGCAGTGCAAAAGCAGGCAATGCAGGAATCTCAGGTGGTAAAAAATCATTTGAAGTTCCTTCGCTGCGAATGGCGGCAATTGGAATTATCAAATCACCCAGTTCATTTTTCTTTTTTAATCCTCCGCATTTACCAAGAAACAGAGCGGCTTTTGGGTTAATGGCACTTAATAAATCCATTATTGTTGCAGCATTGGCACTTCCCATTCCAAAATCAATCATTGTTATTCCATCAGCAGTAGCACATTGCATATTAGCATTCGGGTCAATAATTTCCACATTGTTCCATTCTGCAAATAATTCCAGGTAATGAGAAAAATTGGTTAAAAGAATATATTCCCCAAATTGATCAAGCGCACATCCTGTATATCTGGGTAACCAATCTTTTACTATTTCATCTTTTGTTTTCATAGGATGGTATTTTGTTTTAATTCTTTCTTATTTTTATAAACTTAATTAATAAGCAGGTTTTATATGGAGAGGTTAAATTTACCAACTTATTCATTCAATATAAAATTAATAGAACAAAGAAAATACATTTTTGATTTTATTCGAAAGAAATTTGTGATATTAACTCCTGAGGAATGGGTTCGGCAAAATTTTCTAAAATATTTAGTTGATGAAAAAAAATATTCTGCCTCGTTAATTGCTGTTGAAATGGAATTTAAGTTAAATAATTTATCAAAAAGGAGCGATGCAGTTGTGTACGGCAAATCAGGAAATCCAATTTTAATTGTAGAATGTAAAGCAACAAGTGTTAAAATTGATCAGAAAGTATTTGATCAGATTGTCCGCTATAATATGAAACTAAATGTTGATTTTTTGGTTGTTACAAATGGACTTGAGCACTATTGCTGTAAAATTGATTACAAAAATCAGAAATACTCTTTTTTGAAAGAAGTTCCGGCATTTGAACAGATTTCAGGTTAGGATTTTGGGTTGATTAACTGAAACATCGATTCATCTTTTGTACCATCAGAAAATACGAGCCAATCTTTTTTAGTACCAATTAACGTAAAACCTTTTTTTTGAAAAAGATTAATGCTGTCAGTATTATCATGCGTAATATTGCAAAATAACTGATGCAGTTGAAGTACAGTAAAGCAATAATTAATTAAAACATCTAAAGCGTCAGAAGCATATCCTTTGCCGCGGTTTTCTTTATTGGCAATAAGTATTCCTATTCCAGCACGTTTATGCAATGGATCAAAATCAAATAAGTCAATGGTTCCGATTGTTTCAGGTGAATTAACATCAGTTCTGTCAATCATTAATCTAAGTTGTTTTGACTGAAAAATATCAAGATGAGAGTTGTCAATAAACTGTTTAATTACATATTTGGAAAAAGGAGCTACAGTGTTACTAATATTCCAGAATTTACTATTGTTTTCCCAGTTATAAATCAGATTCAGATCATCAGGTTCAATAGCCCTAAGCTGAGTAATTTTGCCATTAAGTAATTCCAACTTATTTTATGATTTAATAGTTTATTTATTGTTTGCAGTTATTTCCAATTTTACAATATCTTCCTGTCCGAATCCATTTTGATCAAATTTAGAGATATAAGCATTGGTACCATCTCCAACAGGGATGAAAAATAAATTATCGTCAGTTGAATTTACCGGATAACCTAAATTCTCCGGTTTTGACCATTTATTTTCGCTATCTTTTTGAGCAAAAAATATGTCAAATCCGCCCATGTTGGTATGTCCTTGCGAGCTGAAATAAAGCTTGTTGCCATTTTCTAATATAATTGGAGTTTCTTCGTCGAATTCAGTATTAATTGTATTTCCCATGTTAACAGCTTCTCCCCAGTCCTGAGTTTTTTCACTAAACTCCGATTTGTAAATGTCAGTTCCTCCAAATCCTCCTTTATGGTCGCTCACAAAATAAATTGTTTTACCATCACTAGAAAGAGATGCAAATGTTTCCTGAAATTTGGAATTGATATTTTTATTTAACTTCCCGGGTAATGACCATCTGTTATTTAATAAATAGCTAATGTATATATCTCTGTTGTACAAATCATCTTTATAAAGCAAAAGCGTGTTACCATCAGCTGACAAAAAACACGAATAATAATTGCCATCAGAACCCAGATCAGGAGTAATATTTACCGGAGCAGTCCAGTACTCATCTTTCCTTTTTGTATAGAATATAGCATCATAAAACTTTAATCTTGATATATAAACCATTGAGTTCTCACTAGAAGAGACTACTGGTCTTATGTTAGAAAATCCATCATTAACAGGTTTTCCTATATTATTTTCTTTTACATTAGCGGGGGTTTTTATTTGCTCTTTTGCTATTTCACATGACTGAATTTGCTTTTCAACATAGTCTATATTATAAATATTATTAGCAGCTAATGTTTCTTCAAATTTTTTAAATGTTTCGATAGCTTTATCAAGTTGATTATCTACCTGATAAGCACAAGCCAGATAAAATATTGTTCTGATTGGAGCATTAGTTTCCTTAAAAGAACCCTCTTTAAAAACTTTAGAAGTATTCTCACATGCTTTTTCTAAGTATGGAATTGATTTGCTTTTCTGACCAGGTATTTGTAAATAACATTCGCCAATACGATGATTAATATATGCATTATCCCAACCATTATTATAAATATTAAGGTATAATGCAAGTGCTTCAGTATAATCTTCATACAGAATATAATATTCTGCTTCAAAAAACGCTTCTTTTATAGCATTTTTAAATTGTGAAGATGCCGTGAAATACCCACTAACAGTAATTAACAATATTAAAAGTATTTTTTTCATAACACTGTTTAAGTAAGTTAATATGAGAGGAACAAGTTACTTACATTAAACAAAAAATACCAATTTTAACAGTTAATTATCTGTTACTTTTTTTGTTTGCTTTATCCCTTCTGCGATTGAAGTAAATAATAATTAAGCCAAGAAGGATTCCAGCAATACTAATGTAAAGGATCATCCATTTATTCGTCTCAACATCAGTGTCAGGTTGAACTTTTGTTCTATCTGTTGCAGATATTTTATCTTCTGTGGCAGCCTTTGATGATATGAGCATTCCTTCTAGTAAAGCAAATATCAGATCGAGTTCAGCTTTTGAATAAATATTTTTGTTTTCGAGATATGTTTTAAAATCTTCGATACTAACGATATCAATTGCTGAAGCATCCATGTTTTTCAACAGATCAGATATATCGGATTTGAGGATATTTTCAAGATTTGCAATCAAAACATTTACAGGAATATCAGAAGTGTATAAATGTTTTTCCAATAGACTTATAATGTCAAAATAACCATAATTATAAGTTTCTGATTTCTGATCAAGGTGTTTAATTACTGAAATATTATTTTTAAAATCAGCCTGATTTGAATTGACCGACTTTAAAACAGTATTTAAATCTTCTTCCGAAATATGATACAATTTACTAATAAATTCATTAGAGTTCTCAGTTGAGCTAATTGCCAAAGCTATAATCAAAGTCTGTGCTTGTTCGAGGGATAATCCCATTGAATCAACCTTTACGTAAATTTGTGAAATAAGATCCGGCGCTGAATTGGATGATGTAATTTCAGATAATCCGAGAAGCGTCCTGAATTCCTGACCGTTAAATGAGCTAATATCTGTTAAAACTTCAGCAAAATCTTTATTTACAGGAGTATGAGAAATAACAATTTCTTCGTTTTTAACATTATTATGTTTATCAACAAGCTTAAAATTTAGCTTGCTTTTTTCGCCTTTTGGTTCCAGCTCGTAAACAAAGCTTTCCTTTTTAATATCAAAACGTTCTGAATTAATCAATTGATTATCAACAAAAGTTTCTACAAACAATTTTGAACCCTTTTCAACCGAAAGTTTAATTTTTACACTTTTGTTACCATTTTCAGATAATGAAATAATTTGTTCATCAATATTTAATTCTGCAATTAAATCTTTTGGTATATAGGAAACGCTTACTTCTTCTGTTCTTACATTGTTATTTTTATCAACCAGCTTAAATTTAATAATACTTTTTCCTTCGAGAGGTTTATACTCATAAATAAAATCATCTTTGTTAATATCAAATTCTTCAGAATTAATTAAATTGTCTTTATAAAAAGTATTTACAAATAACTTATTCCCTTTTTGCAGAGATAATTTAATTTTTATATTTCGGTCATCACTGTTTGTTGAGTAAAAATAATTTTCAGGAGTAATTTCCGGTATAGTATCAGCAAGCTGTACATCATCATCTGAAACATCCTGTACAAGAGGAGAAAGAAAAATTTCTCTAATATCATAGGCTTTTGATATATAAAACTGATCACCGGTTTTATCATTCTGCAAACTTTCATAAATCAAATGATTTAATCCCAGTGGAGTCTGATACTGATATTCTACGATGCCGCTGTCGGGCTTTAATACCGCAATTGTATCCTGATTAGCCTTATTAATAATGTTAATACTAAAGTCTTTTTTGTTTCTGTCTTCCTCATTGTCCATAGTTTTTACTCCTTCAACAATAAGGTTGTTGTATCCAGGGAGATCAAGCAATTGAAACCGATATATATCCTGTCCACCAAAACCTTTGTTTGAAAACTGTGAACAGTAAGCAAAACTGCCGTTTTCATTCGGAGCAAAGAAGATATCATCATCTGTTGAATTAATCGGATACCCAATATTTACTGGTGTACTCCATGAATCAATATTTTTTTCGGAATAAAAAATATCGTACCCACCCATTCCTTTATGTCCTTCGGAGCTAAAAAATAATCGTTTTCCATCCGGTGTTAAAAACGGAGTATTTTCATTCCATCTTGTATTAATAATATCACCAAGATTTTCGGGTACACCCCAGGTTGAATCGGTTAATCTATTTGAGACATAAATGTCCAGGTCGCCATAACCATCATCTGTACGGTTACTTACAAAATATAGTTTCTGATTATCAGGCGATAAAGAAGCGTGTGACTCCCAGTATTTAGTATTGATATTCTCACCTAATTTCTTAGCACCTGACCAAATACCCTCTTTAAGGTAACTTACATAAATGTTTCCGTCAAAATTATCATCACGATAAATATACAATTCGGTTCCATTGAAAGATAAACCGGTTGTAGCACTTTTATCATCTATTCCAAGCTGACCCATTATATTTATTGGATAGTTCCATTGTCCTGCGCTATCCTTTTTTGAGTAAAAAATTGCATCGTAAAACTGGAGTGATGCCGTAAATACTAATGTTGACCCATCACCTGAAACTATAGCATTAAATTCATTAAATCTTGTATTTACAGGAGTTCCAAGATTGCTGGCAATAAAACTAACCGGTTCATATTGCAAATGCAAGGCATTCCTACAGGCATCAAATTGTCTCGTAATATAATCGGTGTCATAAATGTCTTTATTTGCTAGTTTTTTAGTTCTGGTAATCGCATTCTGAAAACCTGAATATGCATCAATAGCTTCATCGATCCGGTTGTTTACAAGATATGCATTACCTAAATAAAACAAAGCATCAACAGGAGCAAATTTTTCTGAATAGGTGTTATTCCGATAATTAAAAGTAGTTTTTTGAATTGCACTTTCAAGATATGAAATCGATTTTGACTTTTGACCTGGTATATGAAGATATGAAAAACCAATTTTATACATTACATTGTAATTCAATGAGTCTTCTTCGAGAACCCTTAGGAACAAAGGAATTGCTTCCTCATAATCTTCGTAAGAAAACCACGAGTCGCCATCCAGAAATATTTCTTCAAGCTCATAATATTCCTGAGCAAAAGAATTGGAAATAAAAAATAAGCACGTTATTAAAAGTATAAAAAACCTTTTCATATCTATACACGAAATTAGATAAAAATAATGAGAATTTCACGCGGAGGCTTATAATCTTGTTAAAAAATATAAATGGATGAATTATTTATATCAAAGAAAAAAATGATTTTTTTTAATCAATCGAAGTGTTCGAATTGATATTTAATTCTTTTTCTTTTTCAGGAATGTTTTCTCTGCCAAAAATCTGAATACGATAAATATCGTTATCTCCGTAACCAGTCTTTTTAAATTTTGAGAAATATGCAATTTCACCATTTTTTAACGGAAAAAAGAATGTATCATCATCGGTTGTATTAAACGGGAAACCTAAGTTTTCAGGTTTTGTCCATTCGTTTCCACTTTTTTTAGATACGAAAATATCGAAGCCTCCAATATTAAAATGTCCCTGAGATGAAAAATACAGTGTTTGTCCATCTTCTGTAATAAAAGGAGTAGCTTCGTCGAAACTGGTGTTAATTGAGGCTCCCATATTCAACGGAGCTTGCCAGTTGCCATCTACATCAATTTCAGATTTATAAATATCAAATCCTCCGAATCCTCCCTTGCGGTCACTGGTAAAATATAGCGTTTTCCCATTATTGCTAACACAGGCATGAGTTTCTGATGCTGATGTGTTTATAGAATTATTAAGTTTTTTTACTTCACCCCACAAACCATTATTAAACCGACTGGTATAAAGGTTGAAATCATCATTATCGTTACTAACTAAGTAAAGGGTGTTTCCGTCTTTGGTGAGATAAACCGGAAATAACGGATTTTCGGAATTAAAATCAAGAGAAATATTTCGTGCGGGTAACCAGCGTCCATCTCGTTTTTTCGATGAAAAAATCCCGTCGTAAAATCTTAATTCACTTATAAATACTATTGTTTCTTCATCTTCCGAAACCAATGGGTTAATATTATTAAACTTGCTGTTTACGTTTTTACCCAGATTAGATTCTATTATGCTTGTTGGAATTTTATTTAGTTCCTGAGCATTTTTACACGCAATGATTTCAGCGTCAACAATCTTATTCTTTTCAGCATCTTCAGGTCCTACTATTTCTTTATATTTGTTAAATGCATTAATGGCATCCTGTAATTGGTTGTTTACTCTGTATGCCATACCAAGATACAAATATGTTTCAACAGGTGCATTTCTTTCAGTATAAAGTCCTACATTATAATCTTCAGAAATATTCTCTGTTGCATCTTCAAGGTAAGTTATAGCACTTTTTTTTTGATTAGGAATGTTAAGATAACAGAAGCCAATTCGATGTTTTATGTTTGCGTCTCTTCTGCCGGCATTATAAAGTTCAATAAATAAGGGGAGAGCCTCCCGATATTCTTTATATATAAGTGCGAATTCTCCATTTATATATAATCGTTTTAATTCTTTTTTAGTCTGAGAACTGACAAAAGCGGATAATGAAAAAATAACAATAATGGTTATTAGTATTTTTTTCATGGTGTTTTTAAATATTACTCGAAAAACAAATGTAGTAATTAATGTTAGTTTTCTAAATACTGAAGCTAATAAAAATCAAATTGTCAGTTTATTACTGTGATTCTGTTTTATAAATTTCTTTTTATATCAAAATTTTCAAGATAATCTGAAATTTTCTTTAGGAACATTCCACCCAATGCCCCATCAACAACTCTATGGTCATAAGCAAGAGATAAAATCATGATGTGACGTATTGCAATGGCATCACCTGCAGGTGTTTCAATTACAGCAGGTTTTTTCACAATCGTACCGACACCTAAAATGGCTACTTGTGGCTGATTAATTATTGGAGTTCCGGTTGTATTACCAAAGGTTCCGAAATTAGTAATTGTAAATGTACCACCTTGTATTTCATCCGGTTTAAGCTTGTTGTCACGTGCTCTTAAAGCTAAATCCTGTACATTTGAAGTAATTCCAATTAAATTCAACTGGTCAGTATTTTTAATTACCGGAACAATTAAATTTCCTGAAGGCAAAGCGGTTGCAATGCCTATATTGATGTTTCTCTTTTTAATTATATTATTTCCATCAACAGAAACATTAATCATTGGAAAATCTTTTAGTGCTTTAACTGTAGCTTCAATAAAAATTGGAGTGAACGTTAATTTTACATTTTCCTGTTCTAAGATTCTATCTTTGTTTTTATTCCTCCAGTTAACAATGTTTGTAACATCTGTTTCGATAAACGAAGTTACATGTGGTGAAACTTGTTTTGAATGAACCATGTGTTCTGCAATCAATTTTCGCATTCGATCCATTTCAATAATTTCATAATCTCCTCCCGAATATACCTGATCTTTACTTATTTGTGGTTTAGAAATTTGTTGAACAGAGGTTTCTTTCTGTAACGGTGATTTTGTGTCAGGTCAATTCCGGTATTGTTTCTTGTGTTTAAATAATATAAAATATCTGTTTTAGTTATTCTCCCTGTATTTCCACTACCATTAATTTTGTCTAATTCACTAACTGAAATATGCTCTTTTTCTGCAATGCTTCTAACTAAAGGAGATAAAAATTTACCATTATTCGTTTTAGAAACTATTTGTATGCTTTGTTGTATTTCGGGTTTTTCCGCTGAAACTAATTCCTGATTCGGAATGTTTTTAGTAATTGTATTATTATCGGATTTTATTTCTGTTCCAACATCTTCGGGTTGATCTGTTTCCGAACCATTAGTACTTAATACTGCAATAATGTCTCCAACTTTTGGAACATCATTTTCATTAAATAATATCTTTTCGATTATTCCGTCCTGAGGAGCCGGAATTTCTGAATCCACTTTATCAGTTGCAACTTCAACCAATGATTGATCTTCTTCAATTTTATCGCCCACATTTACCATCCATTTTGTAATAGTTGCTTCAATTATTCCTTTTCCCATTGCAGGTAGCAATATTTCAACTTTTGCCATTGTAATTTTCTTAACTTGTTTTAAACTATTTGTAACTAATTTGGCCAAAATTACCGGCCAATTTGTTTAAAACCTTTGAGAAGAATTTTTAGATCGTTCCAAATGGTAAAATTTTTTGCATAAACCATATTGGAATTGTAAATGAAAGAATCAGCTTGATCCTTCTTGGATACTACGTCAAGGGGTGTTAAAATTCCATCTTTAATATGAGGAAGGTTATCTGTGCTAACATCACTTTTCTTATAGTATCCTACCCAAGTTTTACATCCTAACAAAACATTTACAGAATTGTTTATTAGTTTAATAGGAATTTTCAACAAAATTAATATTAACGGACTGGATATCAGTATAAAAAACGATGTGATTATATCAAAAATCCTTTTATTTCTGACATTATTTTCTTTTGATATTGAATTAATTTCAACTGTATATAATTCACATGCTGTTTCAATTGAATTACTTCCAATTATTGATAATGTATCTGGCTGTGCAATTTTATAATCGATATTAAAAACCGATAACCGGAGCATGGAGGCAATTATCTGATTTGAGGGGATGTCTTTTGCACAAAAAACAATTTCATCGATTTTATGAATTTTAACTATTTCCTCAAGTTGTATTATTGTTCCGAAGTGATAGTCGCTTTGGGATTCTTCAGAAGGAGCAACTTTTCCAACAATAAATGGTTTTATTTCAGCTTCGGTAATAATTTCCTCAACTCTTTGTATTTCATCCATTAAACCAACAATAATAATTCGTAATTTTCGATTACGTTTAAATTTTTGAGGTAAGAATTTAATAAAATGAACAAGTATTCTATTTATAAATGTTACCGTTAAAGTAAGTGCAGCTCCGATTAAAACTAAAGCTCTCGAAAATCTTAGATTTTCGGGTAATAATGCATATAAAACAAGTATAACTAATGTACCAATTGTAATTCCTTTTAGCAACTTTGTTAATTTAATTTGTTTAGAATACCCTCCGTTAAACCAAATGCTAAAGATCCATATAATGATGTAAGATGGTACGGCAAATAGTAGAAATTCTTTGGGATATTGACCATTACCCTCAAACTTGTAGCTTTCCCAAAACGGTTTTATAATGTAATAACTAAAAAAAATAGTCGTAATATCTAATCCAGGAAGACAAATGCTTTTTAAAAACCGCGACAAAACCGCTATAAAAGCTCTGAAATAAATTGCAATATTTATTAAAACAGAAAACGTTTTTGCGTTTTTATCAGAAAAATGCTTTCGTGCAAAAATTATCATTGCATTATAAAACATGAAAACGTAGTTGAGGCTTCCTTTTTTAGTACTCTCTCCTTTATAATGGATTATTGTTGTTCCGGGATAATAATAGTTCTTATAACCTGCTTTAGTAATTCTGTAGGACAGGTCGATATCTTCTCCATACATGAAATAATCTTCGTCGAGCAATCCTGTTTTTTCTAATATTTCTTTACGAAGAAGCATAAATGCTCCGGGTAAAACTTCTATTTCATTTGTTTCTGCGTTATTCAAATGCCCTAAATAATATCTTGCAAATTTTTTAGATTTAGGAAACAGACGGGCCAATCCGAATATTTTATAAAAAGCAACTTTGGGAGTTGGTAAAGCTCTTTTTGATTCTGGTAAAAACCTACCTTTCCCATCAATCATTTTTACGGTTAGGCCTCCTGCTTCCGGATTTGAATCCATGAACTGAATGCATTTCTCAAAACTATTTTCTTCAACAACGGTGTCGGGATTTAACAGTAAAATATATTGTCCCGTTGCAATTTTAATGGCCTGATTATTAGCAAAAGAAAAGCCATAGTTAGTTTTGTTTTCAATAAGGTTAACCTCAGGAAACCGGTCTTTTACCATGGAACA
Organism: Bacteroidales bacterium; assembly: GCA_019038645.1. Lineage (GTDB taxonomy): Bacteria > Bacteroidota > Bacteroidia > Bacteroidales > UBA12077 > UBA12077. Next base: position 44,782 of record JAHOYT010000006.1, read on the forward strand.
TGACCCATCAACAGAGTTATTATCAACTACAAAAACTTCCGTATTAACATTTGTTGTAGCTTTAAAAACAGAAATTAAGCATTGTTCAAGAAAATGCTTAACGTTATAATTAACTATGATGATTGAAAGTTTTACCATTTATGTAAAAATCCCTTATATGAGTTAAATACAAATATAACGAAATGTTGTAAGTAAATTTGGAAATCGAAAAAAGTGAAATCAAAAAAGGGCTTTGTAAAAGCCCTTTTAAATTATGCAATTCCTATTTCCTCTTTGATTGCTTGTGCGAGGCGTTTAACTCCTTCCGTTGTTTTTTCTTTTGGCATATACGAGAAGTTTATCCGCATAGTATTTTTACCACTTCCATCGCAATGAAAAACACTACCTAAAACAAATGCTACATTTTGTTCAATTGCTTTTTTAAACAGAACTTCGGCATCCATATTTTCAGGTAAAGTAAGGAATAAGAATAACCCACCTTCAGGTTCAGTCCATTTTACACCATCAGGCATATATTCTCTGAAAGCTTTTAGCATATTATCCCTTTTTTCACGATACTGACCAATAATTTCTTTAAGATTTGTATCGAAATATCCTTTTTCAATATATTTATGTGCGATTTTTTGATTTAGTGTAGGCGTACATAAATCAGTTGATTGTTTTGCAGTTACAAATTTGTCAACTATTTTTTCGTGACCAATAACCCATCCAATTCTGAATCCCGGAACAAATATTTTAGAGAATGTTCCTAATAATATTACCTGACCCGAGTTATCTAATTCATAAATTGTTTTTTGAGCTTTTCCTTCAAAACGAACTTCACGGTATGGGCTGTCTTCTACAATAAGAACATCGTATTTTTTAGCAATGGCAATAATTTCCAGTCTTCTTGATTCTGGCATTGTAATACCAGCTGGATTCTGGAAATCAGGAATTATATAAATAAATTTTGGTTTAATTCCTTGTGATTTAAGCTCTGCAAGGTTTTCTTCCAGGATATCGGCCCTCATTCCTTTTTCATCGAATTTAATTCCAATCATTTCAGCACCGTAAGAGTTAAATGCGCCTAAGCCACCAAGGTATGATGGCAGACCAACTATAACTTTATCGCCTCTGTTTATAAATATTTTAGCTAATAAATCTAAACCTTGTTGTGATGATGTAGTGATAACAAGATTCTCCAGTTTGATATTTAATCCCTGCGCTTTATATCTGTCAACTAAAATCTGTCGTAATTCTGTAACACCTTCAGTTGCTCCGTATTGTAATGCGGCGGGTCCATCCTGATCCAGAACTTCACATGAAATTTCTTTAAGTTGCTCGATAGGGAATGATTCCGGTGCTGGTAATCCTCCGGCAAACGAAATAATTTCAGGACGTTGTGTAAGTTTAAGAAGTTCGCGGATTGCAGACTTCTTCATTCCTTTAATATTGGTCGAATAAATATGTTCTAAATCACTTATCATTATTATTATCCTCCTGTTTTTTTAGTTTTCATTATTATTGCTTGTACGATGTTGGTGCGAAATTGCAAAAACATGATTGGAATTACAAGAAATAAAACCTGTTATACAAAATAACAATAGCAGATTATTATGTAATTGCTTTAATCATGCAATAAATTAACTAATATTTTTTGTAAATTACGATGGAAAATAATTTATTGAAATAGAGTTAATTTTAACAAAAAATAAATAAAATTTCACTACTTTTAATCGTTTCGAATAATATGGGATAATGAAATGAAGAAAGTTTTGCTTATTGAATCCAATATAAAATTACTTGATCAAACGAGTGATTTTTTAAGTAGCAAAAATTTTGAAGTAGTTGCAACATCAGAAGGAACGTCAGGAATTCAGAAAGCACTTGAGTTTATACCAGATATTATTCTATGCGATTCAGATGCGCGTGGATTAAACGGATATGAAATTTTTAATACATTATTGCAAATTAATTCTACTGCAATTATTCCTTTCGTTTTTTTAATGAATAAGGTTTCTACTGAGGATGTGCGGGCAGCTATGAACTTAGGCGCCGATGATTATCTTGAAAAACCATTTAACCAAAATGATTTATTGAAGTTAATTGAGATAAGACTGGAAAAACAAGAAAAAATTATTGGTTTAGCCGATGAAAAGTTCAATACTTTGATGGAGTATTCTAATGATGGTGTTTTTATTTATCAGGATGAAAAGCTTTCGTATGTAAATAAAATTTTTTGTGATTTTGTTGTTTATTCTAGAAGAGAATTGATCGGGATGAGTCTGGTTAATATTATTTATAAGGATGATATTCATCTGGTGATTGATAAAATTAGCCGATTACTTAAAGGGATTCATAAAGATATGCAAACGGAGTTCAGGGCAATTAGTGGTGATCAGAAAATTATTCAGTTTTCTTTATCAGGTAGTATAATCAATATTAAGGGAAAAAAAAGCATTGTTGGATATATTAAACCCAAAAAAGATTCAGAAAAGGGAGTATTTATTCCAAAAAAGTGTGATATTAATATCACACAAAGAGAGAAAGAGATACTTCTGTTGATTTGTAAAGGTTTTTCAAATAATGAAATAGCAAAAGAATTAAATATAAGCGACAGAACAGTTGAAGGGCATCGTGCTAATCTGTTAAGTAAAACTGAATGCAGAAATACTGCAAGCCTTGCCATTTATGCAGTAAGATACGGATTGTATCAAATTACATAAATCATCCTAACAATTATCTTCCAGACATTTTTAACAGTATTCCGGTCGTTACTATTAATTTTTAGCTAATGGTCACTTTCACTTTTTTATTTCTGTATTAAAGTATTTATACCTGGTTTTTTATTATTAAGGTTGTTATTGCAAGGAAACTGAAATGTCTGCTTTTTATATAAATCAGGTATTTTTACCCTGAAATAATAAGATAAAATAGTGTTTATTTGTTAAATAAAAGAGGTAAAGAACTGATTATTTATAAAATAATTATGACTCAAAGCGGGAAAATATTGATTGTTGATGATATTTCGTCTCATTTATTGTTATTACAAACAATTTTGCAGGATGAAGGCTATAAAACTGAAATTACTGATAAACCAAAAAATGTAATTAATTTAATCTTACAGAATGAGTATCAGGTTATATTATTAGATGTAATGATGCCAGGATTGGATGGGTTTCAGGTTCTTGAGAAAATAAGAAATCATGAAAAATTATCATATGTAAATGTTATAATTGTTTCAGCTAAAACAGATTCGTGGAGTATTAAAAATGCAATGGATTTAGGTGCATTTGATTATATTACTAAACCAATAAATATTCAGGATGTGCGAAATAAAGTTAAATCTGCTATGATTGAAAGTATTTTGTAATATAATTTAGGATGAAAGATACACCTTATAATTAAGGTGTGAGTATTAATTATTACTTTCTAATTTATTGTTTTTAATTTGAATTTCTTTTATTTGTTTTTTTATTAAATAAAAATT
>JAHOYT010000050.1 GCA_019038645.1 Bacteroidales bacterium
TTATAAAACTAATATCTTTTTTTAAAAAACTAAACTATTTGTTATGAAATTATTAGGTGTTTATTTACGTTGTATTTTCTTCATTAAATATCTCTATAACTATTTTATTAATCTCAATATAATGACTTATAATAATAGTTTACATTTAACTAAATATCAATGTGAAAATTGTTCCTTTTCCTTGCTCAGATTTTACACTTAATTTTGCTTTGTTTAGAAATACCAATTGTTTAACAAGACTTAAACCAATTCCTGATCCTGTTTTCTTTGTAGTAAAAAAGGGCACAAAAATATCTTCTTTTATTTCATCGGGAATTCCGGGTCCGTTATCCATAATCTCAATTATAGGATTATTCTTTACATCACGAAAGCCTTTAATAACAATTGACTTTTCTTCCTGTCCGGATTCAACCTCCATTGCATTCTTAAAAAGATTTATTAATACCTGTTCAATCATAGCTTTATCAGCATTTATAGTAAGATTCTTCGGATATACTTCTACATCACAAACGATTTCGTTTTTTTCGATTTCGTTTTGAAAAAGGTTTTTTATTCCTGACAGAACTTCTATTACTTCAAAATTTTCAAAAGCTGGTTTTGGCATTAAGTGAACTTTTCGATACTTTTTAATGAAATCAATTAAACCCTGCGATCTGTTATATATAATATCAAGACCCGAGATGGTATCCTGAATATCAGTTTCTTTAATCGTTTCAAGGGCTTTTGTTTTATTATTTGTTGTAAAGATTCTTGATATTGTTGTTGATAAAGAAGATATTGGTGATACAGAATTCATAATTTCATGAGTTAACACACGTATTAACTTTTCCCATGATTTAATTTCTGCTTCGTTCATTTCTTCATTAATGATATGAAACGAAACTAATCTAAGTTCCTTTTTATCTAATTTAAAAACTGATGCTCTTATAGATAAAAAATATTCTTCATTCGAAATCCTAACATTTATTAATTTTGGTATTTGAGGAAGTAAATCAAGAAGTACTTTTGAGAAATCTTTATAAAACCTATCTAATTCACTTACAGATTTAACACTCGATAATTTAAACAAGTTTAATGTCGAATTATTGACCAAATCTATCTTTCCTTCTTTATCAAACACAATAATTGCAGCATCAATATGATCAATAATATTTTTTAAATAGATATATTGTTTTTCTGTTTCAATTCTGGAATTTTTAAGATCCTTTACAATTAAATTAAGTAAAGAATTTAGCTCATTCTTTATTCCAATATTTTCGTTTTCTGGTAAATGAAATGTTCCATCTTTATATAAAACACTGCCAAAGAAGTTTGCAAGATTTCTGTTTAGTTTATTTAAATACTGAATTAGCAAAGCTATTTGAAGTATAAAAATAGCGATAGAAATAGCAATGGAGAATAGATGCTTAGTATTTTCAAATACCAAAACAATAATAAAAACATTAATTGATATAAGAATAATTCTAAGAACAACATTAAGGTAAAACCTTTTTAGTATCATAGCTTTATATTGTATTTTTCTATCTTCTTATATAGCGTTGGTCTGGTGATACCCAAATCTTTGGCTGCATTACTTACATTAAGCTTGTTCTTAATTAACGCTCTTTCAACAGCATTCTTTTCAAGGTCAGACAAATTAAGATTATCATTTAAATTAGATTGAGTTATTTCAGGATTAGAAAAATTAAAATCGCCAGCTTTTAAAGTGTCCGTTTCGTTTAATATAACTGCCTTTTCAATTGTATGTTGTAATTCTCTTACGTTACCAGGCCAATTGTAATTCTTCAGTTTATCTAATGCTTCAGAGTTTATACTTATGTTACTTTTATTATACTTGTCACCAAATTTTCTTAAAAAGTGATATGCAAATTGAACTACATCATCGCCCCTTTCTCTTAGCGGTGGAATATCAATTCTAATTGTCTCTAATCTATAAAGCAAATCCTGGCGAAATAAATCTTCTTCAACCATTTTGCGAATATCACGATTAGTAGCGGAAATTATTCTTAAATCAAGTTGGACTTGTTTATTAGAACCAATACGTGTTATTTCCATATTTTGTATTGCTGTCAAAAGCTTGGCCTGCAGATAAAGTGATAAATTTCCTATTTCATCCAAAAAGATGCTCCCGTTATTTGCAATTTCAAATCTACCTATCCGATCTTCTTTTGCATCGGTAAAAGCACCTTTAATATGTCCAAACATTTCACTTTCGAAAACAGTTTCACTTAAGCTTCCCATATCTACCTTAACAAAAGCTTCGTTATACCTTAATGATAAACGATGAATTTCTCTTGCAATCAAATCTTTACCGGTACCATTTTCGCCAATCAACAATATATTTGTATTGGTTTTTGAAACTTTTTGAATTGTTTTGTACAAATCCAACATCACTTCTGACTCGCCCCAAACCAACGCATTTTCTTTATCAATATCATTTAATAGTTGCTTTTGCTTTTGCTTTAAAGAAGAAAGCTCCTGGTTTGAAAGGCTTAATCTAACTCCCGCTTTAAGAGTAGTAATCAATTTATCATTATCCCATGGTTTAGTAATAAAATCTGTTGCTCCTTCTTTAACTGTTTTTATTGCTAACTGAATATCTCCATATGCTGTTAACAGAATTACAATTGCATCCGGATCTATTTTAAGAATTCGCTTTAACCATGAAATACCTTCCTTGCCGGATCTTGATCCGGGAGAAAAATTCATATCCAAAAGAATAACATCAGGTTGTATCTCGCTTAAATAATCAGGAATTTTGCCTGGATCACTTAATAAATCAACACGATTAAATTCATGCTTTAAAAACATATGAAGAGAATTCAGTACATCCCTGTCATCATCAATAATTAATATATGACCACTTTCATTTATTGATTTCATTCTTTATTACTTAAACTTTCCTGCTAAAATACAAACTGTAAATTTTCTTTACAATTATTGTAAAGCATATTTACAACTATTAATTAAGATTACATGTAAACAAAGTCATAAAACCTTAATTACATGCACTATAAAAACTATGGCATTTTAATTGAAAAAAGGTTGTTAAACAATTAAAATGTATTAGATATGTATAAAAAATATATTCTTTCATCGATACGGTTTCTAAGTAGAAAACTTGGATACACTGCAATTAATATTGTTGGATTAAGTGTAGGAATTGCAATAAGTGTATTACTCTTCATTTATGTATTTGACGAGTTAACATACGATAGTTTTCAAGAAAACAAAAATCAAATTCATTTAGTGGCACGAGATGGCTGTAGAGATGGAGAACACTACAATACAGGTTCTACATCGCCACCAACTGCTAATGCATTAATTCAGGATTTCCCTGAAATTGAGAATGTAACCAGAGTTGTTAATTGGTATGCCGAAGGCAGGTACATGAAATATAACAATGAATTGGTTCCGAACTTAAAATTTATTGGTGTCGATTCAACATTCTTTGATATTTTCACAGTAGATTTTCTTCATGGAAATCCCAAAACTGCACTTACGGAGCCTAATACTATTGTTATAACAGAATCAACAGTTAAGAAATTTTTCGAAACCAATAATCCAATTGGAGAAGTTATTCAAACTTTAGCAGGATCAGAATTTACCATTACAGGAGTTGTAAAAGATTATCCGGAAAATTCGCATATTCAATTTGATATTTTATTTTCTACTTATACTGTTAAAAGTTTTGCTGATCCACGAGGATGGTTCAATCATAGTTTATATACTTATATAAAACTTAAACAAAATGCTAATGCAGATGAATTAGAATCAAAATTACCTGATTTCGCAAAAAAACAGTTAGGTCCTATAATTCAACAAGCAATTGGTCAATCATATGATGAATTTTTCTCTGATGGTGATTATTATAGTTTCTTTCTTGAACCATTAAGCGATATACATTTAGGAACTTTAATTGATGACAACAACGAAGGAAAAAAATCATTTGTTCACATTCTGGGATTGGTAGGAATACTGGTACTCTTTCTTGCTTGTATTAATTATATAAATCTTGCCACAGCTATGGCATCAACCCGACAATTAGAGATTGGTGTTAAGAAAACTTTCGGAGTTCATAAGAAGCAATTAACCAAACAATTTATTGGAGAAGCTATTTTAGTGAGTTTCATTTCTATGTCGTTCGGAATGCTAATTATTGAAGGATTATTACCTTATTTCAATAATATTATAAATAAATCATACGAAATTGATTATTTCATCAATCCGTATATTATACCAGGATTAATTTTATTCTCAATTGTAATTGGTGTTTTATCAGGACTATATCCTGGTCTGGTTATGTCATCGTATAACGCAGTTTCTATTCTTGGTGGAAAAGTTGGAATATCATCAAAAAATAAAAAGAACTGGTTTCGAAATATTTTAGTGATAACTCAATTTGCTATCTGCATTGGGATAATGATTTTTACTATTACAATTAATCAACAAATAAAATACATTTTAAACCGTGATCTGGGTATTGATAAAGAACAAATTTTGGTACTTCATATGATTGGCGGATTAGGTGAGGATCGTAGTATATTTAAAGAAAATCTTCTTAGAGATCCTGCAATTAAAAACTTTTCGTATGTAAATTCTACTCCATACAGGCATTTTAACGAACAGGGACACCATGTTTTAGGCAGACCAGATGATCAGATTCCATATTTTCATACTTTTTGGGCAGACTATGATATTATTGAAACTCTTGATATTGAAATTATTCAAGGTCGTGCATTATCCGAAGAATATTCCGAAGACAGATATGGACTTATAATAAATGAAGCTGCAGCAAAACAAATTGGAGAAGAAAATCCAATGGACATTAAATTTGATATATTACCAAGTCCGTTAGAAGATACTGCAATTTTCTCTGTAAAAGGAGTTTTTAAAAATTTCCATTTTGCTTCGCTACATAATGGAATTGAAGGTATGGCTATTTATCCTGTAAAAGGAATGGAATGGTACAGTGATTATGCTATGATCAAGTTGTCTTCCGGGAATATACCTGAAACAGTAAAAGAGATAAAAAAACAGTTTAATGATTTAACAAGCAATTATCCTTTTCAGTATAGTTTTTTAGATGAAGATTTTAACAATCTGTATCAGAAAGAAATAAGAGCGAAAAAACTTCTTTTTATAAGTACTTTGGTTGCAATTTTCATTGCGACATTAGGTTTAATTGGTCTGGCGTCGTTTATAATAAACAAAAAAACAAAAGAGATTGGAATACGAAAAGCAATGGGTGCCAGTCCGCTTGATATTGCAAAATCCTTAATTAAACAATTTTCAGTTTGGATAATAATTGCAAATCTTATAAGCTGGCCTGTTGCATATTACTTTGTAAATAAATGGCTAAACAACTTTGCATATCATGTTGAAATAAGCTGGGTTGTATTTGCACTTGTTGCAATTATAACATTGTTAGTTGCAGTTCTAACTATAAGCTTTCATACTTATATTGCTTCAACTAAAAATCCTGTTGATACTTTACGATACGAGTAAATAAAGACTATAACAAAAAAAGGATTGCAAAAATGCAATCCTTTTTTAATATCCGATTTTTGATTTTATACTTCTACTTGAACTTTATCAATTTTATAAGCTACAAGCTCTGTAATATATTTCTCGTTCCCGTTTTTATCTGTATATTTTCTGTTATTTAATTTACCAAGAATTGATACTGGTTCTCCTTTTTTCAAATAACTTAAATCCTCGTCTTTTTTATTTTTCCAGTATACTACATTATGCCATGTTGTTGTAATAAAGCTAAGCTTCTATAAATACATTTTAAAATTCAAGTGATAACGATTATATAAATAGCAATGTCCATAATCGAACTTCATTTGGTTTATTATGGAACATATACGAAGCAATCATCTTGTTGTATGTACTTGGCATTCTTCTTCTTATCAATCTGGCACAATATTTGGTTTTTTAAACTAAAAAATATAATCATGAAAAAATATAAACTGATAACTTGTACTATTTCCTTTAGATTTAATCAGGGACTAAAGTTTTTTATCTTTTTAATACTCTTACTATTTACAATTAATGAATCAATTTGTCAAGATTTGATAAAAAGAGATTTACTAATTAATGATGTTAGACAACTATCTCATATTTTAGAAACAGCTCATCCTGATCCCTATATAAATGGAGGTGGAAAAATTGCTTTTCATCAAAGATTTCAAAGTATCCTGGAGTCTATTCCAGATTCAGGCATGTCAAAATCAGACTTTTATAAACATATCATACCCTTTGTTGCTAAAACAGGTGACTCACATACAATTTTATATAATGCATATTCCTATGATCTGGAGTTCCCAGGGGGCATACCACTTTATTTTAAAGTAATAGAGAAATCACTTTTCGTACAAGGTATTCCTGATGAAAAATATAAAAATTTAATTGGATCTGTTCTTGTTTCAGTAGAGAATATTACATTTCCTGAATTAGTTGAAAGACAGGAACAACTTACTGGCTGTGATAATGAATATTCTGCTTATGACCTTTTGGCTGGAGATGGTTCACTTTTTTTTAAGGAAACACTTCAAGATTTAATTCCAGAATGGAAAGAAACAAACTTGATAAAAATCAAACTCAAGCTAGTTAATAGTGAGATTATAGAACAATCATTCAAACTCCCTGTTAAAATCAATTATCCATTCATTAAGCCAATAACAAGCATAAAATTGCCCTCAACAGAAAAATGCGATTTTGCTTACGATTTTATTGACAAAAAGAGAGATGTGGCAATTCTAAAAATTACTAGCATGACAGGTTATCGTGAAGATTTCGAACTCTCTGGCACAAGTCATACAATGAATGAACTTCATAAAGCATGGATCCGATTTTATGGAACAAAACCCCTGAAAGATGATTCTGTGATAATTGCAGGTATTCCATCAGCAGCCGAATTGTTCAATTCTCTTATTAATGACATGAAAAACTCAGAGACAAAAACTCTTATTGTAGATGTCAGAGACAACCATGGAGGAAATTCACTTATGATGGATTTTTTATGGTATTTTCTGTTTGGGAAAGAAAAATATCTTTCGCTTAAGGGAGAAACGGCTACAGACATTACGAAATTATCTGATTTATATTTTGAAAATCGGCCAAATGCTAATATTGAAGATATTAAAAATGATTATAATTTTCCTATCAACAAATTCGATTACGACTTCCGTTATAATTGTTTCCAAAATCATGAAAAACTTAAAAGTTTAAATATTGCAGAAATCCTCGATTACTACTTTTCATTAATGCCTTCTTTCAACAAGTATTATAGTTCAGACCAAGATGTGAGTCACTATAGCCCTGCGAAGATAATTGTTCTTTGTTCTCCAGGCACCTTCAGTGGTGGTTATGAACTAATGTGGGGACTACACAAATCAGGAGCGACTATTGCTGGTACTCCTTCAGGCCAAGCAGGGAACTTCTTTTCAGATGTTTTAATATTCAATTTAAAAAACTCAGGACTTGACGGACAAGTTTCCTCTAAAAGCCAAATGCTTTTTCCTGATGATCCTATAAAGGGAAAAATATTACAGCCAGATATTTCTTTAACTTATGATTATCTCAAAGCAAATAATTTTGATGAAAATGCGGTCATATTATTAACAAAAGATAAGTTAAAGTTACTTTTTTAGAAATTTATTAGTTATAAAGGATATTTAATTAATTATGAAAAATCAATTCAAATTAATAATTAGGAGAATGGAAAGAAATTATTAATTTTTATTTATTTAAATGAAGTTAATTTGACAAAAAACAAAAAGGGATTGCGATATGCAATCCCTTTTTTTCTTGTAGGTAAATCTGGTTTAAGCAAGTACACTTACCTTCTCAATTTTAAAAGCAACTACTTCTGAAATATATTTCTCGTTTCCGTTTTTATCTGTATATTTTCTGTTATTTAATTTACCAAGAATTGATACTGGTTCTCCTTTTTTCAAATAACTTAAATCCTCGTCTTTTTTATTTTTCCAGTATACTACATTATGCCATGTTGTTGTATTTACCCATTCGCCATCGGTATTTTTATAACCTTCGCTTGTAGCGATGCTCATATTAATTAATGTACGCCCGCTATCAAATGTTTTTTCTTCTGCATCTTTTCCTAATAATCCCTGGATTTCTACTTTGTTAATTGTTTTCATCTTTTTAGATTTAAATTGTTAAACGAATAATTTTGATACAAAGAAATGACTTGATTTACATCCGATTCGGTTATTAAATGGGTATAGTCGATTAGCATTCGTTTGTTGTCGTTTGTAATTACTTACAAATTGTTTTATATTTGATTTTCAATAATTAAACAAGAGTTAAGATGGAAGAAAAATTATCACAAAAATGTCCTGAATGTGGTGAAAAAATAATTGGTCGTGCCGATAAGAAGTTTTGCTCCGATCAATGCCGAAATTCATATAATAATAAACTTAACAGCGATGCAAGCAATACAGTAAGAAATATTAACAATATTCTTAGGAAGAATCGTCGAATATTGCAGGAACTAAACAAGCAATCAGGTAAAACAATGGTTAACAAAGATACTCTATTGTCAAACGGATTCAATTTTACATATTTTACACATATGTATACTACAAAAAAAGGAGTAATCTACCACTTCTGTTATGAACAAGGATATCTCTTTCTTGAAGATAAAAACCTTTATCTACTGGTAGCAAATAAAGATAACGAAGGATAGTTTATCATATTTAAAAAAGCGGCTAACCAAAAAGTCTTTGTTTGTCATCCTCAACTTGATTGGGGATCTCTAAATTAATTGTATTGAAAACAAATTATGAGATTCCCTTGTTCAAGGGAATGACAGAAATAGCGCAGCCAAATACAGTGGTTTTCTATGTTTAAATAAAGAGGGATTGCTTCTTATTAGCAATCCCTTACATCTATAAATAAGTTTTAAATTTTACCTGCTTCTTTTAAAGCCACATCTAATTGGTCAACAAGCTCTTCTAACCTTTTTACAACAGCTAAATAAGGCTCTTTAGTAGTTAAATCTACACCAGCTTTCTTTAATAACTCAACCGGATAATCGCTACCACCCGATTTTAACAAATCAAGATATTTTTCCTGTACCTTCTGTGCAGCCTCAGGAGATTCGGCCTGACTAATTTGATTGAACAAACTACTTGAACACGAAAATGAAACTGCATAATTATATACATAATAATTATGGGTAAAGAAATGAAATACTCGTGGCCAACTATAATTATAAGCTTCTGATCTTTCCATCATTCCACTATTGTACTTTTTTTCAATTTCAGCATAAAGATTAGCCATGATGTCGGCGTTTAATGGCTCATCATTTTCGATCTTAGAATATAGGCTATATTCAAATTCAGCATATTGCGCCTGACGATAAAAAGTACCAGAAATATTATCAATTGCCTGAACCAATAAAGCAATTTTTTCATTTGGATCTTTTGTATTTTTAATCATATAATCCAGCAACATATTTTCGTTAAAAGTAGAAGCCACTTCAGCAACCATAGTAGCCGATCTTCCATAAGTATAAGGTTGGTATTTACTACTTAACATTCCATGTATTGCATGTCCTAACTCATGAGCTAAAGTATAAACATTATCTTGAGTTTTGTCCCAATTCATTAATATATAAGGATGCACATCGTACATAGGCATATTATATGCACCTGATTGTTTACCCGGTTTTTCATAAACATCAATCCAACCACCTTGAACCGATTCATTTAATAAACCATTATATTCATTGCCCATAGGTTTTAAACATTCCAACACTATATCAACGGCTTCTTGCCATTCATAAGATTTTTCATAATCAACAAGTGCGATAGCCTCATCCGAACCATAATACTTTTCCAAACCCAATGCTTTTTTTCTTAATTGTCGATATTTTAATAATGATGAAGTGTTGTTGCTAGCTACTTCTATTAAATTCATATAAACACCCTTTGGAATATTATTTGATTCCAGCACAGATTCTAAATACGATTCATAACCTTGCAGTTGAGCACCAGCCCACAAATTTTGAGCAATCCCTATCCAAAGATCAGTATAAGTGTTCTTGTTTTTTGAATAAGCTTCAGCCTTTGCTTCTTCAACTGTTTTACGGTCTCCCTGAACTTTATTGGTTGCGTAAATTCTTGATGCATTTGCTGGACTAACAACAATTTCTTCCCCGGTAGAAAGAGTTACCTTATGAAATTCCATATCTGCTTTTGAAAGTGAACCATAAGCATTTCCTGATGCACTTAATGCTTTACTATAGTAGGTCAAAACTTTTTGTGTTTCTTCATCTAATATATGTTCTAACTGACGATAAAAGCTATCAAAATCATGTCCAAAAACCGCTAATTCTTTATTTTCCTTAATCCACTGATCAACAGTTTCTTTTGGTACGATTGCTAATTCAGGTTGAATCCAAGCAGTGTTTCTACTTCTTTCGATTCCAACAGTTTGTAATTCCTGGATTTTTGTAACATACATTGGATTTTTTCCATCTATATCCTGATTAAGTAATACATAAATATATAACTTGATATATAATCTAGAAAAATCACTTCCAAATTTCTGAAATTCAAGCATAGTTTCTGCACTCTCATTCAATCTACCTTTAAATTCTAAATATTGTGGGATTTGGGATTTTACCAAATCCAAATCTTTTTGCCAGGCATCCCAATTGGTATAAACATCAGTAAGTTTCCAATTGTATTTGTAATAATCTTTATCCTTTGCTTCTTCTTGTGCAAAGGAGAAAATATTCAATGCGAATATTGCTAATAATAAAATTGATAGTTTTTTCATTTTAATCTGTTTATAGTTAATAAATTATGATCTCAAAAATACACGTTCCTTTGACCGATGATAACTCATAAAGTTTAATAAAATATTAAATGTAGTATATATTCTAAATTTAGAACAAAATAGCTTTTACATCGTTCAAATACTGATGCAATGATTTTTCCGGATTTTTTTTATCAGTATTCCATTGCATTGCAATTGATATGTCTAAGGCAGGTATATATTCCACAATAGTTACATAACCAGGGAAGAAACCTGTATGCCCATATGAAATTTGATCATTTTCATTCCAGACAAAAGTAGCAAATCCATAACCAGCATTATCATCCAAAGAAGTTTTCTGATCGCACGGTGTTCTCATCATTTTATAAGATTCTTCAGAAAAAAGTTCTCCGTTATAATAAATCTTACCCCACTTTGCCAGATCAGATGTTGTACAAGCTATTCCACCACCCGTAAATTCCATTTGCGGATTAAAAACAAACTTTCCGTTTTCAAGTAAAACTTTTTCAGGAACAAATAAATCTTTGCTGTGTACGGAATAGCCCGTAATAAGTCCCGGAATCTCTCTTTTATTTGCAGGCAAAGTATTCGTCAGGTTCATAGGTTGAAGAATTCTTTTTGTTAGTTCAGCATAATATTCATTGCCTGTAGTTTGTTCAATTAACATTCCAAGTATGATATAATTTGTATCAGAATACCCCCATCCTTTTCCGGCAGGATGAGTTGGCTCTGCATCAAAAATAAATTCTAAACGCTCAACTCCTGACCATACTTTTTCCGGATCATTTTGCATTGTTTTCCAGATTGTATCATCGAATACATAACGGGGAATGCCTGAAGTATGGTTTAATAACATTCGATTTGTAACATCATTAGCATTTGGCAGTTTATTAAACCATTCTTCTTTGCCAAAATATTTAGATATTGAATCATCAACATCCAGCTTACCTTCATCTACTAATTGTAAAATAATGGCTGCACAAAATGTTTTACCTGTGCTACCTGAAAACATCTTATCTTCAGGTTTCATTAGAATTTGGTTTTCCTTATCAGAATATCCTGCTGAAACAGCAATAATTTCATCATTTGGCATTAAAATGGCCAGGTTAATTCCGGGAATATCAACTTCGTCAATAATAGTATTAAGTTGCTTTTTAAATTCCGTTTCTACTTCATATTGCCTTGTATTACACGACAAAAGAATTGTTGCAAATAAAACGGTTACTATTATTTTTCTCATAATTTTAAGTTTATTTTTCTGTTTAGAATTATTTACATTAAAATGGTTTAATTTTGACATTTATTTATAATAGTACTCAAACAACATCTTATGTTTACGAAAGCAATTGTCAGAAAACCTGCGCACACATATGCAAATGGTATTTCAACATCAAATTTAGGGAAACCTGATTTAAATTTAGTGCAAAAGCAACATGAATCTTATTGCGAGGCTTTAATTAAGTGTGGTCTGGATCTTATTATTCTTGAACCTGATCCTGAATATCCTGACTCATGTTTTGTAGAAGATACGGCTATTGTTACGAAAGACTTTGGAATAATTACCCGGCCAGGAGATCCCAGACGTTTGGGGGAGGAAGCTGAGATAAAAAGAGTTTTAGAACCATTACTTAAACTTCACTTTATTGAAAAACCTGGTACTCTCGATGGTGGTGACATTATGCAGGCTGACAATAATTTTTATATTGGCTTATCCGGCCGAACTAATCTTTCCGGCTCAAAACAATTAAAAAATATATTATCTGATTACAATTATGATGTTTTTTCAATTCCGGTATGCAACCTGCTACATTTTAAAACAGGCGTAAATTATTTAGGAGATAATAATCTTATAGTACATGAAGAATTTTGTTCAAAAGACGATTTTAATTCATATAATAAAATAATTGTTGATACAGATGAAGAGTATGCAGCAAATTCATTGCGGATTAATGATTTTGTTATTGTTCCAAAAGGATTTCCTAAAACAAAATCTGATATTGAAAATTTAGGTTATAAAATTATTGAATTAGAAATGTCCGAATTTCAAAAAATGGATGGTGGATTAAGCTGCTTATCGTTAAGGTTTTAAACTAACGATTTAATTCATCAAGTTTATCAATCATAAGTATTCTAACAAAATCGGAAGTTTTATATAAGGTAAAGCTTTCGGTTTTTCTTTTTTCCAGCTTATCGACAAAATAAAACTCATCGTCAATTATTTTAGCATCGAAAAAACTTCCTTTGAATTCATGCACCGGAAACAAACTATTTCCTTTTAATTCATAAATTCTTTGTTTAGTTACAACAAAAACTTTCCCTTTATACTCAATGAACTGATTAGGATATTCATCACTAAAGATTCTATTTTCTTTGTAACAGATGTGCTTATCTTCTGAATTGTAATATATTAATTCCCCGTTACCAACAAAAGAGTATACGAAAGAGCCTTTTAAGGTATCAATTTTATAGTTGCTCATGTTTATGTGAATAATATTTTCAGTATTATAAAAAGCCATATTATTCCCACTTTCAGAAATTTTCAGGTTAATTATTCTATCAGTAAGTATTGTTGCTATTAATTTTCCATCAGAACTATAATGTTTTATATAATCCTTTTTGTCATCTACTATTTCTAAGCTGGTAATAAACCCATCAGGAACACTGTAATATGTGTTTCCTTCAAAAACAAATGAATCTTTTATTACCTTGTAAACACCATCATTTTTTTCAATTCTGTGATCAGGCATTGAAGGAATCACATCTAAATCTATTTTACCAAGCTTATTTAGCTTCTGAGAAATACCAGATAACGACGTTAATATCAAAAACAGACTAAAAATTACACTTTTCATGGTGAGAGAATAACTAATTTTGGCAATTATAATAAAATATGATTAATCTACAATAAATTATTTTCTATATGGACCTAAAAACTTAAATCTTGCTAAACCTGATTTTTGTAAGGTATACTGAAAGGAAGTATTTAACACACCAAAACCGTATTTTATACTATTTATAACATTTATTGAGGATGAATCGTCGGCATATTTTGCAGGGCAGGAAATCTCTGCTATTTTGTATCCGGCATAATGGATTTGAGTTAAAATCTGGTTGTCGAAAACAAAATTATCAGAATTAGCTTTATAATTAATTTTTTCAAGTACTTCCCGGCTATAGGCCCTGAATCCAGTATGGTATTCCGAAAGCTTCGCTCCCAGAAAAATATTTTGTATTAAAGTCAGAACTCGATTAAAGAAATATTTATAAACAGGCATTCCACCTTTTAATGCTCCTTTTCCTAAAATTCTTGATCCTAAAACAACTTGATAAATCCCATTTGAAATAGGCGAAACCATTGATGGTATCAACTTTGGCGTATATTGATAATCAGGATGAAGCATAACAACAATATCAGCTTCAAGCTTTAATGCCTCATCATAACAGGTTTTTTGATTAGCACCATAACCTTGATTATCGTTATGAAGAAAAATGTTTTGAATACCTAATTCTTTTGCTTTCTGTACTGTCCTGTCGTTACTTTTGTCATCAACCAAAATAACTTCATCAACAATGTCGAAAGGAATTTCATTGTATGTTTGTTCCAGCGTTTTTTCTGCATTAAATGCTGGAAGCACAACTACTATTTTTTTCCCTTTAATCATTTCCTGAATAATTCCGGATTTAGCTTTTGGGCCTTAATAAAACATTGTTGTGCTTTCTTTTCATAACCCATATTCTTATAAAGATAACCAAGATTAACTATAACTGATGCATCTTTTTTATTTATATCCATTTGTAATACATTATCCATATAGATTAATGCATTCGAAAAATCTTTTAAATTAGCATATGTCATAGCGAGATTTATTCTTAATACCGGATCGCCAGGATCAAGCTCAACTGCTTTCAGTAAAGCTTCTGCTGATTTCTCAAAGTTCTGTGTCATTCCATACGCTACACCTAAATCCTTAAAAACAGCAATATTCTTTGAATCTATTTTGGATGCTTTTTCAAGATAATTTGTTGATGCTTCCAGATCATTTAAATAACGTCCATAAATTCGGCCAAGCAAATAATTAATACTAAAATGATCAGGATTATATTTCTCAAGCTGATGCAATAAATCAACATTTTGTAAAGCTCTGTTCTTATCTTCAAAAACCATATTTACCTTTGTTTCAAAAATATTAGTATAAACCCTACTATACTCCGGGATTCTTTCCAATATCATTTTATAATACTTAAAGGTGCTGTCAATATTCTGATAAAGTTCCCACTGCGCATTACCCATCAACAAAAGAGCATCATTATATCGTGGGTGTATTTTTATTGCTCTTCGTAAATAATTAACTGCCTGATTTAAATATTCCTGCTTTTTTATTTGATTTCCGGGTTTTATAGCTTCTTCAATAAGTATTCCTCCTGCTGCTGTATTACTTTTTGCACTATTAACTGAAACTTTCACATCATTTGTAAACAAGGTAAAATCGTTTTTCCATACACGGTTTCTGCTAATTGTTTTTACTGAGAACAAAATTAAAATAGTGAATAAAATATACTGAATGACATTGGCATTATTAATTCTGTTAAATAATGTATTCGAAATAAAATATGCAATAATTAAAATAATTCCAATTGAAGCAGCAAATACAAACCGTTCGTTCATAAATACACCTATCGGGAAAAGAATATTTGACATTGGTGATAATGTTATCAGATAAAACAGAATACCAAAAGAAACAATCTGCTTTTTCTTAAACCCTAATATTGCATAAATGCCAAGGAATACATAAATAACAAATGAAATTACAGGCCATAAATTACTCCAGCTCATTACCTGAATATGATACGGATAATAATCGTACGTTAAGGGATGTGGAAATATTAACAGTTTTAAATACAGCAGTAAAGTATAAAAAATGGTTGCATATTTTTCAGAAAAAGTCATTCCAAGAAAAGAATTATTCATTAATTCCTGGCCTGACTCAAAAGACATTCCTCCAATAACATTATTCCTTACATAAAAATAAAATACGGATGCTATAAACAATGGAATAATGGATATAATAATATATTTGGTTTTCTTCTCTTTTTGGCTGAAGAAATAAATAGATAAAGGAATTATTGCAAAAAATGTTATCGCAACTTCTTTAGAAAATAATGCAAACAGAAAAGCCGCAAAACTTAATAGTATGAAATACAACTTTTGTTTGTCGATATATTTTAAAGCAAATAATGCGGCCAATAAAGCTCCCAATAATGATAGTATTTCGTCGCGGCCTTTAATGTTAGCAACTACCTCGGTATGAATTGGATGAACAAGAAATAATAAGCTTACAACCAATGGTAATGACAAGTACCATTTATCTGATCTATAGTCTGGCAATAATCTTTCAAGTAGAATGAATAAGATAATTGTTGTTATTGCAAATAATAAAACATTTACGAAGTGACTTATAAAGAGCAGAAGGCTCCTTTTTGAATGCATTCTTTCAATGTTTGAGCGAATTACTGCCTTTTCCTGATCATTTAGCTTATTTGTACTATTTAAAATACTTTCCTGTTGCTGGTTTCTGAGATTTCTGTTTTCAGTTTGCAATGTTTTTGATAGATCCTTTAAAAGTTTTTGAGAAGGAAGAATGTAGTTAGGGTTGGCATTACGATTCATTCTTTTCTTCAGGGTTATTTTATTAATCCCTTTAAATGGCAATCCCATAATTATTTGCCACTCAATAGCATATGTCACCATTGACATTGGCCGGTAACGCCCTCCAGCAACTAGTTTTTTGTTTTTCTCATCAAAAAAACCGCTAAAAAATTCTTCAGAAAATAAGTCATCTATGCCTTCAAATCCGCTTAAAGTATATTCATTTTCAGTAATTACCAATGCATCATCCAAAGCGTAATCATGAAATAAGGTGTTCCCGTATAAAATAAAACTTAAAACAAACAGTAGTATATATTTAGTTTTCTTTTTCATATTCATGCGGGATTAAAATTACAAATTTATGATTAAACCCATATTAGTTCCTCTTTTCTATGCGTTCAATACAACGATACATTGCTTCACGAACAGCCATTTCCCTCGGATCATTTACGAGATAAAGCCCCATTTTTGACATTACATAAGCATAACCTATTTTATTCTCAGGATCTGCAAAACCATAGGAACCTCCTGCTCCCGGAGTTCCAAATACTGACTGATTATTCCCATAAAGCAAATCGGGACCAGGTTTTAAAAACCCATAAGCGAAATAAGTATCTAAACCCATAATAATATCGAAGGCACCGGCCGGAGGAATTTCTGCCGGTTGAACTAAAAGCTCGATTGTTTCCCGATCTAAACCTAATTCTTTTGCACCGCCTGCAAAAATACTGTAAACCTTTGCTATTGATCTGGCATCTCCAATTCCGTTACCTGAAGGCATTTCAACTCTTTGTGTCGCCCTGCTGTTCGGACTGAATTTTTCAGGTATTTTAAATGACTGATATAAAATTGATTTTTTATTCCTGAAATCTTTTCTCATTTTCTCAGGCATTTTATTCATATTGAAAATAAACTGCATAAGAGAAGGATAATAAACTTTTGCCAGTTTTTCATCAGGAATTGAATCGGGCAAACCTATATAAAAATCCAGATCCAAAGGTTTTACTAATTCCTCAGAAAAGAATTGCCCGATACTTCTGCCTTTTGGATCAATCCGTCGCATTAGCTCATTCATATACATTCCCATTGTCGACAAATGATAACCATGCTTTTCGCCTGGTTCCCAAAGTGGCTTTTGACGAGCCATTAAATTAGCTATGTAATCAAAATCAGCCAGATCGTCAATTTCAAAAACCTCATCTACAAGGCATAATCCTGCTTCATGTGCCAGTAACTGACGAACTGTAATATTCTCTTTGCCGTTTTGTGCAAACTCCGGCCAGTAAGTTGCTACTTTCTCATCGTAATCCAGCCATCCGTTGGAGTGCGCCATTGCAAGACACATTGCTGCCAATCCTTTTGTTGTTGAAAACACAATTACTTTTGTGTCTTCTTCCCACTTTGATTTTGTTAATGCATCTCTATATCCACCCCAAAGATCAACTACTTTTTCGCCTTTATAATAAACCGATACAGCTGATCCATTTTCCTTCCTTTTTGCAAAATTTCTGATAAATTCTTCTTTTACCTCTTCAAACCCAGGAGCTACATAGCCATGAACTATTTTATCAGGATATTTTCGGGCTTTATACGAGACTGAACAATAACTAAGGAAAAGTAAAGAAAATACCAAAAAAAATATTAGCCTGAAAATTTTCTTATTCATGATAATGATAAACGATCCAATCAAATATATCAATTAAATGAAAGAATTAAAAAAGATTTTTCAGTTAATAATGCATCAGACTATAATTCAAATCGTCTTTTTAAAAACTATAAAGATTCAGGAAATGATTACAAACTACTTTAAAATTGCTATTCGAAATATTATACGACAGAAGGGTTTTTCATTTATTAATATTTTTGGATTAACATTAGGAATTGCAAGTGCTCTATTAATTTTTTTATGGGTATTTGATGAAGTAACTTTTGATAAGTTCCATACTAATATTAAACAAATTTATCGTGTAGAACAAGGCCAGTATTATAATGGTGAAGTGTACCACGTGAATGTAACACCCTATCCATCAGGCGAAGGATGGAAACAGGAAATACCGGAGATTGAAGATGCAATCCGTTTTGCATACACCGGGAATCTTTTGCTTAAGTATGAAGAAAATTCTTTTTTTGAGTCAGGAATTGCTGCTGTAGATTCAACAATATTTGACGTTTTTTCTTTTCCATTATCGTTGGGGAATCAAAATGAAGCCTTGACAAAGCCTTACAGTATGGTTTTAACTAAAGAAATAGCAGAAAAATATTTTGGACAAGAAAATCCTTTAGGTAAAATTATTCGGGTTGATAACCAATATGAATTTACCGTAACGGGAGTTTTAAAAGAGATTCCCAATAATTCAAGTATTCGGTTTAAAATATTAGTTCCCTTTGATTTTTGCAAAACTCTGGGATATTATAGTGACCATTGGGGAAGTAATTCGATCCAAACATTTGTAAAATTGAAAAGTGGTTCTGATCCTAAACCTGTGGATAAAAAACTTACAGATGTTGTTAAAAGTCACATCGAGTTTGATGATGATGAAACAGAAAGTGATTATAAAACCCAATTCATGATTGCGCCATTACAGAAACTTCATCTACATAGTTACTTTGGTTTTGGTCATTCTCCCGGACAAGTCCAGCTTGTATATATCTTTATTACTATAGGAATTTTTATTTTGCTTATTGCCTGTATAAATTTCATGAATCTTTCTACAGCGAGATCAACAAAAAGAGCAAGAGAAATTGGTGTGAGAAAAGTGTCTGGTGCACATCGCGAAAACATTATTTTACAATTCTTTGGAGAATCAATCACAACAACCATAATTGCAGCTATTTTTTCATTGATTATTGTAATTCTTTTACTAAGTAAATTTAACCAGCTTTCTGGTAAAGAAATTCCTGTCGACTTTTTAAAAAGTTTAGAATTTGTATTTGGATTAATTACAATAATAATCGCAACAGGATTAATTGCCGGAATTTATCCTGCACTATTTCTATCAAAATTTAAACCTGTAAAAGTACTTAAAGGCGAATTAAGTGACACATCTTCAAAGGGTAACTTCAGAAAAATTCTTGTTATTATTCAATTTACACTGTCAATTTTTTTAATTGTCGGAACCTTTATTATTTATAAGCAATTAAATTTTATGCAAAATCAGAAACTGGGTTATAATAAAGAGCATATTGTGTACATAAGAATGTTTGGAGATATCAACAAATCTTATAATGTTATAAATAACGCCTTTAAGACTAATTCGGTTGTTGAAAATGTAACTTGTGCTGCACATTTACCCAGTAATATTGGGAGTAATTCCGGTGGAGTAGACTGGGAAGGCAAAGATCCAAATCTGACTACTCTCGTAAGCATGAGCATTGTTGATTTTGGTTACACAGAAACTCTAAATATTCCAATTATTCAGGGCAGAAGTTTTTCAGAAGATTTTCCATCAGATCGTGCAAATGATTCAATTGGTGGATTTGTAATAAACGAAGAATTATTGAAAATTATTAATGTCGAAAATCCGGTTGGTATGCGTTTTTCATTTATGGGAGTTAGTGAAGGTAGAATAATCGGCGTTATGAAAAATTTTCATTTTTACTCCATGCGATCAAAAATTGAACCATTAGCAATTGCAGTAGGATTTGATGAATGGTTAAGATATATCATAATTCGTGTAAAGCCGGGAAATATACCCGAAACTGTTGAAAAATTAACTGATACATGGAATTCAGTTATGCCACAATATCCATTCGAATATCATTTTTTAAATGATGAATATGACCGTATGTACAAATCTGAAGAAAGAATGGGTAGTTTAATTAAATATTTTGCTATAATAGCAATTCTAATTGCTTCGTTAGGCTTATTTGGTTTAGTGTCCTTTATGGCAGAAAAGCGGACTAAAGAAATAGGAATTAGAAAAGCTATGGGATCTTCTGCAATGCAAATTATATTTTTATTATCGAAAGATTTTACAAGACTTGTTTTTGTTGCTATAATTATTGCGATTCCTGTTTCGTGGTATTTTATCGAACAATGGTTACAGGATTATGCTTACAAAACAGATTTAAGCTGGTGGATATTTGCATTAGCAGCAGTACTTTCGCTTGTAATTGCAATTCTAACAGTAAGTTATCAGGCATTTAAAGCTTCCAATACAAATCCGGCGCGAACATTGCGATATGAATAATAAACATAAAAGCTCAACATATTTTCACCATTAATTTGGTTCAATAAAAGAGAAAAACCTTAAGGTTTTTCTCTTTTCACTTTATAATGCGATTCCAATTAATTGAAACCCAAAACTTAAGAATATTGTTAAAAAAGGTGATCTAAATCATCTTTTCTTTTATATTGAATATCAGCCTATTAACGCATTCTCTGATTCTTATTTACAATATTATATTGTTTATCAAAACACACAAGCTGTTCATCTAAAAAAAATATTTTTTGAATAAAGCACGCGTATATGAAAATAAAAACAAGAAATGTACAGTGACGAAAAATTATTAGAGTTAGATTATCCTTCACCTAATAAAAGCAGGAATTTTTTTGCAACTGTTTTCACATATGCTTCCTTAATTTCATTTTTTATATTGCTAAGCAGTTATCAGCTCCCAACCTCACGATTAAATAATAAGCTTGTTGACGTCAATTCAGGTCCGTTACAAAGCTTACTTGAAATCAAATTAAAATCTGAAAGCAATCAAACTAAATCAGATACATTACAAGATATTAATAAGCAGATAAACGAACTTTTAGTAAAGTTTTATGAAAACAGGGAATTCAAACCTGCATGGATTAATAAGTTTGCAACAAATCATCAATATAAAGCCCTGATAAATTTGCTTGACAGCTCAAATTATTATGGTTTCCCGTTTGATTATTTTAATACAGAAAGAATTCATGGTTTAAAAACCCAATTGGAAAATAACGAATATAATTACGACTTTTTAAAACACAGAATTGATCTTGAATTATCAGCTACATATTCTGCTTTTAAATTTATGATATATCTGAAGCACGGTATAATTGAAAAAGATACTTCATCGGATTTCCTGACATATATTGAAACTTTACCTGAAATATTAAACAGAGCGGTTAATCAAACCAATTTGAAAACTGATATATTATCTGTTCAACCTGATCTTGTTCACCACCGTAATTTATTAAATTCATTACCATATTTTATTGATCTTCATTATTCGGTAAAATATACCACGCCTGCTTTTATTGATGATAAAATGCTTGCTAAAAGCCTTTATTATGCTGGTATAACTACTGCTCCGGTATTTGATTCAACAAATCTTAAGTCAGATGCCCTTTTTAAACTGGAAAGCCAATACCAATTACCTAAAGATACTTTACTAAATGTGCCAACACATCAAATACTGGTTTCACTTCTAGAATACAGATATTTCCAAACATGTTTAAACCTGAACAGGCTCCGAATTCTGAATCACTCTGGTGAAAACTACCTGTTTGTAAATATTCCGGAGTTTAAGTTACACGTTATCGAATCTAATGTAGAAAAAGAAGCTTTTAATGTGATTGTAGGTAAAAAAGGGACTCCAACTCCAATATTTTCAAGTAACATTGAAAAGGTAATCGCTAATCCTTACTGGACAGTACCGAGAAGTATTCTAAGCAATGAAATGCTTCATAAAATAAGAAAAGATTCAACGTATCTTAAAAGAAACAGGTATTTTGTAATTAATAATTACGAAGAAAGAGTTGATGAATCAATAATAGATTGGAATGAAAAAGATCCGCTTGGTAATAAATACTGGTTAAGACAAATGAACAGCAGATACAACGCATTGGGACAAGTTAAATTTATTTTCCCTAATAATCACAGTGTTTACCTACACGACACGCAGTCTAAAGGACTTTTTAAAAGGGAAAACCGCACTTTCTCTCATGGTTGTATTCGTCTTGAAAATCCAGACAAACTAGCTCAATATCTAACTGATAATTTCAACACTCAACACGAAAATGACATCGAAAGACTCATATCAGAAAATGAACGCCATGTAATTGATCTTTCAGAAAAAGTTAAAATACATATCCAGTATATAACGTGCTCAACTACACAAAATTCTGATATGATATTTTATGATGATGTATATAATCTGGATAAAGAAGAAATTATGGCAATTTTTCCAGATCAGTTTGAGATATAGGTATTAAAGATTGATGGTAAATAAATAAACAAGAACCATCTTTTATTAAATTAATAATTTCTACTACTTCATAATCAGGAAGTGCAGGACAACCAAAACTTCGTCCTATTCTGTCATTCTTTTCAATAAAACTCTCGCTAACATAATTTGCTCCATGAATAACTATAGCTCTATCGCGGGCGTGATCATTCAGTCCATTACTCATTCCATCCAGCCGTAATGAATAACCATGTTTCCCATTATATGTTTCGCTGGTTATAAATAACCCGAGGCTGCTTTGTTTTGAATTGGGCTCATTAGAAAAGGATTCAGCTATATTTACGCCGGAGTTCATTCCGTGAGCAACTAAAGAAATTTTAACTATTTTATTATTTTTCAAATCCAAAACAAATAACCTTTTTTCAGTTGATGGACTACTAAAGTCGATAATTGTTAGCAAAGAGTCATTTTGTAAAAGATTTTTGCTTTTTAACGCAAAATAACCATTAAATGCAAGATTTACAGCAGGAGAAGGAATTCCATAAGAATCGGTTAAACTTTTTTTCCAGGAAAAATAGCTGCTATCGTTTATATTTACAATTTCCCGCAAAGAATTTTCACTTTTTTGCATTCCATGCAAAAAAATCCCGGAAATAAAGAATAAAAAAACAGTTAGAATATACCGATTCATAGCAACACTAATTTCATCGGCGAGGTTATGACTTTTTTATGAGAAATCAAAAAAAAGATAAACTATTTAACAATTGATTATCTGTATCTTTTCTCCCATTCAGCTCTTAAAATGATATCCTTATTATTCATTAAATGGTCTGTTGACAAAACACCATGTAAATGGTCAATTTCGTGCTGAAATAATTCTGATAAATCATCGTAATAAGTTTCTTCCAACCACTCTCCTTTTTCGTTTTGATATTTAACCTTAACCGATTTAAATCTTTTGGTTTTAACAAAGAATGCAACATCGAAACTAAAACAGCTATCCCAAACTTCGAAAGTTTCATCACTTTCCCAAACTATTTCGGGATTTACAAGTGCAAAACTACGATCAGGTAAGCTCAGGAAAATAACTTTTTTAAGAATTCCTATTTGCGGTGCAGCTATCCCACGACCTATCTTTTTTCTTTTTTGAAAATCAATTAGAGTATCTTTAAGATCATTTATAAGACTTAACAATTCCTTGTCAAAAGAAGTAATATCCTCAGAGGTTTCTCTTAGTACAGGATTTCCAATTAATAAAATTTCCTTAATCACAACCTTAAAATTAAGAATGAAGAATTAATAATTTCTGTATAAATTGTTTAATTAATCTGCATATCATTATTCATCCACTGAATCCTTAACTATATTATTATCTGGCAATTCTAATATTTCTTTTGATTCAATTTTTGTAAAAGTTTCAACATCCTTTAGCTTTCTTTCGAGGACGTTTGTTCTTGTTGTACGTAATTTTTCAAGAGTACCAGAAGCTGTATTAATTTGATTATGTGCTTTTGCCAAAACTTCTGAGAACTCTTTGAACTCAAATTTAACTGCCTTTAATATATCCCAAACTTCGCTACTTCTCTTTTGAACAGCCAGAGTTCTGAAACCCATTTGTAAACTATTTAATAATGCCGACAAAGTTGTTGGTCCTGTTACAGTAATTTTATACTTTGTTTGCAGTATCTCAAATAAGCCAGGATGCCTTAACACTTCTGCATATAAACTTTCAACTGGCAAAAACATAATACCAAAATCCGTTGTATGTGGAGGATCAATATATTTTTCACTAATATTTTTAGCAAAACTCTCTATTTTCTTTATTAATACTTTTTGAGCATTTTCTATTTCATTTTTGTCACCTTTATCAAATGCATCAAGGAGTATGTTGTAATCTTCAATTGGAAATTTGGAATCAATAGGCATCCAAACTTCTTTGCCAGAATCTTTTCCCGGCAGTTTTAATGCAAACTCTACATTAGCTTGGCTTCCCTTTTTTGTTGCTACATTTTTAGCATATTGATCTGGTGTTAATATTTGTTCTAATATGTTCTCAAGTTGATATTCACCGAGTATACCTCTTGTTTTCACATTAGACAAAACTTTTTTCAAATCACCTACACCAGTTGCAATATTTTGCATCTCACCTAAGCCTTTATGTACTTGTTCTAATCTTTCACTTACTTGTTTAAATGATTCGCCCAGTCTTTTTTCTAAAGTAGTTTGAAGTTTCTCATCAACCGTCTTCCTCATCTCATTAAGTTGCTGAGCATTGTCTTCTC
This sequence comes from Bacteroidales bacterium, assembly GCA_019038645.1. Taxonomy (GTDB): domain Bacteria; phylum Bacteroidota; class Bacteroidia; order Bacteroidales; family UBA12077; genus UBA12077. Next base: position 24,907 of record JAHOYT010000050.1, read on the forward strand.
TAATTGCTTTTAATTGTTTTTCGATTGTACTCTCTACTCCTTTTATATTTTCAGTTGCTTGTTTATTATTGTCAATTTGTTGCTTATTGAAATCACCAAACTTTTGTCTGAGTAGTTCATTTAATTCTTTAACATTATTAGAAAACTGCTCACCAAAAGCATTGAGAGATGAAGTTAATTCTTCTCTGTTCGTTTTTGAAATTTCATTGGTCTCTTTTCTGTTTCTTTGAAACTCATCTCTAATAGACTTTTCCGTTCGTTCTAAAGTAGTATCAAATTTCAGTATAGATGTCTCAATTTCTTTTAACTGCGGTTTTATATCAATCGATGCTTTCTTTTTTAATCCAATAACAATATTAATTATTGCGAGGATAATCAATGTTATTAATAATGCTTCTATCATTTTTTTAATCTCAGTTTTGTTCAATCATACTATCAAGTTCCTGTAAGAAAGCTATAAGTTGCTCTTTTACTTTTTTGCTTCTTTCGTTTTTTATTAATTTCCTTAAATCATCAATAACTAAAGTATATTCTATATCGACCAGATATTTTGCTGCCCGAATCTTTATATCATTATTTTTTTCAATTAATAAAGATCTTACTTTTTCAGCCGCAAGCCATGGGTAAATATTTTGCAATTCATCCATTGCAGCCAATATTTCATTCTTTTTACCATTATCCAATTGTATTAATAATTTTTCAATCTTTTCATTTTTTTCATCGTCCAAAAACAATTCAGTTGAATAAAGATCGGGACGAAAAACTTTTTTATTATATGAAATAAATTTTTTATTATAAACCCAACGAACCATCCGCGGTAACATCCATCTCATACCCGGCGTTGTTTCCGGATGTGTGTTTGTTATCATTATTTTACCTGATTTATATTTTGACGTGATAAATAGTGGCTCAAAAGATTCAGAATCAGAAATACTACCCAGTATTTTATTTCCATTAATAGTGTCTGTAACTTCTATTTTGTATCCAGAACAATAATCAATATAAAGTTTTTTATAATCCTTAAGTTCAGGGAATATTTTTTCTCCATGTTTATTTAAATTGAAACTGATTCTGCCAGCTAAAGACTTTTCCAGAATTGTTTCATTAAGCTTTAAATCAACAACATCAATCGTTTGACAGTCCGGCGAATTCAATAACATTCGACAACCATTACACAAACCTATCGCACCTTTTTTGGAAATGAATTTTTTAAAAATTTCTGTAATTTCATCATCCTTCAAATCTATGATCTGTCCTTTTTCTATAGAAGGAAAAATTATTACATCAATATTCTCAAGTTTTGTTTTTAAAATATCTGCATCTGTAAGTGTAACATATACTATTCCACCATCTATTTTTAAAGCTTCTGCTATATAACTTATGTTCACATAATCAACTTCTGTTGCCTTGTATATTCCAACTGCAATTGTTTCCTGATTTAATTCTCTTTTTTTAATGTATTCGGTATCTTTTTCTGAATTTACACAAGAACTTATCAGAATAAAAAACAATAATAACGGAGTTGAAATTTTATACAATTTTTTCATAATAAGAAGCTTTGAATATTTACAATTAATTCTTGTGTTAATAAATTTAAAACAGCAACTAAAATTATGAATTTAATCTCTAAATGTAAAGGCAGAAATTCATATTAATAAAATATTCTAAATTTTCGGATTCAATTATTTTCCGGATTTATCAATATACGGTAATCATTCATAAGATCATTAGGTAGAGTTAAAGCCAGATTATAATGCTTTATTTTCCATCCGTCATCATATCTTTTTAATATTCCTGATCCTCTGCATATTCCCATATGTGTTTCCAGAAGTTCATCGAACCAGGCGTACTGCAAATCTTCAGAAAACTCCCATATCCTGTCATAAGGTGTAAATGCCCATGCTGTATCACGTTCAAAATACTTCATTCCCCAATCAATAAATTCATTTTTTAGCCAGCGTTCTCCGGGATCTGTTCCTAAATATACAGCATTTGAATCGAGGCTTCCGAAAAAGATTTCTTCATCTGCAATTGCTGCAGCCTGATGCCAGTTATCCATAAAAGTATTTAGTATATTTATTTCGTCATCCCAATCTATACCTTTATTTTCTGTGTTACACGAGCTTAGGATTATAATCAGCATCAAACTTAAAAAAACGTTTTTCATAATTTATTTTTTCAATTAAACTTTTACAATGTAACAATAAACAAATTAAAATAAGATAATTTAAAACATAAATATATCCTTATTCATCCGGCCAAATATTTTAACTTTGTCAATTCAAAAATTGTTTTTAAAAAATTGAAATAAATGTCATCAATGAATAAATACAAGCATATATATTTTGATCTTGACCGAACAATATGGGATTTTGATACAAATGCACACGATACTTTTCGGGATATATTTAAAAAGTATGAACTGGAAAAGATATTCAAAACTTTTGATAATTTTTATAACTCCTATGTAAAACATAATGATATTTTATGGGGCGATTATCGAGAAGGAAAAATTAAAAAATCCATATTAAGTTATAAAAGATTTTCTTTAACCTTAGAAGAATTCGGAGTTAATGATGAAGAACTGGCAAAGAAAATCGCCCTGGATTATATTACTATTAGTCCTACCAAAAAACAACTATTTCCATTTGCCCATGATACATTAGAATACTTACACAAAAAGTATAAGCTCTATATTATTACCAATGGTTTTAACGAGGTTCAATTCACTAAGCTAAAAACCAGCAATTTGGATAAATATTTTTTAAAAGTATTTACTTCGGAAGATGCAGGTGCGCAAAAGCCCAATCCCATTATATTTCAACATGCTCTGAAAAACGTAAATGCCAATAAAAAAGATAGTATTATGATTGGCGATGATCTTCAGGTTGATATACTTGGTGCTAAAGATTTTGGTTTGGATCAGGTATTTTTTAATCCTGAAAATTTAAAACATTCCGAAAATATAACGCACGAAATTAATTCGTTAAAAGAGTTGCAGGAAATATTATAAAAAAAGCTCCTTAAAAAGGAGCTTCATTATCAAAGTTTTTATTACCTCCCAGATCAAAAATATCATCATCGGATTTTTGAGATGATTTCTTTTCTTCATTCATTTTAGAACCATATGTTCGTGGTCCTCCGTTTGCGTCTTTTTCAACCGGAAAATCACCAATAAATTCTTCCTCAAGGTCTTCAAATTTGGCAAGCTCTTCTCTAAATCGGAGCTTAATATCTGCCAATGCACCATTTCTATGTTTTGCCAGGATAATTTCTGCCATTCCTTTTAGTGAATTTCCTTCTTCATCCTCAATAAATCCATATTTTTCCGGACGATGTATAAACAGCACCATATCAGCATCCTGCTCAATAGCACCTGATTCACGTAAATCCGACAGTTGAGGACGCTTTGTACCTGATCGCATTTCAACGGAGCGATTCAACTGAGAAAGAGCAATTATCGGTACATTTAATTCCTTTGCAATTGCTTTCAACGATCTGGAAATCAAACTAACTTCCTGTTCACGGTTTCCTTTGGATTCTGTTGGACCGGTCATTAGCTGTAAATAGTCAATAATAATAATGTCTACGTTTTGCTGACTCATTAAACGACGACATTTTGCCCTTAACTCGAAAACAGAAATTGCAGGCGTATCATCAATATAAATATCGGCATCGACCAAACGCTTAATTTTATACTCCAATTGTTCCCACTCAAAAGGCTCCAAACGTCCGTTACGTATTTTATCTGAAGGAAGCTCTGTTTCACTAACAATAAGCCTGTTAACCAACTGAACTGATGACATTTCAAGCGAGAATAGTGCAACACTTTTATTATGATCAACTGCCATGTTACGGGTCATTGACAGAACCAAAGCTGTTTTACCCATAGAAGGCCGTGCAGCTATAATAACCAAATCGGATTTTTGCCAGCCGGAAGTAACTCTATCCATTTTAGTAAACCCGGAAGGAACTCCACTTAATCCATCTTCGCGTTTTGAAGCTTCTTCAATCTGACTAATTGCATCCTGAATAATCAGGTCAATTTTCGTAGTTTCCTTTTTAATATTTCCTTCAGCAACTTTAAACAATTCAGCTTCCGAAAAATCGATCAGGTCATTCACATCAATACTATCGTCATATGCTCTACCCTGAATTTCGGTTGATACTCTTATCAGCTCTCTCTGAATATGCTTTTGAGCTATTATTCTTGCATGATATTCGATATGTGCTGCCGAAGAAACTTTACTTGCTAACTGAGTAATGTAGAAAGGACCTCCTATTAAATCAAGCTCATCTCTTTTACGCAACTCCTCCGTTACAGTCAGAATATCAATTGGTTGAAGAGCCTGAGAAAGATCCAGTACGGCATTAAATATCTTCTGATGGCCATCCTTATAAAAACTCTCCGCACGAATTATATCCATTACCGCAATAATTGCATCTTTTTCGAGCATTATTGCACCTAAAACTGCCTCTTCAAGATCAAGAGCCTGAGGCGGTAATTTACCATATTCGAGCGCCTGATTAACACTTATTTTTTTTGGAAAATTTTTTGAATTACCAGCCATCTTTTTTTAATCTTTTTTGGGATATCAAAGGTAAGAATACGATCATCAAATTGAATATTATTCTTCATTTTCTGTGTGATTTTTATCAACGTTAGTTATTAACAATTGTTAATTAATTACCCCGTATATTTATTTAATTGTAAATTTGTGATGATACTGATAATATATTATTGAAATGATAACTTTCCCGAATGCCAAAATCAATATTGGTTTAAATATTATTGAGAAAAGATCAGATGGGTTTCATAATATTGAAACTGTTTTTTATCCGATTAAACTATCAGATATTCTGGAAATTAATATTTCTGAAACTAATTTAAAATTTGAAAATACGGGTCTGATAATTGATAATAAAGACTATAATACTAATCTTTGTTATAAAGCCTATGAAGCTGTAAATAGAGATTGTTCAATGACTCCCGTAAACATTCATTTACATAAAAAAATTCCATTTGGTGCAGGATTAGGAGGAGGTTCTTCTGATGCATCATTTACGCTAAAAATGTTAAATTCTCTGATGCAACTTAACTTAAGCGAGAATATTCTTGTTAAATATGCTGAAAACCTCGGAAGCGATTGCCCGTTTTTCGTGCTGAACAAACCTACATTTGCCAAACAAAAGGGAAATTCTCTAAAATCTATTGAACTGAACTTAAAAGGATACTTTCTGGTTCTTGTTCACCCGGGTATTAACATAAATACTGCGAAAGCTTATTCAGAAATTATTCCTGTTAAACCTGAGAAATCACTGTTAGAATTAATAGATAGCCCGATTGAAGAATGGAAAGACTTAATTAAAAATGATTTTGAAGAAACCGTTTTTAAGGAATTTCCGGAAATCAGTAATATCAAAAATGAACTTTATAAATCAGGTGCGGTTTATGCCTCAATGTCGGGAAGTGGATCTTCAGTTTATGGTATTTTTAAAAATAAGGTTGATTTAAAACAACAGTTTAATAAATGCTTTATCTATACAGAGTTACTATAAAAAATATCCGGAACAATTTGTTCCGGATATAAAAAAACTATTCTAATTCTATCATTAAATGCCGTTTCGGCACTATCTCGTTTTCGGAAACGTAGATTTTCTTAACTGTTCCATCAATCAGAAAATGAATTTTATTCTTCATTTTCATAGCCTCAAGAATCATCATTAAATCTCCCTCTTTAACTTTTTGCCCCTCTTCAACATAAATTTTTACAACAGTTCCCGGGATATCAGATAAAATCTTTTTTAAATCCGGCTTCACCCATTTTTCTCTGTTCTTATATTTCTCTGTTAAAAGAGTCCTGTATTTATCGCCGTTTACAGCTAAAGTATTAAAGCGAACTTTTGTTGCTTCTTCTTCTGAAACTGAAACTTTTGTACTTGTTTTTTGTTTTGCTGACATAAGCTTAGTTTTTAAAATGGAGGAATCCCGTGTTTTTTAATTGGCTTTCTGTCTACTTTACTATGAGAAACTTCTATTGCGTGCAACAACAGTTTTCGTGCTTCTTCAGGCTCAATAACAGAATCAACATAACCTTTTGCTGCTGCCACATATGGATTAGCAAATTTTTCTTTATATTCCTTAACTTTTTGCTTACGCATTTTATCAGGATCTTCGGCACCCATTATTTCTTTTTTGAATATAATGTTAGCTGCACCTTCCGGCCCCATAACAGCAATTTCAGCTCCAGGGAGCGCAAATACGAAATCGGCATTTAAGTGACGTGAATTCATCGCTATGTATCCACCACCATATGCTTTACGAAGTATAACTGTAATTTTTGGAACAGTAGCTTCCGAATAAGCATAAAGAATTTTTGCACCGTGACGAATAACACCTGCATGCTCCTGGTCAACTCCCGGAAGATATCCTGGTAAATCAACTAATGTTACAATTGGAATATTGAATGCATCACAATAGCGAATAAAACGTGCAGCTTTATTGGATGAATCAACATCAAGAACTCCTGCCAGTACTAACGGTTGATTACATACAAAGCCAACCGTTTCACCCTTCATTCTTCCGAATCCAATAACTATATTCGCAGCCCATAATTCCTGAATTTCAAAGAAATCAGAATCATCAGTTACTGCCCTTACAACATCCCGGACATCATAAGGTTCTTTTGGATTTCCAGGAATGATTTCATCAATTTTATATTGATCAATCTTTGGTTCTATAGATTCAAATGGCTGAGCTTTTTTACTATTATTCCATGGAATGAAAGTTATGAGTTTCTTTACCTGATCAAAACATTCTATTTCGCTTTCAGAAAAGAAATGTGCATTACCAGTTATTTCACTATGTACTCTTGCTCCTCCTAAATCTTCCATAGAAATTTCCTCGCCAAGCACCGTTTTAATAACTTCAGGTCCTGTAATGAACATTTTAGAGATTTTATCTACCACAAAAACAAAATCAGTTAATGCTGGTGAATAAACAGCTCCTCCAGCGCATGGCCCAAGGATTACAGAAATCTGAGGAATAACACCCGAAGCAATTGTATTACGATAAAAAATCTCTCCATATCCTGCTAAAGAGTTAACACCTTCCTGAATACGTGCACCCCCCGAATCATTAATTCCAATAAGCGGTACTCTTAATTTCATGGCATGATCCATGATTTTGGTAATTTTTCGCGCATGCATTAAGCCTAAAGATCCACCTGCAACAGTAAAATCCTGGGCATAAATACATATTGGAGCACCATAAATAGTTCCTGTACCAATAATTACACCATCGCCATGAAGTACTTTAGTAGCCATACCAAAATCACGGGCCTCATGTTCCACAAACATATCATACTCATGGAAAGAATTTTCATCTAATAGTGTAATAATTCTTTCTCTGGCGGTCATTTTCCCCATCGCAACCTGCTTCTCGACAGCTTTTTCGCCACCACCCTGAAGAACTTTTTCACGTTTCTTTTGAAGTTCAATAATTTTCCTTTTCAAAGACATTTTGAATTCATTTAGTTAATATTTACTTATAATATGCTAATCATATGTATTTTTAAAAAAAGATTTGCAACATTACAAAATCAATCTTACTTATAAAAATTAATTCATAATTTATAAAGCACATTTAAAATCAATGTACTAAAATCCATATCTATAATTTGTTCAGTATTTTTTGTAGTTTCCCTTACAAAGTTAGGGAAATAAACATATAAGGTCCAATTTATTTTGGAGCCAGCCTGTATAAAAACACACTAATAATTGCATACAAAACATTGGGCACCCAAACTGCAAACAAAGGATTCAGGCTACCGCTAATAGCAAACATTGTTGTAAATCTCATAAACAATATGTACGAGAAACTAAGAATTAATCCAAAACCGATATGCATTCCGATTCCACCACGAACTTTCCTGGATGACAGGGAAACGCCAATTAATGTTAAAATAAATGTTGAGAACGGATATGCGAATCTTTGATATTTATCTATTAAAAGCTCTACAACATTATCGGCACCCTGCATATATTGCTGATCAATATACCTATTTAACTCGTGTAAATTCATTGTTTCAGTAAAGTTCTGCATACGCTTAAATTCCTCAGGTAACATATTCAATGTAGTGTCAACGCTTTTACCTTCAGAAATTTTTTCCTGAATCCCGTCAATTTCCCGAATATAATAGTTTCGGATTGTCCATTTTTTCTTTACTTCATCCCATTTCACATAATCAGAAATAAGTTTTGACTTTAAAATTCCATTCTCAAATTTTTCTATGGAAAATTTATATCCTACATCGTTTGAAACATTGTAACTTTTCATATAAACAAACAGGCCAGGTTCAATTTGTTTATGGATATTCTTATCAGTATTACGTATTGGGTTTTTTATATATTTATATTCAAAATCTTTTCTTACCGAGTTAGCCGGTGGAATTATATATGCCATTAGTGTAAAAGAAAAAACAGCAATAATAAGTGCTGAAATAAAATACGGAAGCATCATTCTTCTGAAACTAACTCCGCTACTAAGTATAGCAATAATTTCAGTATTGTATGCCATTTTTGAAGTGAAAAATATTACTGCAATAAAAGTAAACAGCGAGCTAAATAAATTGGCAAAATAGGGTATGAAATTCAGGTAATAATCAAAAATAATTTCTTTTACAGGAGCTGACTTTTCTATAAAATCCTCAACTTTTTCTGAAAGATCAAAAACAACAGCTATGCTTATAATAATTACAATAGCAAAGAAATATGTTCCCAGAAATTTCTTAATTATATATAAATCAATTTTTTTCAAACCCGAAAAACTCATAATCTATTTGATAATTTATTTACCATATCATTTTTCCAGTTAAAAAATGATCCGTCTGTAATTCTTTGTCTGGCTTCTGATACTAACCAAAGATAAAAACTTAAGTTATGTAAACTAGCAATCTGCCCACCTAATAATTCCTTCGCCACAATTAAGTGACGTAAATATGCTTTCGAAAATTTAGTATCAACAAATGATGCGCCATTCTCCTCAATAGCAGAGAAATCATTTTTCCACTTTGTATTTTTAATATTGATAATTCCTTCACGGGTAAATAACATTCCATTTCTTCCATTACGAGTTGGCATAACACAATCAAACATATCTATCCCTCTTGAAATTCCTTCCAAAATATTTACAGGCGTTCCTACTCCCATTAAATATCGTGGTTTATTTTCAGGTAAAATTTCATTAACAACTTCAATCATATCATACATGTCTTCAACCGGTTCTCCTACAGAAAGTCCTCCAATTGCATATCCATCCCGATCATGAGAAGCTATTGTTTTTGCAGATTCTATTCTTAAATCTTTGTAAACACTACCCTGTACTATTGGAAAAAAAGTTTGTTTGTGATTATATAATGGTTCTGTTTCATCAAATCTTTTTAATCCCCTTTCAAGCCAACGATGCGTTAACTGCATAGAACGTTTGGCATAATCATAATCACATGGATACGGAGTACATTCATCAAATGCCATCATGATATCTGCTCCGATTATTCGCTGTATATCAACAATATTTTCGGGTGTAAATATGTGCTTTGAACCATCTATATGAGACCGGAAATGCGCTCCATCTTCTTTAAGCTTACGATTTGCGGCAAGTGAAAAAACCTGATAGCCACCACTATCTGTTAACATAGGTTTGTTCCAGTTAATAAATTTATGCAATCCTCCGGCCATTTCCATGGTTTCCATACCCGGCCTTAAATATAAATGGTATGTATTTCCCAATATTATCTGAGCTTTTACATCTTCAATCAGGTCTCTCTGATTAACCCCTTTTACACTTCCGACTGTTCCAACCGGCATAAAAATCGGAGTCTGAATTACACCATGATCTGTAGTTATTTCTCCTGCCCTTGCCTTTGTCTTAGAATCCTTAGCGAATAATTCAAATTTCATAAACGTCAAATTTCGTGGCAAAGATAACCAAATGTGAATAAATATTTCATTACTTCGGCACACTATTCTTGTTTAACATAAAAATGTTTAATAAAATTGTCATTATCATTTTTAACTCAAAAAGCACTGTGGATTATTTAAATTTTTTAATAGAAAACCCAATTTACATAATACTCGTAGCATTTGGAATTGCGTTTTTAATTCAACTGCATTTTTATTTATTTTATTACTTAAGAATTCTGTTTGGCAGAAGAAGAACCAATGTTAAAAATAAGAAAGAACCTGTATCAGTAATTATATGTGCCAGAAATGAAGAAGCAAATCTTGAAAAAAATCTTCCTTCCATTTTAAACCAGGATTATCCCGATTATGAGGTAATAGTTGTAAATGATTGTTCTGAGGACGAATCGGAATTCGTGCTTGAGCGTTTTCAAAAAAAATACAAACATCTGAAAACCACCACCATAAAGCAAGACGAAAAATTCTATCACAGCAAAAAACTAGCACTTACCATAGGTATTAAAGCAGCAAAAAATGATTTATTACTTTTAACTGATGCCGATTGTATCGCAACCAATGATAAATGGGTTGAAAAGATGCAAAATAGTTTTACTGATAAAACAGAAATCGTTTTAGGTTATGGAGGTTATGCTCGTGAAAAAAAACTAATTAATAACCTAATTCGCTTTGACACCTTATTTATTGCTTTGCAATATTTAACTTTTGCATTAGCAAGAAAGCCATATATGGGAGTTGGTAGAAACCTTGCATACCGCAAATCACTATTTTTTAAGAACAAAGGCTTTGCCAGTCATAATCACATAATTTCAGGCGATGATGATTTATTCGTAAATGAAGTATCTACTAAAAAAAATACGAACATCGAAATATCCAGAGAATCAATAACTCTTTCACAGGCAGAATCTTCATTCTCAGGTTGGTTTAAACAGAAGAAAAGACATATATCAACAGGAAAATTGTATAAATCAGGTATAAAATGGAGGTTGTTTTGTGAAAATACAAGCAGAGTTTCCTTTTACGTTTTATTCACATTATCAATGTTATGGTTTAAGGAATTCTACATATACATTTCAGGGGTTTTTGCTTTCAGAATATTAATGCAATTGGTTATATTTAAAGTAGCCATGAAGCGTTTGAATGAAAAATATTTGTTAATACCATCGCTTCTTTATGATATATTAATGCCATTTATAAATTTTACCTTTATATTAGCAAATTACTTTACAAAAAAGAATAAATGGAAGTAAATCCTAATTTATCCGAAAAGGCCAAACATGATTATAGACTTGTAAAGCTTGCAGCAGCTGGTGATGAGAAAGCTTATGCTGAATTATTAGGAAGATACAAAGACGCCATTTATTACATGCTCCTTAAAATGGTTAATAATAAAAGTGATGCCGAAGATCTTACAATAGAAGCTTTTGGCAAAGCATTTAAAAATATTATCCAATACACTCCAAACTATGCTTTCAGTACGTGGCTTTTTAAAATTGCTACTAACAATTGTATTGATTTTATCAGGAAAAAGAAAGCCAATGTAATTTCTCTGGATTATACTTCAGATGATCAGGAACCTATAGGTACACCTCTCCAGTCTGATACGCCTGATCCTGAAGAAGACATGATTAAGAATCAACGTATGGCACTCACCAGAAGTATAGTGGAAAAGCTAAAACCAAGGTACAAAACATTAGTCGAACTCAGATACTTTAAAGAATATTCATACGACGAAATTGCAAACGAACTCGGACTTCCGATTGGAACTGTTAAGGCCCAGCTTTTCAGAGCCAGAGAACTACTTTATAATATATTAAAAAATAGTAACCCCAATATAAAATAGAGTCGTTATAATGGACATTATTTTAAAATACTTTCCCGACATAACGGAAAAGCAAAAATCTCAATTTGCATTATTACAAAGTTTATACGAAGACTGGAATAGTAAAATTAATGTTGTTTCAAGAAAAGATATAGGACAACTTTACGAAAGGCATGTTCTTCATTCATTGGCAATAGCAAAAATCATCAAATTTAAAAACAATTCTGAAATTCTGGATGTTGGAACCGGAGGTGGATTTCCCGGTATACCTTTGGCAATTCTTTTTCCTGCCTGTAATTTTCATTTGGTTGATTCCATTGCAAAAAAAATAAAAGTTGTTCAGAAAATTACAACATCTTTACAATTAGAAAATATAAAATCTGAACAGGAAAGAGCCGAAAAAATAAAACACAGTTATGACTTTATTGTCAGTCGTGCGGTTACTGCCTTTCCTGTATTTTACAACTGGGTAAGTACAAAAATTAAACCAGAATCCAAAAATGAATTAAAAAATGGTATTTTGTATCTCAAAGGAGGAGATCTTAAAGAAGAATTAAAGGATTTTAATAGCGAAATTAAAACTTATGAAATTTCGAAATTCTTTACGGAGCCTTTTTTTGAAACTAAAAGAATTATTTATATGCCATTTTAAATTGATAATATTATTAAATTCTTTTTGCAGGAAAGAAAAAAATACTATTTTTGCAGTTCCAAAAGAAAAAGTAAAAACATTATAAAAATATTTTGAGATGAAAAGAACATTTCAGCCTTCGAACAGAAAGAGAAAAAACAAGCACGGATTCAGAGAAAGAATGGCATCTGTTAATGGAAGAAAATTACTTGCTGCACGTAGAGCAAAAGGACGAACAAAACTAAGTGTTTCTGACGAATTTAATTCAAAGAAATAATTTAATAACTCTTTATATATTTTAAGTAAGGAGCAATGCATTTTGTTCCTTACTTTTTTATTTACATATCAGAGTTACACACTCACCATGATCAGTTATTAAACTTTAGTCCTGTTTACTTGTTATATTTCCTTTAAATACATAAAATTTCTTTTACTTTTGCATCAATAAAATTTTAATGTTTTGATACAGGATATACTCTCTACAAATCAATTGACTGATTTACAAAAAAAAATCATACACAAAGTAATTCAGGAAGAAAGGCTTAACCAGAGCGAAGGAATTGAATTATTTGATTTTGATTTAGGATTACTGGGCGTTTTAGCATCATATGTAAACCGAAGAAAAAATCAGGATAAAGTCTTTTTCAATAAAAACTTTCATATTGAGCCTACGAATATTTGCATTTACGATTGCAAATTCTGCTCATATCATCGCAAGATAAACCAGAGCGGAAGCTGGGAATATTCTATAGATGAAATTCTGGAAAAAGCATCAAGCTATAAAAACACAGGAGCAACAGAAGTTCATATTGTTGGCGGAGTGCACCCAAACAGAGATTTACATTATTACGGTAAAATGATTTCATCCATAAAAAAAATCCTGCCCGAGATTCACGTTAAAGCATTTACAGCTGTCGAGCTCGACTTTATGATAAAAAAAGTACACTTGACACTTAAAGAAGGTCTTACAAAATTAAAAGATTATGGTCTTGATAGTATTCCCGGAGGAGGAGCTGAAATTTTTAATCCTGAAATCAGAAAAGAGGTATGTCATGAAAAATCTACGGCTGATCAATGGCTAACTATACATGAAACCGCACATATTGTTGGTATCCCAAGCAATGCCACCATGCTTTATGGTCATCTGGAAAATTCAGGTCATAGGATTGATCATCTGGACCAACTCCGGAATTTACAGGATAAAACAAAAGGTTTTAACACCTTTATTCCGTTAAAATATAAAAAAGCAAATAACTCACTTTCGTATATTGGCGAAGTTAACACTATTGAAGATCTTAAGATGTTCGCTGTTTCAAGAATTTATCTTGATAATTTTGATCACATAAAAGCCTACTGGCCAATGCTGGGTAAAGATGTAACACAAATATCCCTGTCTTTTGGTGTTGATGACATTGATGGTACAATTGATGATTCAACAAAAATATATTCCATGGCCGGTGCAAAAGACCAGAAACCAACAATGAAAACTTCAGAACTTGTCGATTTAATCAAAACAGCCGGAAAAAACCCGGTTGAAAGAGACACCGTTTATAATGTAGTAAAAGAGTATTAGATTCATTTTTGCAAAATTAATTTTAGTTTGTGCTTACATAATTTTATATTTGTTTCACCGTTAAATTTATTGATGATATTATAGCATAAAAGATAATGACTCTATTCAGGTTTTTAACCAGCAAAGCTTTTTTCAAACATTTACTTTACGCTTTTAGCGGAATAACATTAATGCTAGTGATAATATTCCTTATCCTAAAAATATACACACATCATGGTAAATCATTATCTGTTCCCGATTTCACCGGATTAACATTGGAAGAAGTACATAAAAAAGCCAAAAAGAACAAATTACGTATTGAAGTAACCGATTCTATCTTTAATAACAATAAACCAAGAGGCACTGTTATTGAGCAAAATCCTATAGAAGGCTTTCAGGTCAAAAAAAATCGCAGAATATTTCTTATTTTAAATGCTTCAAATCCCGAAAAAGTAAAAATGCCTGATATTGTTGGCGTATCTCACCGACAGGCAGAAGCAGTTCTAAAAAATACAGGCCTTGAAATCGGCAGGTTAATACACGTTCCTGATATTGCCATAAATAATGTTTTAAAACAAAAGTATCGGGGCGAAGAAATAGAAAAAGGCACCCTTGTTCCAAAAGGCTCAAAAATTGATTTAGTGCTGGGTATGGGATTGAGTAATCAGAAAACGCAAATTCCTGATATGCACCACTATACTATTGCAAATGCAAAAAGAAGAATTTTAAGATCTGCACTTAATATTGGTGCAATTATTTATGATGAATCTATTATTAACGAATCAGATTCCACTGATGCAAAAGTATGGAGGCAATACCCGTCATTTAAAGAAAATAAGCTAATCCGTTTAGGATCTACAGTAGATTTATGGTTAAGTGTAGATTCTACAGTCTTATACCCTGAAATGATTGTTGTGGAAGATACTGTAGAACCAACTGAATAAATACGAATTGAAAAATAAACAACTTTATATAGTCCTTCTGTTTTTGTTTTTTGGTCAGATAACCATAAAAGCACAAGAAGCTCTTACTAATTTGCAGGTAAATCCAAAAATTAAAGAGTTGTTTTTGAAACAATCAAAAACGAAAACTTCACAGACTAAATCTACATTTGAGTTACCTTTTATTGATGATTTTGCTAAATCTACAGGTTACCCTGATAGTTCATTATGGGTAAATAATTATGCTTTTGTTAATCTTAATTATGCATATAACCCTCCGGCTATTGGAGTTGCAACATTAGATGCAATTGACGAAAGTGGTTCTATACATGAAAATGCATCAAGTGTACCATTTGGTGCCGACACCTTAACATCAAAACCCATAAATCTTAATTACCCTGGTGATAATACGATATTCCTGAGTTTCTTTTATGAGCCGGGAGGTTATGGAGACACTCCGGATAACAGAGACACACTACTTTTAGAATTTTATTCACCCGATTCTGTTAAGTGGAATAAAATGTGGCATGTTGTATTTTATGAAGAGGATTCAATACTAAATGAAGAATATTCTTACAACGAAACTTCAAAAGTAGTAAAAGGTGATACAATTACAAAACTTAAACATAAATTTCAACAGGTTATTCTACCGGTAAATGAAGATCAGTATTTAAAGAGTAATTTTCAATTCCGGTTCAGAAACTATGCTACATTATCAGCTAATACCGATATTGAAAGCAAATCCGGAAACTCAGATCACTGGAATATTGATTTTGTAAGTCTTAACACCAACAGAACCATAAACGATACTGTAATAACTGATTTAGCAATTACAAAACCGGGATATTCTCTTTTAAAATCATATGAATCACTTCCATGGACTCATTATACAAAAGCTATTGCTTATGAAATGGCTGATTCAATATCGGTTACATTCACAAATCTGAATAATGATACTGAAAGCTATGCATTGGAATTTGAGATAGAAGATGTTAGCGGACCTACCGGAACATATTCTTTTACCGGAGGTACAACCGATGATATGAATCCATTTGAAACCAGAATATATAAAAGAGCTATTGATTATATTTTCCCTTACTATTCATCCAATGATTCTGCTTTTTTTGAAATCAGAAGCTTTTTAACAAGCTCTATTCTACCTGAAAATGAGTATCATTGGAATGATACTTCACGTTTTCTGCAAAAATTCTACAATTACTATGCTTACGATGATGGAACTGCAGAAAATGGCTACGGAATTATTGGTGAAGGTACAGAAAGAGCAATGGTAGCCATGCAATTTAATACATATAAGGAAGATACTTTAAGAGGATTACAAATATATTTTAATCAGGCCATAAATAATGCCAACCAGTATTATTTTAAAATTCATGTATGGGATGATAACAATGGAAAACCAGGTGATATTATTTACACAATGGAAGAACAAAGGCCTGAATATGAAAATAATTTAAATCAATTTTCTTTTTTCCCGTTTAATGATTTAATTATTCAGGACGGCACGTTTTATATTGGCTGGCAAAAAATAAATACACCTGAAATGTTGAATGTAGGGTTCGATGCTAATAAAATAAATAGTGATAAATTATTTTACAATTTTACAGGACAATGGACTCAGTCTCAGTTCGATGGCACGCTAATGATCAGACCAATGTTTGGTCATGAAATCCCATTGGGAATAAAAAATAATCCGGAGAAAACTTCGTTAGATTTTAATATCTATCCTAATCCGGCCAGCAATTATTTAAATATCGAAACTAAAAATGAGTTAGATAATTACCTTAGAATTTCGATTTTTGATATGTACGGTAAAATTCATGTTGACGAATTCAATTCTGAGACACCGGTAAATATTTCAGGTTTAAGTTCCGGAATTTATTTTATAAGGATATCAGACACTTCCGGAAATACATCAACAAAAAAATTCCTTGTTATCCGTTAAAAATAATACTGACATTAATGAAAGAAGAAAACGTAAACGGCAACGAGGATCAGGAATTGTTTGAGCACTACAGGATTGACGTTGATGCAGGACAAAAACCACTGCGTATTGACAAATTTCTGGTTAACCGTATTGAAAATGCCTCGCGAAGCAAAATACAAAGTGCCGCTGATGCTGAAAACATATTGGTTAATAATAATCCGGTAAAATCAAATTACAAGGTAAAACCAAACGATATAGTTTCAATTGTAATGGCTTATCCGCCAAGAGAAATTGAGTTAATCCCTGAGGATATTCCTTTAAATATTGTTTATGAAGATAATCAGCTTATCATCGTAAACAAGAATCCGGGAATGGTTGTCCATCCCTCCTATGGCCATTATTCAGGCACATTAGTAAATGCCTTAATGTATCATTTAAAAGATCTCCCGTTATTTAATACCGGAGATGCAAGACCTGGTCTTGTTCACAGAATTGATAAAAACACATCCGGTTTACTTGTTATTGCTAAAACGGAACAGGCCTTAAATAAGCTGGCTAAACAATTCTTTGATAAAACCTCAGAGCGCAGATATATTGCTCTCGTATGGGGTACTTTTAAAGACAAAGAAGGTACTATAACCGGACATGTTGGAAGAAATATAAAAAACAGAAAAGTGATGCAGGTATTTCCCGATGGTTCGCAGGGAAAAAATGCCGTTACACATTACAAAGTAATTGAAGAACTTGGCTATGTTACTCTGGTTGAATGCCGCTTGGAAACAGGGAGGACTCATCAGATAAGAGTACATTTTCAACATATAGGTCACCCCTTGTTTAATGATTTTGAGTATGGCGGAGATCAGATTTTAAAAGGAACAACTTTTACGAAATACAAACAATTTGTACTAAATTGTTTTAAAATTTTACCACGACAGGCATTACATGCAAAAACACTCGGATTCACGCATCCTGAAACAAAAAAATTTATTCAATTTAACTCAGAGCTTCCTGAAGATATGGAAACGGTTATTGAAAAATGGAGGCGATACCTGTCGGGAAGGGAAATTAACTAAATAAGTTGTTTTTACATTTTATCTTTTATTTTTTATAATCAATAAGCAATTTTGAATTTTTATTTAAGACAACATATATTACAACTCCTTAATTATTAAAAGACTATGAAGAATTCTTATTATTTAATCCTTGTACTTTTATTGTTTTTTTCTTTCTTTAGTAATAATATCTATTCCCAAACAACAGGACCCGAAACAGGAACATTATTAATTATAGGAGGTAACGCCAGCGATAATATTTATATCCCCATTTTTAAGAAACTGGCTGGTGGAGATAATGCAGAAATTGTTATTATTCCAACAGCAAGAGATGACAATAGTCTGGAGCAAGATGCAGAATTTCAACAACTACTCGACAGATTTAATAAATATAACTTCAAAAAAGTAAGTATTTTACACACACGCGATTCTGAAGTAGCACAATCTCAGGAATTTGTAGAAAATCTCAGAACAGCTTCTGGTGTCTGGATTCAGGGAGGGAGACAATGGCGACTGGCCGATTCATATTTAAATACACTAACTCATCTGGAAATTTATGGTGTATTACACCGCAATGGAGTCATTGCAGGAACATCTGCAGGAGCTACAATTCAGGGCTCATATTTAGCACGTGGTGATACAAAAGCAAATACTATAATGATGGGCGATCATGAAGAAGGTTTGGCTTTAATTAAGAATATTGCCATTGACCAGCATTTACTTGCACGTAACCGTCAATTTGATATGTTCGAAATAACTAATAAATATCCTGAATTACTTGGAATTGGCCTTGATGAAAATACAGGAATTATTGTAAAAGGTAATATTTTTGAGGTTGTTGGAGATCATTATGTGGCTGTTTATGATAAAACCAGATGGTCTGCAGAACGAGATACCATAATAAGCCTGCCAAATAATAGCAAAGAATTCTATTTTTTAAAAACTGGCGAAAAATATGATATGCTTAACCGAAAGGTAATTGAATAACATAATAAATAAATTCTCTTTAACACTTTTGCATTTCTGAATAGCCAAAATATCTGATTTAGATTTTCTTCTTTAGTTCATATCCCTGATTCATTTCTACATATTCTCAACTTAAAGAAGTACTCATTTAATTTAGAAATTGCGAGCTGATTCTCCAGTGTTATTTTATTAGTTCTATAACTCGCACGTTAAATTAATACACGTTAAATGCTCATTTGTCATTAAAAAAAACACATTCGTCATAACGTTTAAACAAAAAAAAAACAAGCTCGTATTCAGACTTAGAAACGAGACATAAATACGTTTTTAACAAGTAAAACAAAATGGCTGAACGAAATCTAAGAAAACTCGAGGATGAAATATGGAAAGAAATTCCATTTGCTGATAAAAAGTACGAAGTTAGCAATTATGGTCGGGTAAAAAGTTATTGTTACGATAAAGTTAATGGGAAAATACTTAAACCTGGTTTAACCAAAGGATTTCATACCGTTACTTTCAAAACGAACGATAAAAAGAAAACATTTCTTGTTCATAAACTCGTAGCTATTGTTTTTGTACAAAAAGACAATGAAAATAAAATTATTTCAATCCATATTGACTGGAATAAACGTAATAACTATTATAAAAATCTAAAATGGCTTACCAGGGAAGACGCTTATGCCAGAATTATGCCCAGACTACAGGAAATTAATAAAATAAAAAACAAAGGGATTGTAAGAAATTCTAAATTAAAACCTGAAGATGTTAAGGTTTTAAAAACTATGCTCGAAAAAGGGATAAAACAAAATGTTATTGCCAAATTATTTTCGATAAGTGAAATGCAGGTTACCAGAATTAAAAGAGGGGAAAACTGGAGTAAAATCAAAGCTGCTGCTGAAGAGTAGAAACACAACTTAAGCTTTAAACGCTATACCGACCGGTATAGCGTTTTCTTTTTAAGCACGGATATAAAAATTAAACTGAACTTATTTCATATACAGGAAGTTTTGGCAAACTATTTGCAGATATCCTCAAAAATGCAACAATTAAAATAATCAGTTATGAAAAAAATACTTTTACTAATTTTACTGATCAGCACTGTCGGGTATTTATATGCTCAGGAAGAAGAAAATGATAATATACAGACTTTCTTCTCAAAACCTACTAAAATCCGCGGATATATCGGAACATTAACAAACGTAACCTCACTTGATGGTGAAACAGCTTATATGAATGGTTTCCAGGCAGGAGGTATTTTTGACGATCATTTTATTTTGGGTTTATATAACCTGAATCTTGAAAATAATATATTTTCGAATAATGCAAATTACGTTGATTACGAAATGAATTTTGATCATAGAGGAATCTGGTTAGGTTATATTTTTATGCCGCAACAAAAAATTCATTTTAACATCAATCTTCTGATTGGAAATGGAAATCTTGAAATATATGATGATGTTTTTGATAACTGGATGCAGGATGAAGTTGTTTTTATTTTAAACCCTGGCATTGAGGTTGAATTAAATGTAGTCAAATTTCTTCGGGTCGGTATTGGTGCCAATTATAGATTTGCGCTCGATGTTGATAAATTTGACAATTACAACAACAATGATTTCTCTGATATCGGAGCATTCATAAGCTTTAAATTCGGTTGGTTCCAATAATTTTTTTTTGCTGAAGCTGTATCAGGTATTAATAATTAATATTTATTACATAATCGCACTTAATTCCACAACAAGATAAATGTTCCCGACCCCAAAATTGAGTTTGTTTAACAACCTGTAAATATAATCATTAACAATTTGATGTATATACTTATACAAAGTATAAAAATAATATTAATTGTTTTCATATTGCATTAAACCTTTTTATAACAATCACATCTATAGTACTAAATAAAAATTTTATTGGAATTTTATTAATCGATATAAAAAACTACTTTTGTTAACTATTAAACAGCAATATTCAAAATTATTATCGTATGAAAAAATATCTTTTTATTTATTTTATTTTATTAATAACCCAGAATACTTTTGGTCAAGACCAAAACGTTTACATTAACGGGTATGCAACACAATCAAATATAGCGTCGTTTACTATAAGCAGATCAAATTATAATCAACTGGAAGAAGTTAAGGGAAATCCATATTATAATAAAGAATGGATGTTTGGTGAGTTAAAAATAAAAAATGACTCATCATATTCAGGCCTTTTTAAATATAACATTAATCAGCAACAAATGGAGATGATCCATGGTGTAGATACTTTTATAATATCAAATCCACTATATGTAGAATATGTTAAGTTTGCGAATAAAACTTTTATTTACTCTTTAATTTTCAGAGATAGTCATGGGACTGGAAAAATTTCCGGGAGCTACTTTGAAGCGCATAATAATTTAGAAGATAATTTTATTTTATTATCGAAATTTAAATCCAATATTAATGTAAATGATTTTGGGAGCAAATATGCTGGTGGTGTTGGTGACGGGAGTAAAAAATTTGAAACAAATAAATCATATTATGTCAGACTATATAATGGTCCGGCACAAAGAATAAACCTTTCTAAAAAAAGAATTGTTAATTTATTTCCGGACAAAAAAATTGTAAAAGAATATATAAAAGAACACAATTTAAGCATGATCAGTGTAAATGATGTAGCTTCGTTATTTAATCATTTCAATAACATATATATGTCAGACTTATAAAACAAATAATATATTATTCATTTTTTTTAAAATTAGTTAGCGTTACAAGTATATTTATAAAGTTCAACAACTATTATGAAAAAAGTTTTTTCCCTTATAATAATATTAATTCCTGTAATCTCTTTTTCACAGAATTCTTCAATTAAAGATATTAAACTGGATGTTAAGAATAATTACGATATAATAGTTAATTATAACATAACAAACAAACAAGACTCTATTCACCATGTAGATTTTATGTTAATTGACGACAGTAAAAACGTTTATTTCCCTGAAAATTCAGTCGGAAGTGTTGGTAACAATAT
>JAHOYT010000090.1 GCA_019038645.1 Bacteroidales bacterium
GTCACAATTAATTAAAGCCTTATTATATTCCTTTGTTTTTAAAAATGCTTCTGCTCTTGCTAAATAATAATCAGCTTTTGGGTTTTCTGAAATAATCTTATCTAATGTATCTAATGCGCTTTGGTAATTTCCTTTTTTAAGTTCCGAAAATGAATACAATGCCGAAATATTAATATTCTGGGATATTAATACAAACGGGATTATCATAAAATATAATAATGCTATGTATTTTTTTCTACTCATAAAATGTATTTACTCCTGAGCTATTTGTATAAACATGAATAAATCCTGTTGCAATTCTTACTTCAAGTCCCGAAATCCGTGATTCCCAAATATCGCAAATATAATAATAGACACCTGTGGGAACATCCTCATTTGATTTATTTGTTTTTCCGTCCCATTCAATTAATGGATTCTGAGTTTGAAATACCAGTTCTCCCCATCTGTTAAAAATCTTCATATCAACTTTTTCAACAAAGCTAAGTGGATTGTCAGCAATAAATATATCATTTATTCCATCGCCATTAGGTGAAAAAACATTAGGTAACTTATAGTAAGAGCAATTATCAACACATTGTATAACAGATAATTCACTTTCGTTATTAAACGAATCGACTGCTGCAACAGCGTAACATCCTCCCATTGATGATTCAGGAAAATGCTCAAAAAAAGTGTTTTCTGCACCTTCAATTCTTACAATTGAATCCGGAGTAGATTCAGTGCTGTTAGTATAATAGATTTTATAGGCAACCACATCGTCGGCACAGGAAAGATTCGGGTTATTCCAGTTTAAAATATTTTTGAGACTATCGCATGAAGACCTTACATTTAACGAAGGAGGACATGGCCGCTGATAATCATTTGGTGTACGACAATTTTCATGTGACCAGTTTATTGTTGGATATTCCTGAGTATCTATTTTATACACACCTATACTTTTTATTTTGTAACAGTATGATTTTCCATTTTTTAATTCATCATCTGAGTAATTTCTGGACGTTGTATAATCTATAGAATCGAAAACCAGAGTTGTATTATTAAGTCTGTATATCACATATTCATTATCGTACCACGGTGTGTTTTTATGGATATCCATTTCAACTTTATTATCGGAAGGTGTTAATTCAAGAAAAATAGTGGATGCCAGCTGAGGAATTCCGATACGGAATCTGTCGCCCGGAGTATCGTTAAATAATGCAACCTCATATGAATATTGTGTTTCCGCTGTGTTTAATCCAATATCATTAAAAAGAGTATCATCCAGTCCTTCAATAGTATCAATAATTTTTAAACGCATTCCTAATGCATCATCTGATCTGTATATGACATATTCAAAAGGGCCTATTGCTCCTGAAACTGTATCAAGACGATCCGGTTTTGCCCATTTTACCATAATCTCACCGTTTGTAACATCTGTATTTAAAATCGAAACATTTGTAATTACCGGGAATCCCGGTTCAAGTGAAGCACAAGTTTCTTCGGACGGATAACTTTGGGCCCCGTCTGCAAACTCAGCAACAACTCTGTAACAGTAATTAAAACTCTGAACCAAACCTTCCCCATCATCATTATCGATAAAAGTTGTATCAATTGTTTCGCCTGCATATTCATAACCAGTTTCTTCAGGCAATCCTGTTGTGCAGCTATCTGGTGTATAATCGAGAGAACCTTCTTTTCTTCGATAAATTAAATATTTTTCAGGATTACAATCAGGTGCTACCCAGTTTAATCTTATATATGCATTACCCGGATCAGTTTCCAGCCCGTAAGGTGCCGGACCAATAACTTTTACCAGCATTCTTTCAACTCCAACTAATTTTACTTCCGGGTGATCATCTTTTGCAGAAATAATAACCATATATGAATCATCTCTTATATGATTGCAATCTGTAATCCATTGGAATCTTGACACAGCCTCACCCGGAACACTTGATACTTCGGTAAGTATTGCCGGTTTTGTCTCAAATAAAAATGGACCACCAGTAGCAGTAAGTTCAATATTATTAAGATCAGAATCGGTACTTCTGAATAATACTTCAATAGTATCGCCTGCCAGAACACATATTTCACCAATAGAATCTATTTCGGGAGGATGATTTTCCGATGCGTATACATCAATCTGAATATCTCTTGTAATTGAACCCATTTTAACACCCTTGCGCCACTCATCAATCAATATTGCAATGTTAAATTTCCCGGTATCCGGAGGCGTATCCCATGTCAAATCACCGGTTATTTCATTAATTCCAATGGAACTTGTTGCCGGAGGCAGAGTATAACCAACGATAGGCTCACCATCTTCACCTGTACAGATCGATAATGAATAACGAAGATCATCACCATCAATATCATAGGCGCCAGGGTTATGTACAAATACCCTGTATTGGGCTGCCAGGTTAATCGGAGGATTTAAAAGAACCGGTGCATTATTGGGTCCCATTGACGGATTAACAAATAAAGTTGT
The DNA here is from genome assembly GCA_019038645.1 of Bacteroidales bacterium. Lineage (GTDB taxonomy): Bacteria > Bacteroidota > Bacteroidia > Bacteroidales > UBA12077 > UBA12077. The sequence goes on from JAHOYT010000090.1 coordinate 2,465, forward strand.
TTTTACAGAAAAAACTGTGTTAACAGAGTTGGGTATATTCTCAACCCCAAAATTTCTGTTTGGGTCCTGAACAAGAATTTCATAAACTCCGGGTCCGGGAAAAGTATGAAGAGCAATATATCTGTTTCTCTGGTAAAAATCAGGTAATTCTAACATTTCACTTCTGGGAATAGTTGAAAAAGTTCCGTCGCCCCATTCTACCTCAAGCTCTTCTCTGTCAACGCTGCTTAAGGTATAAGTATATGTTGTAACTGTAATTTCATATGTTAATTCTGATACCTGAATATATGTAATTTCTCCGGCCCTGTTATGTGTTGCATACATACAGGTTATTCCTGAAAAAAAGAATATTATTAACAAGCTATAAAATTTTTTAAAATTCATCAGATATAATTATATATTCATTATTTTTTATGTTGAACTGATATCCTTTTTCCAATTTTCCGTTTTTAAATATCAGTAAATTTTTCTGATCAGGATACAAATCCAGTAATAAAGTATTTTTTACAATTAAATTTCCTTCTATCTCACTCACTGCACAATCATAAAAAAACCAGGTAGCTTCAAAGTTCGATTTTATTCCTGTATTTTTTAAAACTAATTCTTTGTCTTTAAAAAGTACTTTAAAATGTTCTGCAAAATAATTATCAATTACTTCCTGATATAAGCTATAATTGCCATTTTCATTAAAATCAATTTTAATGTTATATAAGTGCGAAAATAAGATTTGAAAATCGTCAGTAAAAATTTTAAATGATAAAGAGATATTATCTTTTTCAGGTTGATATTCCATATTCGTAACTGACACATGTACAGGGTGCATCAGAAAACTATTTGAAAAAATGAATATATAAAGGCATTTTAGTAATAAATTCATAGCTTAAAATTACGATTTTTTTATTTCTTTGAACTAAATTTTTGAATTAACAAAAATGAGCATTTTTCAACTTTACTTTCAACTTGGCGTTACACATATAACAGATATTCAGGGATATGATCATATTTTATTTTTATTAACTCTTTGTGCTGTTTATACTATAAAACAGTGGAAAAATGTTTTGGTATTAATAACAGCCTTTACTTTAGGCCATTGCACAACTTTGGTTTTAGCTACATTAAATATATTAAGCATCCCGTCTACTGTTATTGAATTTTTAATTCCGGTAACAATATTGTTAACAGCAATTGCTAACATCGTTCAAAAAGGCGATTACGTAACACCTAAATTACATGCTATAAAATATATGACAGCACTGTTTTTTGGTTTAATTCATGGTTTGGGCTTTTCAAACTACTTAAATAGCTTATTAGGGCTGGAATCAAATATCGTAAAACCTCTTTTTGCTTTTAATATAGGGATCGAAGCAGGTCAAATGCTTATTGTTTTAATTATTTTCGGTATAACCGGATTAATAACTAATGTTCTTAAGTTTAATAAGCGTGAATGGAACATGGTCTTATCAGGCGCAGGAATAGGTGTGTCACTGATATTAATTTTAGAACGACTCCCTTTCTAATACTTTCACGATGAGCTAAATCATCATAATATAATTGGAAACCTGATTATTATTAATTATTTTGGTGAGGCCTAATCAAAATCATTATTTGAATTATGAAAAATTTAAAAATATTCTTGATATTCCTTGCTATTACAAGTTTTTCTACGAAGACTATTGCTCAGCAAATTGAGAATCTTAGAATAAAAACATTAGAAGATAAACTAAACCTGATATATGATATATCGCATGAAAAAGCAGGTCAGTTATTTGATATTAAAGTCTTATGTTCCGATAATGAAGGACAAAATTTTAATATTCCGTTAACTTCTGTCTCCGGCGATTATGGCAATAACGTTGAAGGTGGGAAAGACAAAATTATTATTTGGGATGTATTAAAAGACAGGAAAAACCTGAAAGGTGAAAATTATGTTTTTAAAATTATTGCGTCACCAGGCAAAGTTGTAAATCAAACTGATCATGCTGAATCATTTCATTTCGAACTGGTTGATTGTTATAAAAAAGATAAAAAAATTGTTTGTGCATTAAAAATTACTAACAAAGGTAAAGAACGCGATCTTAAAATAATTAACCGCTTAGCCCGCGTTTATGATTTTAAAGGCAAAAATATTGCAGCACAATATTCAAAACTCGGAAGAGTTCAGGGCGATGCCCGTTATGCAGCACCTACATTAACATTTCAGCCAAATCAAACAGATATTGCTTTATTTAGTTTTAATATTCCGGATAGTTTTTCAAACAGAATAAAGATGCTTGAATTTGGAGTTGAAATTTTGGAAATAACTTACGGCCTTGACCTGAAAACAGGGAATATTCAGTTCAGGGATATTTCTTTTGATAATCCTCAGGAATCTGCCAAAACAGAATTAATATCTCAGGCAACGAACCTCAATATTGGTCCTGAACTAACAAGAACCGTAGATACAAAACCTCCGCAAATAAGCTTTAGTAATCCACAATTAACCAAGGATAAAGCTACAGTGGTTAATACCGAAGAAGTAATTGTTCACGGAAAAGTAACCGACGAAAATGGTATTTTTGAGCTTACCATAAATGGAATGAGTGCAAATCTAAAAGATAATGGTAATTTTGAATCAGATATTTATCTTGTTGGAGGTAAGAATAATATTTTTGTAAGAGCTACAGATAAGTTTAATAATTCCATTGAAGAAACTTATGCAATTGTTTATCAACCTTTATATAAGCAGGATCAGCGACAAACAAGTATTAATAAAAATGATCCTTCGGTGCTTGATGAAAAAACTGCGAAAGAAGGAAAATACTATGCATTGTTGATTGGTGTTAACGAATATCCTGATCCGGAAATTATGAATCTTGATCAGCCTGTAACTGATGCACAAAAGCTTTATAATACATTAACAACAAAATATACTTTCGAAAAGGAAAATGTAAAGCTTCTTCAAAGTCCTACACGTGAGCAAATAATATCCGAACTTGACCGGCTAAACAGGGTAATCACAGAAGATGATAACTTACTTGTATTTTATGCAGGTCATGGTTATTGGGATAAACAAGATGAAGTTGGATATTGGCTACCATCAGATTCAAAAAAAGCAAATACAGCCAATTGGATGAGAAACACAACCATACGCGACTATTTAAGAACAGTAAAAACCAAACACACACTATTAGTCGCCGATGCGTGTTTTAGTGGTGGTATTTTTAAAACCAGAAAAGCATTTGCCGATGCGCCAAAATCCGTTCAAAAATTGTACGAAGTTCCAAGCCGTAAGGCAATGACAAGCGGAACGTTAAAGGAAGTACCGGACCGAAGCGTGTTCTTACTTTATTTAAATAAGAGATTGTCAGAAAATACAAAGCCCTATATTTCAGCTGAAGAGGTTTTTAGTAGTTTCAAAATTGCAGTTTTAAATAATAGCCCTAATATTCCTCAATATGGTGAAATAAAAGATACCGGTGACGAAGGAGGTGATTTTATTTTTATAAAAAGAGCAAATTAGCATAACTGGTGTAGGTAAACTTAATATTATGAGTTATAAAGTTAAATATATTAAGAAAAAGAACTATTTAATTAGAAAAATAAGTGGGAAACTTAATTTTTCCAATGTGATGGATTCCTGGCAATATTTGGTCGAGAATGACCTGAAAGGGAAAAAATATAAAGGAATAATTAATGATTTTAGTGATACGGATTTAGTAATGAATTTTGAAAAGTTAGAACAACTTTTAAAATTTTTTAAATTAAACAACGAATTGTTTGAAAGCTTAAAAATAGCAGTAATTATGACAAATCCGGATAATATTGTTTTCCCTGTTTTTGCAAAAAAAATTTCCTCTTTTAATATTAAAGCATTTTCTACACTGGAAGGCGCTGAAAAATGGATGCTTACTAAATAAATTGTTATTTAATTCCTACAAAACATAATTATTGTATATCTCCCCTATTTTTGTTATCTTATTGCACCACTAATTGAATAAAAAATGTCTGCAATAGTCCACGAATTAGATCAAATTGCCATATCTGTAAAATCGCATATGCTTCTGAGAAAGTTACTAAGAGAAAATCCTGTGCTTGATGAAATTATGCGAAATGCACGCAATGAAACTGAAGCTTTAATCGGTGTTAGAAACTATATTCTTGAGGAGTTAAAAAAACACAAAGATGCGTACAGGTTTTATAAACGTGAAGCAATTGGCCGTGAAACGTTTGAAAAACTAGAATGGAAAGATTTTGCGGCAATTCGTTTGTTAGATTATATAGATAATGCAGGTCGTGAATTCGATGATCTAAACTTACGTGGCGAAAAGGCTATAAGTAACCCAATCGCTTTAATTTGGTTAGCAGTAAACTTTGGAACCGGAGGAGCAAAACCATTCTTTTTTGAAGATATGCTACAGCTTTTCAGACAATTTACAGGTAAATTAAAAAAAGAAAATCCATCAAAGGAACAAGTGGAACAGTGGATGGAAAGATGGTGTTATGGTCTGGATCCACGCATTGCAAAACTTCGTGAAGAAAATCGTGAACGTATATTAAAAATCATAATTGAAAAAATTGATTCAGGAGAAATTAAAGATTCTAAATATTCCTTTGAAAAAGGAATGTCGCAGGAGCAAAAATTCCTAAAAACATTAGAATGGTGGGACGATCGTCTTTTTCATTTACGATTTGCTGTCCGGTCACCGGATTTGTTAAATGAGCTTTTAGGGAATTCTCTGGATCCCGATACTATGAAAGTATTATATGAAGCTAAAGAAAAAGGTATTCCGTTTTTTGTAAATCCATATTATTTATCATTGTTGCATGTGCGTGTGCCATACTTTGCGGTTGGTGCCGATCTGGCTATTCGGCATTATGTAATTTATAGTAAACAATTACTTAATGAATTTGGTCACATAATTGCCTGGGAAAAAGAAGATATAGTTGAACCCGGAAAACCAAATGCTGCTGGCTGGCTTTTACCCAACGATCATAATATTCATCGTCGTTATCCGGAAGTGGCAATTCTGATACCTGACACAATTGGCCGTGCATGTGGCGGACTGTGCGCATCATGTCAGCGATTGTATGATTTCCAGAGAGGAAATCTTAACTTTAATCTCGACAAATTAAAACCACGCGAAACCTGGGATGAAAAGCTACAAAGTCTGTTAAAATATTTTGAAGACGATCCTCAACTACGTGATATACTGATCACAGGGGGTGATGCGCTAATGAGTTCTGATAAATCACTTGAAAAAATCTTAACCGGAATCTACGAAATGGCTCTTCGTAAAAAGGAAATCAATAAATCGAGAGCTAATGGTGAAAAATATGCTGAGATTCTAAGAGTTAGACTTGGATCAAGATTACCGGTTTATCTGCCTCAAAGAATTACATATGATTTAACCCAAATCTTAAAAGATTTTAAAGAGAAAGCATCTAAAATTGGGATTAAACAATTTGTTATTCAAACGCATTTTGAATCGCCAATGGAAGTTACGCCTGAAGCACGTGAAGGAATTCGAAAGCTTATAACTGCCGGATGGACGGTTACAAATCAACTGGTATTTACAACTGCTGCATCACGCCGGGGGCATTCTGCAAAACTAAGAAAAGTACTTAACGATATTGGAATTATAAATTACTATACTTTTAGTGTTAAAGGTTATATGGAAAACAATTTCAATTTTGCTACCAACGAAAGAGCTGTTCAGGAACAAATGGAAGAAAAGATCTATGGTAAAATTCCTGAGAAATATTATAATAAAATAAAAGATTTTCCTAATCATTCGGAAACATTGGTTGAAAATATTTCTGATCTTAGAAACAAAGCTGAACTTCCTTTTCTTGGTACCGATCGTAATGTACTAAACTTGCCGGGAGTTGGGAAAAGTCTTACTTTCAGAACCATCGGAATTACACGCTACGGCCGACGAATTTTGGAATTTGATCATGATACAAATCGTAATCATAGTCCGATTATTAAAAAAATGGGAAAAGTTATTATCATTGAATCTAAATCTATTAGTGAATACCTGCAACAACTTGAAAGTATTGGCGAAGATATATCCGATTATGAAAGCATCTGGGGATATTCAATTGGAGAAACAGAACCACGGGTTCCTATATATGAATATCCTGAGTACGAATTTGAAATAACCAAGGAAAATACAAATCTGGAGATTATAGAATAAAATCAATTATTATAAATTCCCCATCAAATTTTCGATTGTACCAATTTCAGTATAGGAAACACCATTACTACGTCCAAAATTTCCGGCAGCAACAACAATTAAGTCATCTTTATTAAAAGTGTATTTATTTAGCAGGTTTGTAAGAGCTTCCGATAGAAATTTATGTGATGTTTCCTGAGGTACCATATAATCGGCATTAACACCATAACTTAAAGCCATTTCGCGCATGGTGCGTTTTGAATAACATTGTGCAAATATTGGTTTTGCACCCCTGAATGCAGCAAGACTCCGCAAAGTTCTCCCCGACATTGAATCCGCAACTATTGCTTTTGCATCCAGTCTTAATGCTCCTTTTACGGCTGCTTTACATAAATACGCTGAAACCTTATTATTGATAACAACCGCAGGAATATCATTAAAAGACTCTTTTGATTTTTCTACTTCCCTTGCTATTTTCGCCATAGTACAAACAGACTCAACAGGATAATCACCATTAGCCGTTTCTCCGCTAAGCATTATAGCATCTGCATTTCGGTACACAGCACTGGCCACATCGTTCACTTCAGCCCGCGTTGCCCGGGGGTTTTCAATCATACTATGCAGCATTTGAGTTGCTATAATTACAGGCTTTCTTTTTTCAATGCATTTACTTATAAGGTATCTTTGCAAGCCCGGAATTTTCTCATAAGGAATTTCTACTGCGAGATCACCGCGAGCAACCATAACACCATAAACATGATCCAGAATTTCATCTATGTTATCAACTCCCTGCTGATTTTCAATTTTGGCAATAATCTTTATTTCACTATTCTTAGCATCCAGTAATTTCTGAATCTCTATTACATCTTCTTTGCTTCTAACAAACGAATGAGCAATAAAATCAATATCCTGTTCAATTGCTAACTGAATAAATTCCTTATCACGATCGCTAACGGAAGGCAAATTAAATGTAACATTTGGTACATTAATACTTTTACGTCCTTTTATAAAACCATCATTTGTTGCTTCACACAACAATGAATCATCTTGTTTTTTAATTACTTTTAATTCAATATATCCATCGTCAAATAATATAGTTGACTGGTCAGGAACATCTTGCACAAAATTTTTATATGAAACATAAATATATTCATCGTTCGTTTCTTTTGCCGGATCACCTTTAATTAAAATCTGTTGCCCGGTTTTTAATTCTACAACCTTATCTGTTTTTACGGTTCTTACTTCAGGTCCTTTTGTGTCGATTAAGAGAGCAATTTTTTCAGAAACCTGTCGTACATCATTAATTACTTTTATCGCATCGGCAGGAGATTGGTGTGCTGTATTCATTCGTACAACATCCATTCCTTCTTTATATAAAGTTTCAATAAATTCAGGGGAACAGGTTTTATCCGATATAGTAGCAACAATTTTAGTTTTCTTAATCATCTTATGATATAAAGTTTAATGTTTAAGGTTCAAATTTAAAAGATAAGAAATATTATTCTGTGTTCTGTATTCTGTGTTCCAATTACTTCTTAATCACCCTCAGACCTTCAATTGCCAGTCTGTAACTATCCAATCCAAAACCGGAAATGTTTCCCAAACAGTTAGGTGCAATTAAAGATTTATGACGATATTCTTCTCTTTCAAAAACATTGGAAATATGGACTTCTATCACAGGAGATTTTATTGCTTTTATTGCATCTGCAATTGCAACAGATGTATGCGTATACCCGCCGGCGTTTAAAATTATACCGTCGTAACTAAAACCGGTTTCATGCAATTTATTTATTATTTCGCCTTCAACATTCGATTGATAATAATCAATTTGAACTTTCCCGAAATGCTCATGAAGAAGTTTTAAATATTTTTCAAATGTAATTTCTCCGTATATTTCTTTTTCGCGTGTACCTAATAAGTTTAAATTAGGTCCGTTAATGATTTGAATTTTCATATATCTTTATTTAAATCCTTATGCAAATTTAAGCATAAACATTAACTTTGAAAGATGATCATTTAATATTAACAATAAATTAATGAACTGGGAAAGTAGCATAATACAATTTAGAAATTTTTTAAAGCTTGAAAGATCATTATCTGATAATTCAATTACAGCATACGAAACCGACATTAGAAAATTTGTTGCCTTTCTTGAAATAAAAGAATTAAACCTTTCTCCAGTGCAGGTTAAACTCAGGGATTTAAAAAACTTTTTAGAATGGATTAACGTACTCGGGCTAAATGCACGATCCCAGGCAAGAATAATTTCCGGGTTAAAAGCGTTTTTTAAATATTTAATTCTTGAAGATATTATTGACACCGATCCATGTAGCTTATTAGAATCGCCAAGGTTGGGCCGAAAATTACCTGAAGTTCTATCCATTGAAGAAATAGATCGTATTATTGCTGCCATTGATTTAAGTCAATCCGAAGGACAGCGAAATAAAGCTATTATTGAAACACTTTATAGTTGCGGACTTCGTGTTTCCGAATTAACTAATCTTAAAATATCAAATCTGTATTTTAATGAAGGCTTTATCCGGGTTATTGGAAAAGGCGACAAAGAACGTCTTGTTCCCATAGGACAAAAAGCTATGATAGAAATTAAATACTATTTTCAGGATCGTAATTTGCAATCAAACATAGATAAAACAAGTCAAAATATTGTTTTTCTAAATCGTAGAGGTAAGCAATTAACACGTGTTATGATTTTTACAATAATTAAAAAACTGGCTGAAAAGGCAAATATCAATAAAAACATTAGCCCGCATACATTTCGTCATTCATTTGCTTCACACTTGATTGATGGCGGTGCCGATTTACGTGCTGTGCAGGAAATGTTGGGCCACGAATCAATTCTAACAACAGAAATTTATACTCATCTTGACCGCGAATATTTGCGCGATGCTATAATTCGGTTCCATCCCAGAGCTTAATTAAATTACAAAATATTTATAATAAATTAAATCACTTCATGTTAACAATTTGATATTTTTTAAATATCTTTGATAACACTAATATTTTTTGTTAAAGCAATTATATTCAATTATTTATAAATAATAAATCATGTAAAATATGTCAAACGTTAAACGAGTTTACACTTTTGGAAATAAAAAAGCTGAAGGTGATGCTACAATGAAAAATCTTCTTGGTGGAAAAGGTGCTAACCTGGCTGAGATGAATCTTATCGGTGTACCGGTTCCTGCCGGATTTACTATTACAACTGAAGTTTGCACTGAATATAATCTAAAGGGAAAAGATGCAGTTGTTGAACTTATGAAATCTGAAGTTGAAGCTGGTATTACTGAAACTGAAAAAACAATGAATGCTAAATTCGGTGCAAATAGTGAAGGTTTTCCTCTGTTAGTATCAGTACGTTCTGGTGCTCGCGCTTCTATGCCCGGAATGATGAATACTGTTCTTAATCTTGGTATGAATGATGAAACTGTAAAAGTTATTGCTGAGAGATCAGGAAATGAAAAATTTGCTTATGATTCATATCGTCGTTTCATACAAATGTATGGTGATGTTGTAATGGGTGTTGAAGCTGAAGATGGTGAACATTGTCCTTTCGAACAAGTACTTGATAAAATAAAAGATGCCAATGGTTACTCTTCTGATAATGAAATGACAGTAGAAGATCTGAAAGCTGTTGTAGAAGATTTTAAAGCTGTTGTTAAAGCTAAAGCTGGTGAAGATTTCCCAATTAATCCATGGGATCAGTTATGGGGCGCTATATGTGCAGTTTTCGATTCATGGAATACTGAAAGAGCTATCCTTTACCGTCGAATGGAGCAAATTCCTGATGAGTGGGGAACAGCTGTAAACGTTCAGGCAATGGTATACGGAAATATGGGTGATAACTCCGGAACAGGAGTTGCTTTTTCTCGTGATGCTGCTACAGGTGAAGATCTGTTTAATGGTGAGTATCTGATTAATGCTCAAGGCGAAGACGTTGTATCCGGTGTTCGCACTCCTTTAGAAATAACTAAAATTGGTTCTCTGCGTTGGGCTGAACGTAATGGTACTTCAGAAGAAGTTCGTACAAAAGATTTCCCTTCATTGGAAGAATCAATGCCTGATTTATATAACGAACTTAATGAAGTTCAACAGAAATTAGAAGATCATTATAAAGATATGCAGGATATGGAGTTCACTATTCAGGACGGTAAACTTTGGATGTTGCAAACAAGAAATGGTAAACGTACCGGCGCTGCAATGGTCAAAATGGCTGTTGATATGTTAGACCAGGGAATTATAGACGAAAAAACTGCTGTTTTACGTCTGGTGCCTAATAAATTAGATGAGCTTCTTCACCCTGTATTTGATACTGCGGCTATTGCTTCTGCAAAAGTTCTTTCTAAAGGTCTGCCTGCTTCTCCGGGCGCTGCTACAGGAAAAATTGTATTTACTGCTCACGATGCTGAAGTTGAAGCTGACAATGGCGAAAAAGTAATTCTTGTTCGCCGCGAAACTTCTCCTGAAGATTTAAAAGGAATGTATGCTGCTGAAGGTATTCTTACCGAGCGCGGAGGTATGACTTCTCATGCGGCTGTAGTTGCACGTGGAATGGGTAAATGTTGCATCTCTTCTGCTGCAGGTATTTCTGTTTCTAATACATCTTTAACAATTAATGGTGTAGCCTTTAATAAAGGCGATTATATATCTCTTGATGGTTCAACTGGTGTTGTTTATGAAGGTAAAGTTGCAACCATTACTCCTGAATTATCCGGAAACTTCGGTAAAATCATGGATCTTGCTGAGAAAAATACTAAAATGTACGTAAGAACAAATGCTGATTCTCCTGCTGATGCTAAAACGGCACGTGAATTTGGTGCTAAAGGAATTGGCCTTTGTCGTACAGAGCATATGTTCTTTGAAGGTGAACGAATTTGGGCTATCCGCGAAATGATTCTTGCTGAAGATCTTGAAGGTCGTGAAAAAGCTCTTGCTAAATTATTACCTATCCAACGGGAAGATTTTACCGGTATTTTAGAAGCAATGGACGGTTTTGGTGTAACAATACGTTTGCTGGATCCACCATTACACGAGTTTACTCCAAACGATAAAGAGTCACAAGCTGAAATGGCTGAAAAATTAGGTGTTTCTATTGATGTTGTTAAAGCTAAAGTAGATTCTTTACACGAATTTAATCCAATGTTAGGTCACCGTGGATGTCGTTTAGGTAACACTTACCCTGAAATTACAGAGATGCAGGCTAGAGCTATTATCGAAGCTACCTGCGACTTAAAAGCTAAAGGACTTAATCCAAAACCTGAAATTATGGTTCCTTTAATTGGTACTGTTGAAGAGTATACAATGCAGGAAAAAATTATTCGTACAGTTGCTGAAAAAGTTTTTAAGGAAAAAGGAATTACTGTTGATTATATGGTTGGTACAATGATTGAGATTCCTCGTGCGTGTTTAACTGCTAACGAAATTGCTAAACATGCAGAATTCTTCTCATTTGGTACAAACGACTTAACCCAGATGACTTTCGGATATTCACGTGATGATGCCGGTAAATTCTTACCAATCTACATCAATAAAGGTATTCTGAAAAATGATCCATTCCAGCAATTAGATCAAACAGGTGTTGGTCAATTGGTTGAAATGGCTACTCAAAAGGGTAGATCCGTTAACTCTGAGCTGAAAGTGGGTATCTGTGGTGAACATGGTGGTGAGCCATCGTCTGTTGAATTCTGTCACAGAACAGGCTTGGACTACGTTTCATGTTCTCCTTTCAGGGTTCCGATTGCTAGATTAGCTGCTGCTCAGGCTGCATTAAGATAAAAAAGTAAAACTCTTTTTAAAAGCCATCAGAACTGATGGCTTTTTTTTATCTTTAAGGGCGATAATTGAAGATTATGTGTAGTTTAAAGATGAATATTTATTAAATTTGCCCTTTATTTTAAATTGAAACGATTAGGTAATTATGGACAAAAATCTGGAATCCTCTTTTAATAAATCTATTATTGACATTATTGAAGGACACAAAAATGTACTTGTAAATCTTGACCGAAAAAAGTTAATAAAGCACGTTCTGGATAACAGAGAAGCAATAGCTTCAAAAAATGGAGCTTTAGCAACATGGACATCTCCTGATTCAACCGGTCGAAGACCTAAAGATACTTATATTGTAAAAAGAGCCACAAGTGAAGAGAATATTGACTGGACGTCATCAAACAACATACCTGTCAGGGAAGATGTATTTAACATGATATTTTCTGATGCTTTAGATTTGCTATTAAAAAAAGAGAATATTTATATTACCGACAGAGTTATTGGTGCTGATTCAAAATATGCATTACCGGTTAGAACTATTACCAGTCAGGCATTAACATCACTTTTTAGTGATAATATGTTCAGACCTGTCCCTGAAGATATAAAAAAGAGTGTTTTTGTTAATCGTGGTTTTCAGCTGGTAACTGTACCTTTTGATAAGTTAAATAGTATTAAATATAAAAGTCTGCTAAGAGTTTTACCTAATGGAGATACTTCAAATGTTGCTGTTATTATGGACTTTGACAGAAGATTAGGTGTGATTGTAGGTTCTGCATATTTGGGTAGTGTTAAAAAACTAATGTTCACTGTAATGAATTATTATCTTCCGTTTGGAGGAGTATTACCTTTACATTGTTCAGCGAATGAAGACAAAAATGGAAATTCAGCATTGTTATTAGGTTTATCAGGAACAGGAAAAACTACATTATCTGCTGATCAGGAGAGATCCCTTTTAGGCGATGATGAACACGGCTGGGGTATTGATGGAATTGCAAATTTTGAAAATGGTTGTTATGCTAAAATGCTGGATATTAATCCTGACAAAGAACCTGAGATTTATGATGCAGTTATGCATAAGGATGATCCGTTAAACCACGGAGCTATTATTGAAAATGCTATGATTTATCCAAATGGCGAATTTGATTTTAGTGATAACCGGATAACTGAAAACTCAAGAACATCTTATCCCTTATCCTTTTTGAGTAATATTAAAGAATCTTCAATATCAGGTCATCCTACTACTATATTATTTTTAACTGCAGATGCATCTGGTGTTCTGCCTCCAATATCAAAATTAGATCCTGATCAGGCTATGTTATGGTTTTTAATGGGCTACACAAGCAAATTAGCTGGTACCGAAACAGGAGTTACAGAACCACAGGCAACATTCTCAAGATTTTTTGGACAACCGTTTATGCCACTTAATCCTGAAATTTATTCGGTAATGCTTGGTGAAAAGATGCAACAATTTAATACAAAAGTTTATCTGGTCAACACAGGATGGTTTGGTGGTGTTTACGGAATTGGTAAAAGAATAGATCTTAAACTAACACGTGCAATGGTAAACGCAGCATTAAATGGTGATCTGGAAGATGTTGAATATATTTATGATGAGTTATTTCATTTGAACATACCAAAAACATGTCCCGGCATACCAAATAAAATTTTGAATCCCGTAAATATGTGGATCGAAAAGAAAGATTATGATTTAACAGCTACAAGGTTAGCCAATAAATTCAGTGCTGCTTTTGATGAGGCATACGGAGAAAAAAACATAAAGGAAAGTGTAAGAAATCAATGCCCGGGCAAATAATTATTTAATTTAAAACATTTCTAAATACCAACTCAAAAAATAAAGATTCAAGTAATTAATTTGACTCTAACCTTCTTTATAATAAAAAGTAAAGAAGGTTTCTTTTTTTTGGTTTTTACAATGCAACAATCACAAACTTTGATGCTTAAAAAATTATTTGTTATTTTGCGTGTCTTTAAAAATTTACTTATATGCATATTGTAGTAAATATAATTATTACAATCGTAGCGTACCTTATTGGTTCAATACCAACTTCCGTATGGATAAGCCGATCTTTCTATAAAATAGATATCAGAGAATATGGTAGTAAAAATGCGGGCGCTACAAATACGTTCAGGGTTTTAGGCGTTAGAGCAGGGATTGTTGTATTTATTGTTGATATTCTTAAAGGGTTTCTAGCTGTAAACCTTATTCACTTTACAAAATATTACATTCCCCATAGCGGTGATTACATTAATATTCAACTTCTTTTAGGAATTGCGGCAATGATAGGGCATATATTCCCTGTTTATGTTGGATTCAGAGGTGGCAAAGGCGTTGCAACATTGTTTGGTGTTATTTGCGCAATAAGTTTCTATCCCACACTTATTATGGCCGGTGTATTCTTTACAACACTGATTCTTACCAGATATGTTTCATTAAGCTCAATGATTTCAGGGTTTTCTTTTCCGGTTTTAATAATTGTTATATTTCAGGAAACAACTCCAACGCTAGTAATTTTTTCTCTGATAATGGCCGTACTTATGCTATTTACTCATCAAAAAAACATTGAAAGATTACTCCGTAAAGAAGAGAAGAAAGCAAATTTACCAAAGCTTAAAAAGAAAAATAAACAACTAAAAAAAGAAGAAGAACCGGTGCTTATTTAGAAATAATATGAACATCCGTTTGAGGGAATGGAATCTGAATTTTATTTTCCCTGAATTTTCTATCAATTTCAAACCGTAAATCACTTTTTATATTTTCAACATAGAAGGATTCGTCAGTCCAGAAAAATACCTGAAATTCTAACGATGACTCACCAAAATCATTAAATCGTACAAAAGGGTCGGGTTTATTTGATATTTTTTTATGATTTATAGCACAATCATGTAATACTTTCTCTACAAGTCTTACGTCTGATCCATAAGCAACCCCAACCTGAACATAAAAACGGGTACGTTTCTGAATATGACTCCAGTTAATAACATTTCCTATAATAAATTTAGAATTTGGAATTACCAGAACAATATTATCCCTTGTTTCTATTTTTGAAGTACGAAAACCAATTTCTTTTACTTTCCCAATTTCATCATCTAATTCAACAACATCGTTTATTTTAAGGTTTCTTTCGAAAAGAAGGATTAATCCTGATACAATATCTTTAAATATCTCCTGCATTCCCAGCCCTAATCCTACCAATAAAGCAGCAGATCCGGCTAACAGGAATGTTACTTTAACACCAATTGTCTGTAATATTAAAAATATAGCGGCTATCCAAAGAAAATATTTTAATAACCGATAAATCGTATGACTTTTCCCAATATCAATATTTGGCTTTGGATATATTTTTTTCTTAAAAATTCGATGTATAACCCAAATAATAATTTCGGCAATAATAAAAATAAAAACAACCAATAATATATTATAAACTGTAATGTGCAGATTATTAGTCTCAATTATCGTATGATTCAGTATTTCCTTAATATTCATACCAAATTAATTTTATTTTATCAATCTAAAGAAAACTCTTTTTCTAGAATTTGCCTTAAGCGATTCGGGCCAATATTTGTTTCAATACTTTCCTCTTTTGCATAAGAAATTGCTCCTGTCTCTTCAGATACAAGAATAACTACTGCATCAGTCTTTTCAGAAATACCCAGTGCTGCTCTATGACGCATCCCAAACTGAGGTGGCAAATCTATTCTTTCAGTTGTTGGTAATATACATCGTGCAGCTGCTATTTTATCATTTTTAATAATTACCGCCCCGTCATGTAAAGGGCTGTTCTTAAAAAATATACTCTCCAGGAGCCGACTTGAAGTATCAGCATTTAACATGTCACCAGTTCTTATAAAGCTCAGCAAATCAGACTTTTTACATATAGCGATCAATGCTCCCGTTTTAAAAGCAGACATGTTCGAACAAGCATTAACAATAGAGTCAATACTTACTATTTTTTCTTTTTTTTCACCGAACGAAAACATTTTTTCAAATGAAAACCTTCGTTTTGTTATATAGCGTGTGCTGATTATTAATAAAAACCTCCTGATTTCCTGTTGAAATACAATAATAAGAGCAATAACACCAACCCCGATAACTTGTCCAAGAATACTGCTGAGCAAATCCATATTCAGAGCTTTTACCACAAGCCACAACAGGTATAATGTAAAAATTCCAATAAAAATATTTATTGCGGTAGTTCCTCGTATCAAATTATATATCTGATACAAAAGTAACGCCACAAGAAGAATATCAAGGATATCCAGAAACCGAACAGAGATAAAAGCAGTTATCATAATATTAAGAAGTAACTAAATTGCTTTGTTTTAACAAATTTAATAAAATAATTATCAATCGTACCAATTATCAACTTTTGAACCTAAAAACTTAGTTGTAAGTTTAATCGTTTCTTTTGCTTCCTTAACATCGTGAACCCTTAAAATATTTGCACCATTTAATATTGCAATGGTGTTTAATACGGAGGTTCCGTTTAATGATTCTTCCGGTGTGGAATCAAGTGTTTTGAAAATCATTGACTTACGTGAAACTCCAGCCAGAATCGGAAGTTCAAATATTTTAAAATCATTTAAATGATGTAGCAATTGATAATTATGTTCAATCGTTTTTCCAAATCCAAATCCGGGATCAATTATTACATCATTAACACCATATAATTTAAGTTTGTTGATTTTTTCCACAAAATAATCCGTAACAGTTTTAACAACGTTATCGTATTTAGGATTATCCTGCATATTATTCGGCGTTCCCTGCATATGCATCATTATATAAGGAACATTTAAATCAGCAATAATTTCAAACATTTTACTGTCAAGTTCACCTGCCGATATATCATTAATAATATCAACCTCATAATTCTTTACAACTTCAGTAGCAACTTCAGACCTAAATGTATCAACAGAAATAATTAACCCGGGAAAACTTTTTCGAATATTATTAAGAACAGGTGTTAAACGTTTTAGCTCTTCAGTTGTCGATATATTGTTTGCACCAGGTCTTGATGAATATGCACCAATATCAATAATATCGCAA
Organism: Bacteroidales bacterium; assembly: GCA_019038645.1. GTDB lineage: Bacteria > Bacteroidota > Bacteroidia > Bacteroidales > UBA12077 > UBA12077. The sequence continues at coordinate 19,469 of JAHOYT010000090.1, forward strand.
CCATCCTTAACCATCAGATCCACACGTTTTAAAACTTCATCTTCCTGATAATATTTTCCTCCGTCATAAAAGGAATCGGGAGTAATATTTAATATTCCCATAATCTTAGCCTGACTTAAATCAATCAAATCTCCCCTGCAATTGATATTTAGTTTTCTTGAAAAAAATGTATCTTTAGGCTGCATTTTTTGAATATTATTGATTACTACACAAATGTAATAAAATTGAACATAGAATAGTTTGATGAGCGTAATCATTAAAAAGTAATTTGAATTTAAAACTGGTATTCTTATATGAAATTTATTGTTATCGAAGGATTGGATGGATCGGGTAAATCTACTCAGTTACGAATGTTAAGAAAATATCTTGAAGATCATAACATAAATTATGAATACCTTCATTTTCCAAGAGCCGGTTCCGGAATTTTCGGAGATCTGGCTGCCCGGTTCCTTTGTGGTGAACTGGGTGATATAAATACGGTAAACCCATATCTGATTTCTTTAATTTATGCCGGTGATAGAAATGATGCTAAAAACAAAATTACTCAATGGCTATCTGAAGAAAAGCTGGTAATAGTTGACAGATACGTGTATTCAAACATTGCTTTTCAATGCGCCAAACTAAGTAATCAGAAAGAAATTGAAAAACTTAGTGAGTGGATAAAGGATTTGGAATATGACTATTATAAAATCCCTAAACCAGCGCTAAATATCTTTTTAAATGTGCCATTCGAATTCACACGAAAAAATCTTTCTAATCAAAGATCGGGTGATGACAGAGATTACCTGAACGGAAAAGTTGATATTCACGAAGAAGATATTAATTTTCAGGATAAAGTAAGGAATGTATATTTAAATGAAGTAAAAAAAGATCAACATTTAAAAATAATTAATTGTGCCAATGATAAGGGGGAAATGTCAGAAGCCAAAGAGATTTTTTCAAAAATAATTCAATTATTAAAATCTGAAAGCATTATATAAAATACAATCACAATGAAAATATTAAATAACGTTAGTCAATTTATAGTTGGAATAGTTTTCATTTTTTCAGGATTTGTTAAGGCAATTGATCCGTTGGGATCCACTTACAAGTTTGTTGATTATTTTGAAGCTTTTGGGATGGATTTTTTCAATTCTATTGCCTTTCCTTTAGCAATAATTTTAAGTTCTCTCGAATTTATTATTGGTTTTTCAATTCTCTTCTCAATAAAGAAAAGACTAACAACAAGGTTGCTCCTGATCTTTATGGTTTTTTTCACAGTTTTAACTTTCGTTTTGGCAATATATAATCCGGTAACCGATTGTGGTTGTTTTGGCGACGCAATAATTATGACTAACTGGCAAACCTTCTGGAAAAATATATTTTTAATGATTTTTACTATAATTCTCGTTATCAATAGAAATAACTTTGAGGTTAAATGGAATAACGTAAAACAATGGTCGTATTTATCTGTAGCATTCTTACTTATAATTACAATATCTGTTTATTACTATAATAATCTGCCATTGATAGATTTCAGACCATATAAGGTTGGAACCTATATTCCGGAAAAAATGGTCGTTCCTGAGAATGCACAAAAAGCTGAATACGAAACTATTCTAAAGTATCAGAAAAATGATGAAGTAAAGGAATTCACACTTGAAAACCTTCCTGATTCAACATGGGAATGGGTATCAACAGAAAATATTCTAATATCAAAAGGAGATGATCCTAAAATCCATGACTTTACCATTGAAACATTATTTGGAAATGATATTACAGAAATTGTTTTGAACGACGATAAATTTACTTTTATGTTAATTGCTTACGATCTCACAAAAACAAATACTAAAAATATCTCCGGAATTAATGAATTAGCCGGATTTGTTCAGGAATCAGGTAAATGCAATTTCATTTGTATGACATCATCTTTAGAGTCTGATATTAACGATTTTAAGGAAAAAACAAATGCTTCGTATACATTTTTTAATACTGATGAAATTACGCTAAAAACAATAATTAGGTCTAATCCGGGGATTGTTCTGTTAAAAAAAGGTACAATCATTGGCAAATGGCATCATAGAAATATACCTTCAACCGAAGATATTGTGAATGAATACCTTGAAAATCCCAAATACCAATATACAGCTGCTGATAAAGAAGAAGTTTTAGCTTTATCAGAAAATTAAAACGCTTTTTGTGGCTAATTTTTTATTAAAACGCTTGTTATATGCACTGCTCATTTTATGGGGAGTAGTTACATTGGTTTTTTTTCTTTTTAATATATTACCTGGCGATCCTGCCAAAATGATGCTTGGTCAAAGATCAGATATTTCGACTATTGAATCAATAAGGAAAGAATTGGGACTGGATAAATCAAAAGGAGCTCAGTATTTAAAATACTTAAATGATTTATCGCCTTTTTCTCTTCATAACGAAAGAAATCCAGACAGTTATATTTATCTTGATAATGATAAGTATCAGTATATAAAACTTATCAGGTTTTCCGAAAAACGAGTTCTGGTATTAAAATCACCTTATTTAAGACGATCGTATCAAAGCAAAAAACAAGTTTCACAAATAATAAAAGAAACCCTTCCCAATACATTTATCCTGGCATTTGTTTCTATCATTTTTGCCACAGTTATAGGAATATTCCTGGGTGTTATTGCAGCTATAAAAAAAGATAGTTTGTTTGATCGGGTATCACTTTTGTTTTCTGCTTTTGGAATGTCGCTTCCCTCCTTTTTTGCAGCAATTCTTATTGGTTGGATTTTCGCATTTGTATTAGGTGATCTTACCGGACTAAATTTAACCGGAAATATATACGAAATTGATGATTTTGGAGAAGGTATTCACCTTCAGTTAAAGAATCTTATTCTTCCTGCTTTCACCCTTGGAATAAGGCCTCTGGCCATAGTTATACAGCTTTCCAGAAACTCTATGCTGGATGTATTATCACAAGATTATATCAGAACAGCAAAAGCTAAAGGTCTTTCATTCAGCCGTATAATTTGGAAGCATGCTTTGAAAAACTCGCTGAATCCTGTTATTACAGCTATATCAGGTTGGTTTGCTTCATTAATGGCTGGTGTTGTCTTTATTGAATATATTTTTGGCTGGAAAGGCTTAGGATATGTTATTGTTGATTCATTAAATAACTATGATCTGCCTGTAGTGGTAGGCAGTGTTTTAACAATTTCTGTTATCTTTATTATAATTAATACATTAACTGACCTGTTATACGGTTTTCTTGATCCCCGAATCAAAATGGAATAATATTAAACCATCACATTTTTACCAATATTAAATTTTATAAGCTCATAATTTCTTATTTTTGATAATACAATCATAACCCTGTTAAATAAGATCAGAACTTATGAGAAAACAAATTGTAGCCGGAAACTGGAAAATGAATATGACCTTTCCGGATGGAATCAATCTGATTAATACGATCAATAAGAATTCAAACACTTTAAAGAATGTTCAACTAATTGTTGCGCCTCCTTATATATTTCTAAATGAAACGGTAAATCTTCTAAAAGAAACAAACTTTGGAATCGCAGCGCAAAATTGTTCTGAACACGAAAAAGGTGCTTTTACCGGAGAAATTTCAACACAAATGTTAAAATCCGTTGAACTTCAATATGTAATTCTGGGACATTCAGAGCGCAGAGCATATTTTAAGGAGACCGACGAAATTGTAAATGCTAAGATAAAGCAATGCTTGAATAATGGATTAATACCAATTGTTTGCTGCGGTGAAGTCCTGAAAGAAAGAGAAAACAATGAGCATTTCAGCGTTGTTTCAAAACAAATAAAAGGAATGTTTGAAGGAATTACTGCTGATGAATTCAAATCAATCATTATTGCGTATGAACCGGTTTGGGCTATAGGAACAGGGAAAACAGCATCACCTGAGCAGGCACAGGAAATGCATCATTTTATAAGAGAAACCTTGCAGAACTCATACGGATCGGAAATTGCTCAGAATTTATCAATTCTTTATGGTGGAAGCTGCAAACCTTCTAATGCGAAGGAATTATTTGCAAATCCGGATGTAGATGGTGGATTGATTGGTGGTGCTTCACTGGTTGCAGATGATTTTATTGCAATTGCTAACTCGTTTTAAATTACAATATTCATGGATTACATTGAATTACAATGCAAAATTTCATCTGAAAAAATTCAGGACATTTCCGAAATACTTATTGCCGAACTGAATGAAATTGGCTATGAGAGTTACGATGAAACCGAAGAAGGAATTAATGCATATATTCTTGAAAAGTTTTTTGATTTAAATAAAATAAAGGATCTTCAGGTAAACCAAATTCAGGGAGTTGAAATCATTTACTCCCATGAAATAATAAAAACACAAAACTGGAATGCAGTTTGGGAGAAAAGTTTTGAGCCAATATTAATTGACGATAAGTGTATTATTCGGGCTCCGTTTCATACTAATACTCCAAAAGCACAATACGAAATCATTATTGAACCTAAAATGTCTTTTGGAACTGGTCATCATGAAACAACATATTTAATGTTAAAAACAATGCTGGAAATTGATTTTAACGAAAAAATTGTACTTGATATGGGCTGTGGTACTGGTGTTTTAGCAATTCTTGCTTCACATAAACATGCTAAAAAAATTACAGCAATCGATATTGATGAATGGGCTTACAATAATACACTGGAAAATATTCAAAAAAACAACTGTACAAATATTGAAGTATACCAGGGAGATGCATCTCTTTTAAAAGATCAGAAATTCGATATTATAGTTGCTAATATCAATAGAAATATACTGATGGATGATATAAAGCATTATGCTTCAGTATTAAATTCCCATGGTATTTTACTTTTAAGTGGTATTTACGATAAAGATATGTCAATGATCAGGGATGTAACATCAGAAAACGATCTTAATTACATCAGTCATATTGAGAAACATAGCTGGGTTGCAGTTAAATTTCATAAAAATTAAATTCGATAAATTACTTATAATGAAAAAAGCTCTTTTTTATAGTCTGGTTTTTATATTCGCTGGTTTTAGTTTTTTCTCCTCTTTTGCACAAGACATTACTGAATTCGGAAAAGATTCAACTTTATTTATTGAGCAATTTGAAGAATATGTTAACCGAAACTTACCTGAACAGGAAGAAGATAGTCTGGAATCATTCATTGAAAAATGGAATACCAACTATTATACCGAAGATATTAAGAACAGATTTATTGACATTTGTAATTTACTATTGAAAAATAAAGCAAGTCGAAAACCTCATTTTACTAAATATTTTGACATAGTAATGGCTTTTCATCATTCTGAAGAAGCTTTAAAGCACTATGATAATTGGGAAAAAGGAATATACTTTATTTTTGAATCAGAAAAACTCCCCTTAAGTGCTCTTACAAAATATTTTAATAATTCTAAATCACTAATTGAAGAAAACTTAATATATAGCACATATTCAACAAGTTGGCATACAAGCTCCGATGATTTTAAAATTGTAGTTGATGATGATTTGAAAATAGTATTTAGTAAAACAAACCTTACATGTAAAATAAAAAAGGATTCAATTGATATATTTGAAACTACAGGTACGTTTTTTCCAATAACTAATCAATGGATTGGGGAAGGTGGATTTATTACCTGGGAAAGAGCAGATTATAATCCTGAAAATGTAAAGGCCGAATTTAAAAACTATAAAATTGATTTTTCAAAATCAGGATATACAGCTGATTCTGTTACTTTTATTAACAAACTCTACTTTGATGAACCAATATTAGGTAGAGTTTCCGATCAGGTTGTACATATTATGTCGCCTGGTAAGGCCATTTATCCTGAATTCATCTCTTATCAAAAGCGGTTCCGTATCGGTAATATATTCCCTGATATTGATTATGACGGTGGGTTTACAATGAAAGGCGCAAATCTCATGGGCTCAGGTGACAGGGAAAACGATGCATATCTATTTATCCAAAAAAATGATACTACTATTTTAACAGCAAAGGCCAAAACTTTTATGTTTAAAAAAGATAGAGCTGTTTCAAATAACGCGCAAATAACGATTCATTTTAAAAACGATTCAATTTATCATCCGGGAATTCTCTTAACATACCTTGAAGGCAACAGAGAGATTTTCCTGACACCTTCCGACCGGATTGTATCAAAAAGCCCTTATTTTGATTCATATCATAACATTTCTATGAGTTTTGACCGTCTTCAGTGGCAAATTGATGACAATAAGGTCTATTTGACCAAACGTCGCGGTGCTGCTATCGGAAATGCAACATACACATCATCAAACTTTTATAACCTCGTGGAATTTGAAAGAATTATGATGCGTGACGATTTTCACCCCTTACTTGTACTTAGAAATTTTTCAAATAAAATAGGTTCTGAAGTTTTTTCAGGAGAAGAATTAGCTCGTTTTATGAAATATGACGATTACCAGATTAAGCAAATGCTTATGTTCCTTAGTGTTGATGGCTTTATCTTTTATGATACAGATGAGGATCGGGCAATAATAAAAAAGAAGTTGTATGATTTTATCGAAGCCAGATTTGGGAAAATTGATTATGATGTAATAAAATTTAATTCCGTAACAGAAGATCTTGTTCATAATGGAATTCTGGATCTAAAATCAAATGAACTGGAGATTTATGGTGTGCCGCAAATATTCCTTTCTGATTCGCAGAATGTAGCAATTTACCCAAAGAATCACAAAATAGTAATGAAAAAAAACAGGGATTTTGAATTTGGAGGTATAATTGAAGCAGGCTTATTTACTTTTTTTGGACAGGACTTTGATTTTAGTTACGATACTTTTAAAATTAATCTGCATAATATCGATTCGTTAAGGATCAGAGTACAAACAGAAGAACGAGATATGTACAATAATCCTGTTTTAGCCCATATAAAAAATACAGTTGAGATTATTAGTGGAGAATTACTTATAGATAATCCAAACAACAAATCCGGACTTCTTAATTACCCACAGTTTCCGATTTTTAAGAGTAACGAAAATTCTTTTGTTTATTACGATGCTTCAAATATTTTTAATGGAGTATATAAACGTGATAGCTTTTACTTCGAACTTGAACCTTTTACCATTGACAGTCTTGACAACTTTAAACCCGAAGGCTTAAGATTTGACGGAAGATTTACATCTACAAATATATTTCCTCCCTTTAATGATGCAATATATATGAGACCTGATTACTCTCTGGGTTTCAGAAGAAATACACCGGAAGAAGGATTCCCCCTTTATTCCGGAAAAGGCACTTATTATGATATAATTGACTTAAGCAACCATGGATTAAAAGGATCAGGAACACTTGAATATCTGTCAACATCAACACAAACCGACAGCATTATTTTCTTTCCTGATTCCACAAAAATTCTAGCAAAAGATTTTACTATGTCGCAACGAACATCAGGAATAGAGTTTCCTGAAATGGTCTCTACTGATGTTTATATTAAATGGTATCCGTACAAGGATATAATGCTGGCGGAACCAACAAAAGGGCCGTTTAGAATGTATGGCAATAATTCTATGTTTTACGGATCACTTAACATTCAGCCAATTGGTTTAAATGGTGGGGGTGTTATGAATCTGGAAAAGGCAGAATTACATTCAAACTTATTCAGTTTTGAGGCAAATTCGTTCAGCTCTGATACTACAAGTTTTAGCCTTAAATCACTTAATAAATCAGACTTTAATTTCATTACTGAAAATCTAAAAGGAGAAATTAATTTTGACGCACAAACGGGAAGCTTTAATTCAAATGAATCCTTTACGCTTGCACAATTCCCTAAGAACCTGTATGTGAGCTACCTCGATAGGTTTAGCTGGAATATTACTGAAGATCAGTTGGAAATTGAATCAAGCCCACAGATTGATACAACTGCTTCTCCTGAAGTTAAAAAGCTGGCAAAATTAAAAGACGATGATCTGCCCGGTGCTTTGTATATGTCAATTCACCGAAGTCAGGATTCGCTTCGCTTTACCTCCACCAAAGCGGTTTATAGTTTAAATGACAGTTCAATAAGAGCAACTGAAGTGGAATACATAAAAGTTGCCGATGCACTTATTTTCCCTGACGAAAATGATATTACAATAGGCAATTTGGCCAAAATAAGCACCTTAACAAACTCTGAAATAATTGCAAATTCAGAGAATAAATTTCATAGAATCTATAACGCTAAAATCAACATCAAAGGAAGATATAAATACTTAGGAACCGGCGATTATGATTACATTGATGAAAATAGCGATATTCAGAATATCCATTTTACAGATATTTATACCGATAGTTCTTATCATACGGTTGCAAAAGGTAAAATAAGCATGGCTGATAATTTTACACTAAGCCCGGTTTATAATTATCAGGGTGAGGCAATATTATTTGCCAACAGAGAATATTTAACGTTTAAAGGAGGTATAAGAATTGAATACGACTGTCCCGGAACCGATAAACATTATGCATATTTTGAAAGTGAAATAAATCCGGATAGTATTTATATTCCGGTAACAAATACATTAAAAAGTATTAACGGACGTGGATTATTTGCAGCTTCATTTATTACAAAAGATTCATCTCATATTTACTCGAGATTTCTTGACAGAAGAAGAGATCCTAATGATGTAGCTTTAATAAAAGCAACAGGATTTCTACATTATAATAAAAAATCAAACAAATACATTGTTGCTGAAAAATCGAAACTTGATGATCCTGACACTACTGGAAATCTTGTGAATCTGCATAAAGATTTTTGCATACAACATGCTGAAGGTAAAGTTGATCTTGGAATTAATTTGGGGCAGGTTAAATTAAACCAGGCAGGGTCTGTAAATCATTTACTTGATGTAAATGAGATAAAAACGGAAATTGTTATAGCTCTTGATTTTTTCTTTTCGGAAGATGCGCTCGACACACTTGTAAGGGAGATTCAATCATTACGCTTACTTGAACCAATGAGTATTACTTCCAGGTTTTTTGAAAAAAACATGAACGAATTAGTTGGAAGTAATGATTACAATGAATTTAACAATCAGATAATGCTATATGCCAACGAAGCTAAATTACCTGAATCTGCTCAACATACATTTCTTCTTGGTAACGTAAAACTACAATGGCATACTGAAACGGGATCATATCTTAATTACGGTAAAATAGGGATAGCAACCATTAATAATAAACCGGTAAATAAATATGTAGAAGGATATTTCCAGTTACTTAAAAGGCGAAGCGGAGATTTAATGAAATTTTATTTTGAACTCCCGAATAATGATTATTATTATTTTACATACTCTCGTGGTGTAATGCAAACCCTTTCAAATAATCAGGATTTTGTTGATGCGATACAAAACTTAAAGAAAAAAGCCAGAAAACTAAAAACGCCAAGAGGAGAAACACCTTACCGATATATTATTGCAACCGAACAGAATAAAGCTCAGTTCATACGAAATATGAAATTATTTGAAGAGGCGCAAATAGCTAAGGAAGATGAATTAAAACAAATAGAGCTGGAAAATAAAGATCCGGAACAAGGAGAAGAATTAAAAATTGAAAAACCTGAGGAAGAAAAAGAAGGAGAAGATGAAAATATTGAAGTAAAAGAACAGACTAACGAAGAAGAAGGCTTGAATGAAGAAGGAAATTAGTTGATAATTAAATACTAATTCGGTTAACTTCTGTTTTTTTCAAAAACTTCTAAATCTTTTATTTCTTTACCGTCAATAATAAATCTAACCGCAGTCTGGAGTTTGTGCAATCCTGATTTCCCTGCAGCACCAGGATTTATATGTAATAATTTATTTTTATCATCATAAATTACTTTTAAAATATGTGAATGCCCGGAAATAAAAATATTTGGCACAAAATTCTTTATCAACTCTTTCACTCCCTTTTCATATTTCCCAGGATAACCACCAATGTGAGTCATTAAAACTTTTACTTTTTCACAAGTAAACGATTGAATCTTAGGATAAACAATCCTTACCTCCTGCCCGTCGATATTTCCGTAAACAGCTTTTAATGGTTTTAGTTTTGATATTTTATCGGCGGTTTCAATATTTCCAATATCACCGGCATGCCATAACTCATCACAATCTTTAAAAAAGTCTATTATCTTTTCATCAGTAAAAGCATGTGTATCCGACAATAAACCAATTCTTTTCATCTAATTATTCCTTTTCAATGATTATATTTGTTATTGATCAAAACACAAAGATAAATGCATTTATTCTACACTCCTGATATTTCGGAAGAAACTTATACTCTCGATGAAATTGAATCGAAACATTGCATTAAAGTTTTACGCTTAAACACAGGTGATCAGATTGAGTTAATTGATGGCAAGGGTACATTTTACGAAGCAAAAATAATTGATCCAAATCCTAAAAAATGTAAAATTGAAATTACTAAAACAATTAAAGAATTTGGGAAACGAAACCATTATCTACACATTGCAATTGCTCCAACAAAGAATATGGATCGTTTTGAGTGGTTTCTTGAAAAAGCAACAGAGATTGGAGTAGATGAAATAACCCCTATTCTTTGCGATCGTTCTGAAAGAAAAATAATAAAACTTGAAAGGCTTGAAAAAATAATTATCTCAGCCGTTAAACAATCCATAAAAGCATATAAACCTAAATTAAATTCCTTGACTAATTATAGTGATTTTGTTAAGCTAAACTTCAATGGATCAAAGTATATCGCTCATTGTGAAGAGAATGAAAAGCAAAGCTTAAAAACCAGTTATAAAACTGGTAATAATGCTTTAATATTAATTGGTCCGGAGGGTGATTTTAGTACAAAAGAAATTGAACTTGCTAAAATATTAAATTTTCATGAAATAAGTTTAGGACAAAGTCGTCTTAGAACAGAAACAGCAGGTTTAGTTGCATGCCTTACTATTAACCTGCGCAGCGAATAAATAAGACACATATAAACTTAATAGTTTTCAAAATGAAAAAGATTTTAAAAATATTAAAATACTTAGTTCTAACTGCTGTTGCAGCATTATTAGTTTTTATTGTCAATATAATTTGGTTCAAACCATTTTCAATAAATCATTATTACGAAAAGGTATTTATTGAGTTTGTGCTTGATGAACCGGAATTGATATCCACACTTGGGGTTCCTGTCCTAAGAGGAATGTACAATGATGAATTGGGAGACATTTCTCCTGAAGTAGAATTGGAAAAGCAAAAAAAGGTTGAAGAGTTTCTTCAAACTTTGCAAAGTTATAATAAGGATAAACAGTCCGAAGATCAACTGTTAAGTACAAAAATCCTTGAGTGGTTTTTAACAGATATGGTTAACGCCAACCAATATCATTTGCACAACTATCCTGTTAACCAATCATCTGGAATTCAAAGCGGTATGCTTACATTTATGGAAAGTAGTCATAACGTAAAATCCAAAAAGGATGCTTTGGCCTATATAAAAAGACTTAATGCATTTGAAAAAAAGTTTGATCAACTTCTGGAAGGATTAAAAAAGCGGGAAGACCTGAATATAATTCCACCCAAGTTTGTAATTCAGAAAGTAATTACTGAAATGAGCAATTTTGTAAATACTCCCTTAGAGAAAAATATTCTGTATGCTTCTTTTAATACAAAAATCAATAAAGTTGATGATATAAAAGAAAAAGAAATTCTGTTGCAAAATGTTGAAGATGCAATTAATAATTCTGTATTCCCGGCTTATCAAAAATTGATAGATTACTTTTCGTTACTTGAAGAAAAGGCGATAACAGATGATGGCGTATGGAAATTCCCAAATGGTGATGAGTTTTATGCATATCAGGTTAGAAGTCATACTACTTTAAATATTACACCAAAAGAAATTCATGAAATTGGACTCACGGAAGTTGCCAGAATTCAAAATGAAATGAAAAAAATATTGTATTCATTAGAATTTGCAGACACTACGAAAAACATAAGCTTTTATATGGAACAATTTAGCAATAATCCGGAATTTGCCTATGAAGATTCTGACGAAGGCAGAGAGCTTTGTTTAGCTGATTACAATAAAATAATTAATGAAATCAGCTTAAAAATAGACGACTATTTTAATGTTAAACCAAAAGCAGAGCTCGAAATTAAACGAGTACCAGTATTTAATGAAGCTACATCACCCGGAGGATATTATTCTATGGCTCCCATGGATGGCTCCAGACCAGGTATTTTCTATGTTAATTTATACGATATTAAGGGAAACTTAAAATATGCTATGCCAACTTTAGCATTTCACGAAGGAGTTCCGGGTCATCATTTTCAGATTTCAATAGCATCTGAACTTCAGGGTGTACCAACATTTCGAAAACTTGTTCCTTTTACTGCGTATGCTGAAGGCTGGGCTATGTATTCAGAACAACTGGCATATGAAATGGGATATTATTCTGATAAACCATATGCAAATTTAGGACGCTTGCAATCTGAGTTATTCCGCGCAGTAAGACTTGTTGTTGATAGCGGAATACATTATAAAAAATGGACACGCGAAGAAGCTATTGAATATATGCTTGTAAATACTGGTATGGTTAAAAGTGAAGTTGTATCCGAAATAGAAAGGTATATTGTAACTCCGGGTCAGGCTTGTGCTTATAAAATAGGAATGATAAAGTTCCTGCAGTTAAGGGAAAAAGCAAAATCAGTGTTAAAAGATAAATTCAATATTAAAGAATTTCATGATGTTGTACTTAAAAACGGGGCAGTCCCTTTAGACATTCTTGACGAACTGGTTAATGATTATATTAATGATAAACCAGAAGTATAGCAAAGTTTATTAAAAAGAGTCATTCTGAGCGTAAGCGAAGAATCTTTAAACAATCAATAAGATATTTCGCTAACGCTCAATATAACAAGTTTATGTTTTTCAATCGGGCACACTTATGGTACAAACCATCCGTGTAGGCAAACAGGCATCTCTCACTTATGCCTTTTTCTATAACCAAGCAAGAAATAAAAAAAGGATGTCTCAAAAGTCTAATTTGTCATCTCCAACCTGATTGGAGATCTCATGATTGTGTATGATTCCCTTTCCTGCTTGCCGGTCAGTCAGGACAGAAAAGTTCAAGGGAATGACAGGCTAATTACTTTTGAGACAACCTCAATTATAATTATTTCAATTTAATTAGTGAAAAAATCAACTACATTTCCAAATTTATTACTCGATGTTTTATATAGTTCTGTATACTGACATTTAGAACAAGTAACCGTAGTAAACTTAATATTCTGAATATTAAAAAGTTTCATCATAAAACTACCTGTTGTTCTAATTTCACCTATTTCATACTTTTTGTTATTGCATTTCGGACAAGTGTATTTATATTTATTATACATATTATATGATTTTAGTTTAACTTATTTCTTATACGATAACCCAGATTATGAGCTTTATCAATCAGTTCTTTGTCAAGTATCCAATTCGACGCCATGAATACAGACAGGAATTTCTTTCCCTTTAATTCTGTATTAAAGGTTGGATTAATTTCATTAAATCCAACATATAAACAATCGTCTGTATTTAAAAATTCAATAATTTCTAATTGAATTTTTGAGCTACTCAGCAACTTATGTGTTTCTATATCATTATTCGTTTCAATAAGAACCTTAGAATCGAAGCTACTGTTTCCAATTTTAAATCTCAGCCTGTTTTTACGGAAGCTCAACTTATCAAGTGAATGCCTTTTCCTAATCAATAATTTATAATTATCATATCCTGAAACCGGAAAAAATATACCACTATATAAACTGTATTTATCAAAATTAGCCGATTGTACAGAAATGAAATATGAGTTTTTTATTTGATAATTTCTTATTATAACCTTGCGAACAGTGATTCCATGTCTGCTATTTCTGGTTTCTTCTTTAATATTAATTTCCCAATCAGCCTTTTTTGCTATAGCCTTTAATATGTCAACTGATGATATATCTTTTTCCATTGTTTCGTATATTATTCTTTTTTAGAATTTGATAAGTCCTGGTTTTTTAACCTATGGGAATCTTTAAGTGCCTTAGTAATAATCCATTCAATTTGCCCGTTGGTACTGCGAAATTCATCGGCAGCCCACTTCTCAAGCGCTTTCATCTTTTCCTCGCTAATTCTAAGTACAAAAGATTTCTTTTTAGACATCATCTAATGATTTAATGTTCCTGTATTTACAACAGGTCTTGCTGATTCTTCAGAACAAAGTACAACCATTAAATTACTAACCATTGCAGCTTTGCTTTCCTGATCCATATCAATTATATCTTTACCAGACAATTGTTCCAAAGCTATTTCAACCATACTAACCGCACCTTCCACAATTTTATGTCGCGCTGCAACTACTGCTGTAGCTTGCTGTCTTCTTAACATAGCACTGGCAATTTCCTCAGCATAAGCAATATAATTTATTCGTGCTTCTATTACATGAATTCCTGCTATTTCTAATCTTTCTATAATCTCCTTTTCTAATTCATGATTTACTTCTTCAACACCTGATCGTAATGTAACTTCTGCTTGTTCATCCTCAAAATTATCATACGGATATTTTCCGGCAAGCTTACGTAATGCCGCGTCGCTTTGGACCACAACAAAGTGCTCATATTCATCTACTTCAAAGGCGGCTTTATAAGTTTCTTCAACCTTCCAAACTAAAACAACTCCAATCTTAATTGGGTTTCCAACTTTATCGTTTACTTTGCTGGGATCGCTATCAAAATTCCGTGCCCGTAACGAAATCTTTTTGCGAGTAAAAAACGGATTTACCCAGAAAAAACCATTTTCCTTTATTGTTCCTTTATAAGCTCCGAAAAGAACCAGAACCATAGATTCGTTTGGATTTACAATTACCAGCCCGATTAACATAAAAATGCCAATTATCACTAATGCCAGAAACCATAGGTTATGCAGCATAATTAAACCTGCAATACCCACTCCAATCATTATTAAATCCAAAAATAACATTAAAAAACCTGATGCTGCCGAGAATACTTTTTCTTTTTTCATGACTTAAATTTATTTAATTAAAATCCAAATTATATGATATCAGTTTGATATCACAATAATATTAATTATTTTAATACAAGTCAAGTTTTTTTATAAAAAAAAGAGATGATATAAAACATCATCTCTTATAAGTCTTGTTAATTCTATCCTTAAGAATAGTTATTCGCAAAATTAATTACATTATCCACTATTCTTTTCGGAACCTTTCTGGTGTTTTCCTCAATAAACTTAATTACATAATCAAATTCACTAAAATCATATTTTTCAACATCTACCGATATTGATTCGCTTATTTCACTGTAACTAAGAAGATTAATCGGAGTAAAAGTTTTTCCCATACGCATTATTTATTGTTAATTCATTTAAATAACGTGTATGGGAATTTCTTTATTATACTTTACCTAAACTTTTTTTATCTTAAGTAATAGTTAAGCTTAAGTTTTTCTCTTCAACCAACTTACGCATATTGATTAATGCGTATCTCATACGCCCTAAAGCTGTATTTATGCTTACATTCGTCTGTTCAGCAATTTCTTTAAAACTTAGCCCAAGAAAATGACGTAGTAAAATAACTTCCTTTTGTTCATCCGGAAGAAAATCAACCAGCGAACGAACATCCGACATTATCTGATCATGAATGATATCTTCTTCTATTGTATTATCAGAAAACCTTGAAGAATTAAAAATATCAGTTTCATAATCATCGTTCGAGAAAGTTTTCATTTGCTTTTCTTTCCGGAAATGATCTATAATTAAATTATGAGCTATACGAATTACCCATGAAATAAATTTCCCGTTCTCCTGATATTTTCCAGCATGTAGCGATTTAACAACTTTAATAAAAGTTTCCTGAAAGATATCCTGAGCTAAATATTCTTTTTTAACCATTAACAAGATATAGGTATAAACCTTATCTTTGTGACGACTAATCAGGATTTCGAAACTGGATTGTTCACCTTCCACAAACTGCTTTACCAGTTCATGATCGGTAAGTTTTGATTTTTTCAAAACAACCTCCTTTTTTATGAATAAAAAGGTAGAAGTTTAATCGATAAACAATCCTCCAGGTTTTGGGTTAGTAATTAATTAAATTAATTTAGTGCAATTTAAACAAAAAATCTTTTTAATTCAAAACCATTTATGTTTTGTTAACATTCTTTAAGAGTATTATTTCTCAATATTTATGCCAAATAAGGAACAATATATCAAAATAAAAGGTGCTAAAGTTCATAATTTAAAGAACATTGATATAAATATTACCCGTGATAAATTCATTGTTATTACCGGTGTTTCAGGTTCAGGAAAATCTTCGCTTGCTTTTGACACGATCTATGCCGAAGGCCAAAGAAGATATGTTGAGAGCTTATCGTCATACGCAAGACAGTTTCTAGGTAAAATTAATAAACCTGATGTGGAATTTATTAGCGGTATTCCACCTGCCATTGCAATAGAACAAAAAGTTAATACCCGAAATCCCCGGTCAACTGTTGGTACATCAACAGAAGTTTATGACTATCTTAAACTTTTGTTTGCAAGAATTGGGAAAACTTATTCACCCGTTTCAGGCAAAATAGTACAGCGTCATTCTGTAACAGATGTAGTAAATTACATAACAGCATTCAGCGAAAATACTAAGCTTTTAATTCTTGCTCCCTACAATATTAAAAATGGAAAACCATTTAATGAATATTTAACAATGCTCCAAAATGAGGGCATTTCAAGAATAGAACAAGATTTTGTAATTTATAAGATTAACGATTTGCTTGAAAATTCTTCAACCCTAAATATAAAGGAGCCAATAAATATTGTTGTGGACAGAATAAGTGTTAAAACAAATGAAGATTCGTTAAGTAGATTTGGAGATTCAGTTCAAATCGCGTTTTCTGAGGGCAACGGACACTGTATTATTAAAGCTTTTGGAGATAAAATTGTTTCAGAAACTTTTTCGAATAAATTTGAAGCAGATGGAATTGAATTTGAAGAACCTACTGTTCACACATTTAGTTTTAACAACCCTGTTGGTGCATGCCCCAGATGCGAAGGATATGGTAAAATTATTGGGATTGATGAAGATTTAGTAGTTCCAAATAAAGGATTATCAATTTATGAGGAAGCTATAGCATGCTGGCGGGGCGAAAAAATGCAGGAATGGAAAAACAGACTGGTATACAATGCAGATAAATTTGATTTTCCAATACATAAGCCTTATGTGGGTCTGACTGAAGAGCAAAAACTATTACTCTGGTCCGGGAATAATCATTTTTGGGGTTTAAATGCCTTTTTTGATCATTTAGAGGAACAAAAATATAAAATACAATATCGTGTTATGTTATCAAGATATCGCGGTAAAACGACATGTCCGGATTGTAGAGGAACAAGACTGAAAAAAGAAGCTTCCTGGGTTAAAATTAGAAATAAATCTTTACAGGATTTAGTTTTAATTCCAATTGATGAGCTACAAGAATTCTTTAAAGATCTTAAATTAACAAATTATGAAAAAGATGTCTCTAAACGCATCTTAACTGAAATAAATAGTCGATTAGACTTTCTTATGAATGTTGGGTTGGGATATCTTACGTTAAACAGATTATCTTCAACACTATCAGGAGGGGAATCACAACGAATTAATTTAGCAACCTCGTTGGGGAGTAGTCTGGTTGGTTCCCTGTATATTCTTGACGAACCAAGCATCGGTTTACATTCACGGGATAACGACAGGTTAATAAAAGTACTAAAAGAACTACAAGAAATCGGGAATACTGTTATTGTTGTTGAACACGACGAAGATATTATTAAATCGGCCGATGAAATAATTGATATTGGGCCTTTTGCAGGAAGATTAGGCGGGGAAATTATTTTTCAGGGAAATCATAAAGACATTATTAAGAACAAGCAAAGTTTAACTGCTAAATATCTTACCGGAAAAGAATTTATAGCGGTTCCTCAGCAACGACGTAAATGGACCAATTATATTGAAATATCCGGGGCAAGAGAAAATAATCTAAAAAATATTGATGTAAAATTCCCTTTAAATATAATAACCCTAATTACAGGTGTAAGTGGATCAGGAAAATCTTCACTTGTAGGTAACATACTTTCACCTGCCCTTAGTAAAATTATTTTGGGAACAGGAGAAAAAACAGGAAAACATGATGAAATTAAAGGAGACTTAAAACAGCTTAGCGGTATAGAATTCGTTGATCAAAATCCTATTGGAAGATCTTCAAGATCAAATCCTGTTACTTATTTAAAGGCTTATGATGAAATAAGAAAGCTATACGCCAGCCAACAATTATCAAAAATAAATAACTATAAGGCTTCTCATTTTTCTTTTAATATTGATGGTGGTCGTTGCGAAGAATGCCAGGGAGAAGGAATAATTAAAGTAGAAATGCAGTTTATGGCTGATGTAAATCTTATTTGTGATCATTGTCATGGGAAAAGATTTAAAGAAGAAATACTGGAAGTAAAGTATCGCGAAAAGAGCATTTTTGATATTTTAGAAATGACAGTTAATGAGGCAATTGAATTTTTCAACATGGGCAATGAAACTATTGAAAAGAAAATAGTTGATAAGCTTTCTCCATTAGCTGAAGTAGGTTTAGGTTATATCAAATTAGGACAGTCATCGAGTACATTAAGTGGTGGAGAAAGTCAACGGGTAAAACTGGCATCGTTTTTAAGCAAAGAAAATTCCAAACAATCTACTTTATTCATTTTCGATGAACCAACTACCGGACTTCATTTTCATGATATAAAAAAGCTCCTGGAAGCTTTTAATGCTTTAATATCAAGAGGGAACTCTATAATAATAATTGAGCATAACCTTGAAATAATTAAATCGGCCGACTGGATAATAGATCTTGGCCCTGAAGGAGGAAAATACGGAGGAGAAATAATGTTTGAAGGAACTCCTGAGGAATTAATTAATTGTAAAACTTCCTACACCAGTAAATATTTAGAAGAAAAACTCCAATAATACTATACAGTATTAAATAAAAAAGCCTGTATTAAATACAGGCTTCACATTTATAATATATTATATTAATAAATTTAATTCGTATCTTCTTTTAAACCAAACATTATTGCCACACAACCACTAACTAATTCATCCGTTTCCCCTTCACTATTTCTTACTCTTAACGAAATAATAAGTTGTTGACTGGATTCGAGTTTAAAATCCCATATTCTTGAATAATCACTTTTTCTGTTATCATACAATACATTTCTGCTTACATCCAGAACCTGAAATTCAATATCAGGTAAAGCACCTGATCCACAAATATATATACGATAATTTTGACCTGCATAAAATGTTTTATATAATTCTGCATCCTCACCCTCAGTTAAAACAGCAGCATTAAAATTACCATCATGTATATACGGGGTTAATTCTAATTTACAAACCTTTTTAGCAAAACTTTTACACTGAGAATTACCATAAATAGGTATCAGAGCTAATATTGTCAGTATAATTAATGTCTGGTATATTTTTTTCATAACAGAGGATATTTTTATAATATATAATTACTTCGTATTACCTTCACTTTTTCTTTAAGCTCATTGTATGTTTCAGTACTCATTGAAATTGTAGTCTTTGATTTAAGAGTTGTTACATTGGTTTCTTCATCAGTAATGGGTTCAATTTTTGACGATGTAATTTCTATTTTATCAAAAATTGTCTTTAATTCATTAACATTAACCATAATCATTTGTACATCCTCATTATCTGAATTCTCATCTAACAAGCTTTGTACCGTACTTAAAGTAAGTTTCTGATCAATAATACGCTTTATCAACTCATTATTGTTGAAATCAACTTCATCCTCAACTAAATTGGTAGCAATATATAAACCTTCAACCCAGCCACCAACCAAAACAATAGTTGACATTGCCTGTCTGTCATTTTCTTCAAAAAATGAACTTGAATTCATAATGGTTTCTGAAATGATATCCATTATAACATCTCTGTTATTAATGTTTGCCTCAAGTCGTTCTATAACATTTTCATCAATAGCATTTAAAATACCTAAACCTTCAGCCATTTTTTTAGAAGCATTCATGTAATTAATAGTTGCCTGAGTCTGATCAAACAGGCTTGCGTAACTCAAATCGGTTGTATAAATACCCAGATTTAATGCCATGCTTTTATTTGTAACATATCCTGAAGTGTTGTCAGTTGGGTTCAGTAGCTCTTCATTATATTTTGCTCCTGCCTGCTTTAATATCATTGCAGTTTCCAAAGGCGAAGGCAATGAATAAAAAATTTCCTTAACGGATTTAACATCCTTAATGAGCTGTTCATCAATCTCAAGTGAGTCAATTGTCACCAGTTCATCAGAATCACTACTTTTATCTTTATCAGAAGAACAACTTGTTATTATACCCAATGCAATAATAACTGCCAAAAAAGATAAAGTTTTACGATGTAATAATTTAATATTCATAATTAGCTATCTATTGATTGTTACCAATTCTAAAACAATATGTAGTAAAATTAACACTTTTTTTTAAAAAACAAAATATACACCGTACGCAAATACCTGAAAATACAAGATTTTATAAGTCGACTTATAAAACTTGTTTTAAAAAACAAAGTAATTTGCAGAACCAATATAAAAAATAATAAAATGAATATCTTATTAATCCGTAGAATTGTTCTAATTTTGTAAGGCTTAGTAGCCGTATACATGAGTTAGAAAATGTTGAAGAACCATGGATAATAACGAAATAATTAAAAATTTAAGATCTAATAAAACTTCAGTTGTACAGGAAACTTTACAGTACATATCAAAAGAAGGTAACAAAGAAATATTAGATAAGGTTATCGATTTATTACATAGTACATCTGATACAATTATCCGTGATGATATTATTAAAATTCTTGAGAATCTTAAAAATCAGGATTGTGTACCCTCTTTGATTCAGGCAATAGAAAATCCTGATTATAAAGATATTTTATCAATTTTAGTTTCGGCATGTTGGAAAAACGGGTTAGACTTTAATAGGTACATTGAAGTGTTTGCTGATGTATTTATTCAGGCTGATTTTCAACTTGCATTTGATGCTTTTACGGTAATTGATAGTTTTGAAGATATTGAAGCAGGTTTGGCGAAAACTTGTTTATTGCGATTGGAAAACTCGGTCGAAGACATTAAGGATGATAAAAAATCTTTGAATTTCGAGCTAATTAATCTAATTGAAACCAAAAAAGAAAATCCCGCTGAATAGCGGGATTTGTTTATTGTACACTTGAAAAATATTTCATAAACTGAGATCTTTCATAAATTAAAGGATCGTCAATTTTTGAATAACTCATTTTTCCTCTAAACTCATCAATATTATTATAACCATGTTTATTCATCCATTCTTCCAGATCTTTAATAATAGTTTCCAAATAATCGATACCATTTTTATATAAAGTAGAGCATACCTGAACTGTACTTGCGCCAGCTAACAGTTGCTTAACCACAGCTTTACCATCGTGCACTCCTGTAGAAGCAGCTATATCCAAATCAGTTATTTTCGATGAAATAATACCTACCCAGCGTAATGAGTTTCTAATATCTGCAGGATTACTAAATACTTCTGATGTAGTAAATTTCATCTTATCAATATCGATATCAGGAGCATAAAAACGATTAAATAAAACCACTCCGGGAACATTCAATTTTTGGATAAATCCAACCAAATTAGAAAAATGAGAACCTAATTTAAATGCAAAAGGAATATTTAAAGTACTTTTCAATTTCTCTGCTAATTCGAAATATATATTTTCATATTGCTCCGCTGAAGCATTTCTATCATTTGGTAATACAAAAACATTAATTTCAATTGCATCAGCTCCTGCTTCTTCAATACTTTTTGCAAATCCGGTCCATTCTTTTGAAGAAACACAATTTATACTTGCGATTACCGGGATTTTCACTTCCTCTTTCGCTTTTTTAATCAAATCGAGATATTCCGCAACATTATTATTCTTAACATAATAATTAACGTAATCCCAGGCTTCCGGAGAATCTGATCCATTAGCCATTTTACCGGCTTCAAATTTAATTTGCTCCTCGAAAATTGACTTTAGAACAATTGCGCCAGCACCTTTTTCTTCAATTTTTCTGATCTTCTCGATTGAACTAGTAAGGCCTGAACTTCCTACTATCACAGGATTCTTGAGCTTCAATCCTAAATAAGTGGTTTCTAATTGACTCATAATAAGTGTTTATTTATATTATCTACTTTGTATAATTTCTTGCTCCGAATAACAAACTTCCAATACGAATCATTGTAGCTCCTTCTTCAATTGCTATTTTGTAATCGCCGGACATTCCCATCGAAACTTCTTTAAATTCGCTATTTGAAAAATAAGTATTTTTCAATTGATTAAAGATATGAACTAATTCTCTAAACTCAGAACGTATTGTATCTTCATTTTCTGTATAAGTTGCCATTCCCATCACACCACAAATATTTACGTAATTCATATTTTTAAACTCTTCTGAGCTTAAAAACTCTACTGCTTCACTTAAATCTAATCCAAACTTAGTTTCTTCTTTTGCGATATGAAATTGAAGAAGGCAATCAATTTTTCTATTATTCTTCAATCCTTCCTTATTGATTACTTTCAATAATTTGAAACTGTCAACACCATGAATTAAAGACACAAATGGAGCTATATATTTGACCTTATTGCTTTGCATATGTCCAATCATATGCCATTCAATATCCTTAGGCAATTCATTATATTTATCAGCCAGATCCTGAACTTTATTTTCACCAAACATTTTATGTCCTGATTTACAAGCTTCCAGTATAGTTTCAACTGGCTTGGTTTTCGAAACAGCAATCAATTTTACATTTGAAGGTATCTCATTGGAAAGGAAGTGTTTAATATTTTCAGAAACGCCCATTATGACCGCATTTTAATTATATAATTAATTGTGATTCAAATGTAATAAAAAAGTTCTTTCTTAAAAAAGATAACACTCAGGTTTAGTAAATGTTTACAAAAAAAGAGGATTGCTTTAACAATCCCCTTAATACACCCCCTTGAAGGGCAGTCTTTATTTAAGAGTTAATCCAGTTTATGAATTACTAAACCGCTTCTTAACTTTGGTTCAAACCAGGTTGTTTTTGGAGGCATAATATTCCCGCTATCAGCAATATCGATTAATTGTTTTAATGATGTAGCATACAATGCAAATGCTACTTTCATCAAACCACTGTCTACGCGTTTTTGCAGCTCTCCTAAACCACGAATTCCACCAACAAAATCGATTCTGGTTGAAGTTCTTAAATCTACAATGTCAAATATTGGTTCCAAAACCTGTTTTGAAAGAATTGTTACATCAAGCACTCCAATTGGATCACTATCATCGTAAGTTCCTTCTTTTGCGGTTAATTTATACCAACCTCCGGCAAGATACATACTGAATTCATGCAGTTTTGCGGGTTTGTAAATATCAGCACCAATTTTTTCAACCTCGAATGAAGTTTTTAATTTCTCAATTAATTCCTCTTCTGATAAACCATTTAAATCTTTAACAACACGATTGTAGTCAATAATTTTTAATTGATTATCAGGAAAATGAACCGCCATAAAGAAATTATATTCTTCGTTTCCTGTATGATTTGGATTTTGCTCCTGTTTTTCAATTCCAATACGTGCTGCTGCTGCCGTTCTATGATGACCATCAGCAACATATGTATACGGTACTTTTGTTGCAAATAATTCTTCTAATTTAATATTTGTATCAGCATCGTTTATTGCCCAAAAATGGTGACCAAAACCATCGTCAGCCACAAAATCATAATCAGCAGCCTGACTTTTTACAATATTCTCAACTATTGTATCAATTTCAGGAACAGCTTTGTATGAAAAGAAAACAGGTTCGATATTCGCATTTGTATAACGAGTCAGAATCATTCTGTCATCTTCTTTTTCCGGACGTGTTAATTCATGTTTT
Organism: Bacteroidales bacterium; assembly: GCA_019038645.1. Lineage (GTDB taxonomy): Bacteria > Bacteroidota > Bacteroidia > Bacteroidales > UBA12077 > UBA12077. The sequence goes on from JAHOYT010000090.1 coordinate 43,417, forward strand.
TTAATTATCTCGTTATTATAATCTTCACAGGCGGCAGCACCCACTATTCCATACTGAGTACGCCCATCCATAGTTTGAGCATAAATGTAAAATTTTGCTTCCTGGTCCTGAACTAACCATCCTTTTTCCTGAAACGCCTTAAAATTATCAACAGCCTTATTATAAACAGTTTCAGAATGAATATCAGTTCCGGCAGGACAATCTATCTCGGCTTTCGTAATATGCAATAAAGAACAATCTTTGCCTTCAGCCATAACAGCTGCTTCTTCACTATTCATAACATCATATGGTAATGATGCTACATTTTTAGAAATATCTTTAGGAGGTCTTAATCCTTTAAATGGTTTAATTATTGCCATATTTAAATAGTTTAAAGTTTAAAGTTCTTAGATTAAAGTTATATTCAAATTCACATACCTGAATCTATTACCAGAACTCTATCTTAATTTATATTAATTTAATTATAT
>JAHOYT010000044.1 GCA_019038645.1 Bacteroidales bacterium
ATACAGATTAATTATAATTTCAATTAATTTTTTAAGTAAAATACATGATTTTTCTCATTATTTTCATATAAATATTATTTCTTGTTGTAATTTTGTAAAAAACACGTATACAGATACTTATTTATGGCATTAATTAAATCAGTAAGAGAGTTTACTCCGGAATTTGGAAACAATTGTTTTTTAGCAGAAAATTCGACTATTATTGGAGATGTTAAAACAGGAAATGATTGCAGTTTTTGGTTTAACTCGATTGTGAGAGGAGATGTAAATTCTATTCAAATAGGAAACAAGGTTAATATCCAGGATGGTGCAATTTTACATTGTACGTATAATAAATCGAAAATATATTTAGGTGATAATGTATCTGTAGGGCACAATGCAATTATTCATGGTGCTACTATTAAAGACAATGTTTTAATAGGTATGGGAGCGATAATTATGGATAATGTTGAGATTGGAGAAAATTCTATAATAGCTGCCGGAGCTCTTGTTTTAGAGAATACAAAAATTGAACCCGGCAGTGTTTTCGGTGGTGTTCCTGCTAAAAAAATTAAATCTGTTGATAAAAGTAAAGTGAAAGAAATGATTGAAAAAATTGCAAATAATTATTTGATGTATGCTAAATGGTATGAATAATTACAATTCGTAAATTTCATATTTTAAGTCTGTAATTTCTTTCAGCATATTTTTAAGGGTGTACGAATTTCCTGAAGAATAAAAACGATATTCCGGATTACTAAATTCCTTTTTTGTTAAATCATTCATTTCCAGAATCTTTTTTGTTTGTTGAACAACGGCTGGTGCAGGGTCAATTATTCTTATATTTGGTGGCAATACTTCTGTTAAAACTTCTGTTAAAAAAGGAAAATGTGTACAGCCCAACACTAAATGATCTATATTCTCATCAATTAAAGTTTTTACCAATGCCGCAAGATGACTTTTTGTTGATGGATCATTTATTAAACCTTTTTCCACGATATCAACAAGCTTATCGCCAACTTTAATATTTAATACTACATCCTTTGCATATTTCCTGCTTGTTTCGGTATACAATTTACCATTAAAGGTTCCTTCCGTTGCAAGCACCGCAATACTTTTTGTTTTCGAATTCAAAGCCGCTGGTTTTACTGCTGGTTCCATGCCAATAAATGGAACTGAGTATTTTGAGCGAAGAAAGTCAATTGCTGCAGCTGTTGCTGTATTACAAGCAACAATAATGATTTTACAATTTTCAGAAATTAAAAAATCAACAACTTTTGATGCAAGTTGTATAATTTCTTCCTGTTTTCTTGGACCATACGGACAATTAGCACTGTCGGCGTAATAAATAACGGATTCGTTCGGGAGGTCAGCAACAAGATCCTTCCAAACTGTAAGTCCTCCTATTCCCGAATCAAAAACTCCAACAGGAAAATTATTTTTATCCATAATACAAAAAAAAGACCATCTTTAATTTATAAAGATGGTCAAAAATAATTAAATATAAGGTACTATTCTATACCTAATTCTTTCTTTACTAACGGTAAAATATCTATACTTTTTTCAGAAAAGTATACTAAGCCACCCGCGCTAATATCAAACACATATGTAAATCCATTAGATTTAGATACTTTCTCAATAGCAGCTTGTGCTTTATCCATTATCGGCTGAAAAAGTTCAGCTTCCTTCTGTTGCAGATCCTGCTGTGCAGTTTGCTGAAAGCCCTGAATACGCTGCTGCATTTCCTGAATTTCTGCTTCCTTAGATTGGCGAACCAGATCAGAATATGTTTCCTGCTTTTCAAGATAAACATTTACCTTATTCTGATATTCAACCTGCATTGTTTCAATCTCTTTTTGCAGCAACTGACTATAACTTTGTAACTCAACACGAGCACTATCTCTCTCTGGCATTACAGAGAGTAGTTCTCCTGAATTAATGTGTCCGAATTTTAAATCCTGAGCAAATACTGTGGTTGCTGAAACCAACACACCTACTAATAATATTCCTAAAAACTTTTTCATATTTTTCTTTTTTAATTATATACAAATTTAAAAAATTAATTCTTATAGCCTAACTTTTCTAATACTTCATCACTTTTATCAAATTTCGGATCGGTAAACAATATAGTTGCGCCTATTGCTGTATCAAAAATAATTGCATAATTTCCTTTTTCTGCAATATCCTTAATTACATTATATATTTCGTCCTGAATAGGTTTTATCAACTCCTGTCTTTTAATAAACAACTCACCTTCTGGTCCAAAAAATCTATGCTGAAGTTCTTTAACTGCGTTTTCTCTGCCAGAAATTTCTGCTTCGCCTTGTTTGATCATTTCCTCAGTTAATAATATCTTTTCGGTATTAAAATCTCTTATCATTTTTTCAACTTCTGCATATCCGGCTTCAATTTCTTTTTGCCAGTCAAGTGACAGCTTGTTTAATTTATCCTGCGCTGCTTTATATGCCGGAATATTATTAAGGATATAATCCGAATCAACGAAAGCATATCTTTGCGCAACTAATGTTGTTGAGAACAAAACAAATATTAATCCAAAAAGTAATTTTTTCATAATTATTTGATTTAAAACTGTTGTCCGATCACAAAATGAAACTGGCTGCCATGAGCATTCGGTTGATTCGCTATTTCATCAAATCCATATCCCCAGTCAACACCTAATAGTCCAAACATTGGCAAAAATGCTCTAACTCCAATACCTGCTGATCTTTTAATTCTAAACGGGTTAAAATTATTAAAATCTGTCCATGCATTTCCTGCCTCAACAAATCCCAGTACATAAACTACTGCCTGCGGTTTCAGTGAAATGGGGTATCTTAGTTCAAAATTAATTTTCTCGTATATATTTCCTGCATCAGATCCTCTGGTATCTTTTGGTGTTATTGATCCATTTTCATAACCACGTAATCCAATAGTTTCCACTCCATACAAACTATATCCAGAGAGGCCATCTCCTCCTAAATCAAATCTTCCAAATGGTGTATATCCAATATCCTTGTTATAATAACCTAAATAACCAAATTCTGTATTTGCCGCCAACACCATGTCATCCCAAATTTTCAAAAACCATTTTCCGTTAAATTTCCATTTATGATATTCAGCCCATTTATATTTTACCGCGTTTTCTCTGTCATAAATTTCGGCATTTATATAATCCACTTTATCTTGATCATCTGCTGCTTCCCAAACAACCTGATCAACACTATTAATAACATCCTGCTCTGCAATAGCTTTTTCATCAGCAGTCAGTTGCCAGAAATTGTCTTCTTTGAATAACGAATACGGTGGTGTTAACTGTATGGTTAAAGCGAAAGATGAACCCGCTCTAGGGTAAATAGGTGCATCTACTGAACTTCTTGCAAAAGTTGTAGAAATACTAAAATTATTAGCTGCTCCATCATTAACAATAAATCCGGCCCAATCATTTAGGTCATACCTTTGGTAATTAATAGAATTGGAAAGTGTAAAATAGTCATCGGGTTGTTTAAGTCTTTGTCCTAATCCAATCGAAATCCCTATCACTTTCATATACTCTTCACCAACCTGATAAAATATATCTGTTCTTTTTTGTACAGAATAATAAGCTGTTACAGAAAAAGAATTTGGTTTTTTTCCACCCATCCATGGCTCTACAAAACTTACACTATAGGTTGAATAATATTTCCCATTTGTCTGAGCACGAAGCGATAAAGTCTGACCATCACCTGAAGGAATTGGTCTCCATGCACCTTTTTTAAACATATTTTCGGCCGAAAAGTTACTAAATCGAACACCCAGTGTTCCTACAAACATATTAGCTCCCCATCCACCTGAAATCTCAAGCATATCAGTAGATTTTTCAACCATAGTATAATCGAGGTCAACTAAACTTTCAGCCTGATTAACGTTTACAGGTTCTATTCCAAACTGTTCAGGATCAAAAAACCCAAGCTGTGCCAGTTCTCTCTGAGATCTTACTATGTCTGACTTACTAAACAAATCACCAGGCCTCGTTTTTAGCTCACGCCTGATAACATGCTCATTTGTTTTGGTATTGCCATTAATGTTTATTTTGTTAAGTCTAACCCTTTCTCCCTCAAATATTCGCATCTGAATATCTACTGAATCATTTTCTATATTAGAAATTACGGGAGAAACATTGAAGAACAAATACCCGTAATCCAGATATAAGTTACTTACAGCATCTTCGTCATAATTTAATCTTTCTGTTATTAATTCCGGATCATACGGTTCTCCTTTATTTATTTTTAAGGCCAAATCCAATAATTCAGACTTATATCTGGTGTTACCAACCCAATTTATATCTCTTAAAAAATATTGGTTTCCTTCTGTAATATTAATTTTAATACCTATTCTCTTATTGCTGATTGTGTAAATACTGTCAGATAAAATTTCAACATCTCTGTATCCAAGTGAATTATATTTTTTTATAATATTTACTTTATCCTCTGCATATAAATCTTCCATAAATTTTGAGGGAGCAAAAATATTCAGGTTTTTCTTTTTTGTTTTCTTCATAACCCTTCTCAACTTCCCCATTTTGAAAACAGTATTCCCTTCAAAATCTATTTCCTTAATTTTAATTTTTTCGCCCTTATCAATATAAATGTTAAGTTTAATACTATTTAATCCAACTAAAGTGTCATTAATCTGCACAATATCAATCTTTGCATTTAAATACTTTTTGTTATACATGTACTCTTTAATAACTCTTTCCGTATTATTAACAAGATTTTCTGTAACCTGCATTCCTCTTTTCAACTCCAGGTCTTCTTTTATATCATTAACTTTACCCTTATTTAATCCAAATATTTCCAGATCTGATAATCGATGTCTTTCCTGAAGAAAAATAGCAAGATTAATACTATCACCTACGATTTCGGTTACAGAGACTTTTACATCTGTAAACAGGCCCTGATCCCACAATTTTTGAATTGCATCTGTTATATTATCTCCTGGTACTGTAATTTCTCTCCCTATATTCAGCCCAGAGAGACTAATTATAATATTTTTATCGAGGTATTTTATTCCTGAAACCTGAACGTCTTTAATTATATAATCCTGTGATTTTTTATAATCGATAACAGGCATTAAGCTATAATCTGTTTCCTGAGCAAACACTAATGAAACAAATAAAACTAAAAATATACTATACGAGAGTTTTCTTAACATTCTTTTAAAATCCATTTTTTAAACTACTTTTTTAATTGTTCACTTGTTTTTCCAAAGCGTCTTTCTCTTTGCTGATAATTTATTATTGCGTTAAACAAGTCATTACGTCTGAAATCAGGCCATAATACATCAGTAAAATACAATTCAGAATAAGCTATCTGCCATATCAAAAAATTACTAATTCGGTACTCTCCACTTGTTCTCACAAGCAAGTCCGGATCCGGAATATCTTTGGTATTTAAATATTTTTCAAAAAAATCATTATTGATTTCATTAATATTAACATCCATTTTTTTAGTGTCGGAAATGATATTTTTAACTGCATTAACAATCTCCCATCGTGCACTGTAATTTAATGCTAATACTAGTTTCAATCCTTTATTAACTGATGTTTTTTCAATTAATGCATTCAATTTCTCATTTACATTTTTTGGTAAACCATCAGTATCACCAATTGTCATTAAACGAACATTATTTTTTATTAGTGTATCAGTTTCTGAATTTATTGAAGTAATAAGAAGTGTCATTAAGGCATCTACTTCCTGTTTTGGTCTGTTCCAGTTTTCTGTTGAAAAAGCATATAAGGTAAGATATTGTAAGCCCAACTCTCCGGCTCCCTCAACTGTATCGCGAACAGCTTTAACTCCATTTTTATGACCAAATATGCGCTGATTTCCTTTTTTCTGAGCCCACCTGCCATTCCCATCCATTATAATAGCTACATGTTCCGGCAGATTATTTTTGTCGATCTTTTCCTTTAAATCCATTTCCTATTTATAATACGTCGGACAATCTATCTTATCTCTAAACAATTTATAAGTAACAAATACACCACAAAGTGAATACCAGTCATCATTATGAATTACCGGAGTATTGTCCACATCCTGTACATTTAATACACCGTCAATTTCATCGGTGAATGTTTTCCTGTAACTCCACTCCAAGCCTAAAGTTAAGCGCTCAAAGATATTATATTTAATTCCTAATCCAAAAGGAATTGTAACCGGATTTTCAAAACCTTCTGAGCTAAACAGAAAATTTCCTCCAATCCCAATAAACATATACGGTGCAAACCTATTTTTATTCTTTTTAATATACCCGGAACTCGTATATGGCAGAAAACTAAATTCAATCGATGCTGAAAGATCTATAAAGCTTGTAGAAAACGATGCTCCTCTTAACTGATTTTCTATTTCACTAAAATCATAATCGCTTCCGCCTAATTTCCCATAAAACCCTTTTACTCTGGTTGAGAGATAGTTATTAAGATTATACTTAACGATTATTCCATATGTCATGGAAGGTGAGTAAAACAATCTTGAATTATTAATATCACCCTGATAATAAGAGGTCCCGAGAGTTATTCCTAATTCAGTTCTGCTTTGACTAATTAATAAATTCGTTGAAAAAAGTAACAGAAACAGTAATAAATTTCTTTTCATATTATTCTAAAATCGATATTTTTTACGCTTTATCCTCTTAATTTTAGTTGAAACGTTTATTACCGTAAAATAGTATATATCTTTTGAATCTGAATTTTCTGGTGTAAACCCATCTATGAAATCGGTAGTAGTAAATCTTCCTCCAAGCTCTAATCCAATATTTGTTGCTGCTGATAAAGGATATTTTAATCCAAGCCCGACAGGAAAAGCTAATGCTAAGTTTTTATTATCAACAAATCTTGAACTTCCGTCAAAACTGTCTAATGCTTTTGGTTTAGACATAACTCCCCCGATCCCCATAAATATATATAAATTAATGCCTGTGTTAAATTTATGCAATTTACCACGCATAGACATTTTATTATATGTTGCCATCTGTTTTTCCTTAGTTATATGGAATTCGATGTGCCCATTTAATTCTAACATATTTGTTGTAAATGAATAATTTCTTGATTCATTTATTGACTTAACATCAGATCCATGAATATTAGCATAGGAAAGATTTGCTTTTACCGAAAAACGTTCATATAGTTTATAGCGATATCCAATAGCAAGAACAGGTCTTGAATAAGCTATATCAAAGTCGGCAAAGCCAGAGGCACCAACATTAGACGCACCTCCAATATCTCCAAAATAATTAACTATACCGATTCCATACATATATTCCGATCGCGACAATTTCCATTTTTGCGAAAAACCCAATATTGGAATAAGCAATAAACTAAAGAGTATTACGTATTTAAATAATTTCATCTAAATTAATCTATATATACAAAGTTATCTTTTTTTAGATAAAAATTATAATAACCAAATTATTTTCAACTTTTTAAGTCCAATATTAAACGTTCTAAGTACAAATTTGTTTTACTTAATTTCTTTTATCAGCTCCCCACATCAGTTTATTTCTTAATGTTTTATAGAAACTGGTGTTATTTAATTTAAGCAATTTGATTTTAAACTCTGCCTTGCTGACAATTATTTCCTCTGTGTTTTTTATCATAACAGATCTATGATCCAATGATGTAATATAATTTAAAGCCCTGTTATCGAATTTTAATTGCACTTTACATGCATCAGGAATAACTATTGGCCTTACAGTAAGATTGTGCGGTGATATGGGAGAAAGGATGAAATTCCCGGAATCAGGGATGACAATTGGCCCACCAACGCTTAACGAGTAGGCAGTTGATCCTGTAGGAGTAGAAATTAGCAAACCATCGGCCCAGTATGAATTGAGAAATTCGCCATCAACATATACATGAATTGTAATCATCTCAGAATCTATTTTCTGAACAGTTATTTCATTTAAGCAATACGGAAATTCCTTAAATAAATCGGATCCTGATTCAAATTTCAGAAGAGTCCTTTCTTCAAGAGTATAGTTTTTTGAAAAAATATCTTTCAAAGCAGATTCTATTTCATCCTTGGCAATACTCGCCAGAAATCCAAGTTTTCCTGTATTAATACCAACAATTGGGATGTTTGAATCCCTCACAATAGTTGTGGCCTCCAGGATTGTACCATCGCCTCCAATACTAAATAGTAAATCTACATTATTGTGTATTTCGTGTTGTTTTGAAAAAACCGAAATAGCCTTCCCTTTATAATCAATCTGCTTTACAAGAAACTTATAAAAATCTTCGTAAATAATCGTTTCTACATTATTCTGCTCCAGTATCCTAAAGAATCTCTTTATGTAGTCATTAAATCCTTTATCAAAATTACGCCCGTATATTGCTACTTTCATATTAATTATTAATTATAGGTGCTCCCAGATGAATGTAAAATCCTGGTTCTCCAAATTTATTCAATGAATATTCAATTCGCAAAACTTTATCGTAATAAGTTACTAAATCAATACCAATTCCCCCGCTATATAAAAAATCATTCACTAATTTATTATTTATTATAAAGTCTGAATTAACATAACCTGTATCAAAAAATATGTTGAAATATAGAGCATAGTGTACTTTACTAAATTTATGAGACGAAATAAAATTCAGATCGAACATCCTTTTCGGAATTATTTCATATTTCAAATTTGATTTGGATATATAATAGTTTTTACCAAGCGTTGCATAATATTCCATTCCCCTGATATAATTATTAAAACCAATTGCTTCTGAAAAATAATATGATGTAATTTTATCAAAACTAAGCATACTTTCAATACCCGTGTTAAAATATAACCGGTTTCTTATTTTATAATTATCCTCAATAAAAGCTTTGAAATAAAAAGTTCCCTCTTCAGAAAACAGACCAAATCCTTCCTTAACAACAGAAATTTTTAATTTGATACCATTAAGCGGATAATATTTTGAATCTCTTTTATCATAATCGAAATTATACATAAAAGTTAAAAAAGAAATATCATTTTTACTATTGTAAAGGTAATCAGGATTTAAAGAAACCACTGTATCATTTATAGAAACGTTGCTTAATCTTAAAGTAAGCATATGCGTAGAATACAAGTACGGCCTGTAAGTAAGGAATGTTGAAAGTTTTAATGTTTTTCTCGCAAACTCATCCTGAAATTTTATGTATAAAAGCTCATCTTTATTTATTTGATATGCCGTTTCAGGATTTCTGAGATAATCAATATCAAAACCTATTCCGGTTTTGTTGTTTTTATCTATAAATGGGATACTATAAAAAAGTACAAATCTATTATTGTAGCCAAATATTGTTTTGAGTTTAAGGATCTCTTTTCTACCTCTGAAATTATTAATTAAGACAAACAATCCATAATCTGTTCTTGACCATTCCTGATTTCTTAAAAATGTACTTAAATTGCCTTCTGTATATTCTAATACTGGGTAAGGCCAGATATACCACCTTTCCTGCAGGTCAATATTTATTATGAGAGAGTTGTTTTCGTTCTTTTCATAAGTAATTGTTACAAAGTTAAATAAGGATGTATTTAACAGATTTTCTTTTGATGAAGATATAAACTCTTCAATCTCGTATGGTTCTAGATTGTCGCCGGTTTTGAATAAGAGTTCTCTTAAAATGATATCCTGTTTTGTTTTATTATTTCCGCTAATAATAATCTCCTGAATTATAAAAGTTTCAGGATCGCCATCGTAATCCTGAGCGCGAGTATGAAAACTAAGTATTAGAAAAAAAGAAATATAAAGAATACGTTTATTATGGAATTGCATTGCAAATTTTTCAGGTATTCATAAATCGCATGAATAAGTCATACCTTTCATTATACAGATCTTCCTGTTCGTCAAATTCCATAAATGAAGCTTTAATATTATATTCATATCTGCTAAATGTTTGAATAATTGCAGTTAAATCCGTAACATTTAGCTTTAACGTAACTTCCATCTTTGTTGAATCCTCCAATGTATTAACATACATACTCAAAATTTTCGCATCGTTTGACTCAACTATCTGGGAAATTTCTGACATTGAATAATCACTTTGAGTAATTTCCAGAACTATAATTCCTCCCGGACTTTCTATGGCAGAAAGTCTTGCAAAATTATGAAGCAAATCATTCATTTGAACAACTCCGAGAAATTTATTATTATGATCGAGAACCGGTACTACAGATAATTTAAGTCTGGATGCAATTTCCATTACCTCGTATAAATGTTGGTCGTACCTTACTGTTGGTCTGATCAAAGATAATTGATGATTCCCGATTGGTTCATCAGGTTTATTAATATCGAAAATATCTGAATCGGAAATTAGTCCTAAAAACTCTTCATTATTTACAATTGGTAAATGAGAAATTCGAAATACCTCCATCCAGTTTAACGCATCAACAGCAGAATCTGAAGTACGCAATGCAGGAATTTCATCCGATATTAAATCTTTTGCCAACATCTTTTATTTGTTCTCGAAAATACTCGTATTTTTGTTCAATCAACACGTAAAACGTTTGATTTGTTTATTCTATTGTCAAATAATAAAATATGACCCGACTAAGTGTAAATATAAATAAAATTGCGACATTAAGAAATGCCCGCGGCGGAAATTATCCGAATGTTTTAGAGGCTGCAATTAATTGTCAACGATTTGGAGCTGAAGGAATAACTGTGCATCCGCGACCTGACGAAAGACATATTCGCTATCAGGATGTTTATGATATTAAACCTGTTATAACTACAGAGTTCAATATTGAAGGATATCCATCGGAAAGTTTTATTAAGCTGGTTTTAGATGCAAAACCAACACAGGTTACTTTAGTTCCGGATCCACCTGATGCATTAACTTCTAATGCGGGTTGGGATACAATAAAAAATAAAAACTATTTGCGTGATGTTATTTCAAAATTTCAATCGGCAGGAATTCGCACTTCTATTTTTATTGAAACTGATCCCGAATTAATTAAAAATGCAGCAGATACCGGCACAGACAGAATAGAATTATATACTGAACCTTACGCTGCTAATTACGATAAAAACAGAGAACAAGCAATAGCCGCTTTTGTTAAAGCAGCTGAAATAGCTAATAATGTTGGTTTAGGGTTAAATGCAGGTCACGATTTAAATTTAGATAATCTAAAATATTTCAATAAGAATATTTCCGGATTACTGGAAGTTTCTATTGGACATGCGTTAATTTCTGATGCGCTCTATTTAGGTCTCGAAAATGTAGTTCAAATGTACCTGCGGGAATTAAAGTAAACTTTTAATGAAGTTGTTCTTCAGAAAATACGGGCAGGGCCCGCCGTTAATTATTATTCATGGATTATATGGATCATCTGATAATTGGGTAAGTATTGGACGAAAGCTCTCTGAGAATTTTGAAGTGTTTTTAATTGATCAAAGAAACCATGGTAAATCGCCCCATTCTTCAGATCATAACTACCAACTATTAAAAGAAGATTTACGGGAATTTATGGATAAACAAGCCATTGAAAAAGCCATTATTGTTGGGCATTCGATGGGTGGTAAAACAGCTATGTTTTTCGCTGCGCATTATCCTGAAAAAGTAAGTATTTTAATTGTTGCTGACATTTCGCCTAAATCATATAAAGCAACAAATTCAGGTCAGCTTTTGGCACATTCCACAATAATCAGGGTTATGTATAATCTGGATTTTTATGGAATTACCAGTCGTCAGGAAATTGATGATATACTTGCAAAATCAATTCCTGAAAATAGAATCAGACAATTTCTTTTAAAGAATATTAAACGATCAAAGGATAATGAATATAGCTGGAGTCTGAATATAAAAACCATAAGAAATGAATTGGCAAATATTATGGAAGGGCTGGATGAAAATCAATCCGAAATTACAGGATTTCCGGTTCTGTTTTTAAAAGGTGGAAATTCAGACTATATTTTAGATGAAGATACAAAAGCTATTCAAAAGATTTTTCCTTATGCTGATATTGAAACAATTCCTAATGCAGGGCATTGGATGCATGCTGAACAACCTGAATTGTTTCTGAAAAAAATTGAAAATTTTATTCTACAGTAGTTTGCTTATTGTTGTTGACTCAACATTTTCCTTTTTAATTAACTCTTCGCCTTTATATTTTAAAAGTAATTGCACAATTGCTAAAACATCCTTTTCACAATACTTTACAATTCTCTGTAAATCCTTATCATTCCAATAAACATCAGCAACCATACTGCCATCTATATCATCTTTTGGTGTTGGAATATTAAATAATTGAGTTAATAAATTTAAAGAGGTGTAGTTTTTATAATCGCCAAATTTCCATAATTCCATTGTATCCAAAAACATTACTTCCCATGGCTTTTTCCCGGCATTATCTAAAATCTTAGGTAGTGTAATTCCATTAATAAGCATTCTGCGGGCAATGTACGGAAAGTCAAACTCTTTCCCGTTATGTGCACATAATTGTAAATCAGAATTTGAAGAATGATATTTCTGAAGCATTTCAGCAAACTCTTTCAACACTAAAGATTCATCATCGCCAAAAAAAGATTTTAATCTAAACGTTCGCTCATCCGTTTTTTTTACTGAGAATCCAACCGAAATACAAATAATTTTTCCGAATTCTGAATATATACCTGCACGTTGATATACATCCGATGCCGATTGTTCTGAATCGCGAAAATATGATGATTTCTTTTCCCAAAAATCCTGAAAAGGTTTTGGAACATCAGTATATTCGGGGTATTGTGGCACAGTTTCAATATCCAGAAACAGTACATTCTCAATTTTAATATTATCAAGCATAATCTGAACGTTTACTTTTTTATTCCGTTACTAATTTTTTTCTCAATTATTGATGCTAATAAATCAATCCCGACTTTGTTATTACCACCCTGAGGGATTATTACATCTGCATATCGTTTTGTTGGTTCAATAAATTGCAGGTGCATTGGCTTAACGGTTTTTTCATAACGTTCAAGAACTTTATTTACAGATCGTCCACGTTCAACAAGATCTCTCAGAATTACACGCATTAAACGATCATCATTATCAGCATCTACAAATACTTTTACATCCATTAAATCGCGTAACTGAGCATTTTGTAAAATTAATATTCCCTCAACAATAATTACTTTTTTTGATTCAACCGAGATTGTTTCATCAGACCTTGTGCAGGTCAAATATGAATATATTGGCTGTTCAATCGGATTTCCGTCTTTCAGTTTTTTAATATGATCAATTAATAATTTAAACTCTAAAGATGCCGGGTGGTCAAAATTCATTTCCTGACGTTCTTCCAGAGGCAAATGACCGTTATCCTTGTAATACGAATCTTGTGTAATAATAGCTACTTCGTTCTTAGGTAAGTTTTCAATAACTTTTCTGACTACCGTAGTTTTCCCGGAACCTGTTCCTCCGGCAATTCCAATAATAAAAGACATATCAATAAAAATTTAATAACTTTAACAATAATTTGGCATGAAGATAATATAAATTTTTCCAAAAATAATAAATCATGATTAAGCATATTGTTATGTTTAGGTTTACAAATATTGAACATAATAATGAGAGATTACAAAATGCAATACGGATGAAAAACATTTTTGGTCCTTTAAAGAACAAAATAGATTTTATTCAGTATTACGAAACAGGTATTAATATAAAAAAAACAGATTTTTCTTACGATTTTGTGATTACTTCGGTTTACAAATCTTTGGAAGATCTAAAGGCTTATATTGAACATCCTGAACATCAGAAAGCAATATATCTGTGTAAAGATATTAAAAAAGAAAAGGCTGTTGTTGATTACGAATTATAAAACATAATTATAATGAACGGACTATATCCATTTAAATTTAAGCCAATTCTGAAGGAAAAGATATGGGGTGGACAAAATTTAAAATCATCAATAAATAAAAAAATCCCTTTGAATAAAAAGATTGGTGAAAGCTGGGAGATTTCTGGTGTTGAAAATAACATTTCGGTTGTTGAAAATGGATTTCTGGCTGAAAACGAACTGAAAGAACTGATTGAAATTTACATGGGTGATTTGGTTGGCGACAGGGTTTATGAGCAATTTGGAACTGAGTTTCCGCTATTAATAAAATTTATTGATGCGAACGATGTTTTATCTATACAGGTGCATCCGGACGATATGCTGGCAAAGAAAAGACATAATGCATCAGGAAAAACAGAAATGTGGTACATTATTGATGCAAAAAATGATGCAGAATTAATTTCAGGATTTAATCGCGAAATGGATGAACAACATTATTTAAAACATCTTGAAAAAAATGAATTGCCTGATATTCTAAATTTTGAAAAAGTACAAAAGAGTGATGTTTATTATTTACCTGCAGGAAGAGTTCATGCTATAGGTAAAGGGATTGTATTGGCTGAAATACAACAAAGCTCAGATATTACTTATCGCATTTTTGACTGGAACCGGAAAGATGATCAGGGAAACTTCAGAGAATTACATACCGATGAAGCCCTTGATGCAATTGATTTTAAGTTTTATGATAATTATAAAACAGAATATAAGTCTGTGAAAAATACTACTTCAAAAATTCTTGGAAATAACTATTTTGAAACAAACATTCTTGATTTTGATCAAAAAATGGATAAAGACTATAACCAACTTGATTCATTTGTTATTTATATGTGCCTTGAAGGAAAATTTGAAATAGAGTATTATGAATCAGAAAAAATTACCATTGAAAAGGGAGAAACAGTATTAATTCCGGCAGTAATCGAACATTTAATTTTAAATCCTGTTGTTCAGAGTAAACTATTAGAGGTTTACATTCCGGAACAAAAAAATGGAAAAGAAACCTAAAGGCGGCATGGCCTTTATTGTATAGTTTAATTATAATTCCAAAACCTGTAAGAGGTTACGCTTATATGCTCTTTACCTGAAGATTTTGTTTTTGAAAAATTTTTATAGTTCTATTTTGCCATCCTCAAACAACTTGTGCTTTTTACTTAATAATGCTATTAGCTGGCTAACTGAAGCCATTGCCCCGGCTATTTCAGATGATATTTTTTTGTTCTGGAACCTTAACATTAATAATCCATACAATCCATTAAAACAAGCTTCTATTTCATTTGCAATTTTACCTTCTGATTTATTCATCAATTCGGTAATTCCTGCTTTTGCCTTATTATACGACTCAATGTAATCAATCTGATCAGGAGATTTTAAAAGTTGAAGATGAAATTCGTAAAGATCATTTATTGTATTTTGCACAAATTGCAAATGTCCTGATACAGTTTTTTGTTCTTCATTCAATAAATCAATTAATCCGGCATACCAATCTTCAATTTCTTTTTTAACAGGATCGGGCTGATCAAATCTTTGAACTATATTCTTATTAATTTCTTCTATATCCAATTTATAAGCTCTTAATAAATCTTCTATTTGCCACATATATAATATATATTCAGCAATATTTTCTCGTTTCTTTTGTCGGGCTATTATCATGGCTAATATTTCTTTTTTATATCGTCAATTAATCTTCTTTCTCTTTTTGTAGGTCTTCCTATTCCTCTGTCTCTTAGCTCAAAACCTGTAAATCTTTGCATATCAAGTTTCACTTTTTCTTCTTCCGGAGTAACATCCTCAACATAATCGACTATAATTTTGGCCGATTGCCTTTTACCAAGTAAACCCAAAACTTTATATTTATAAGTAACAGGAGGTCTTTTTACAAATACAATTTCTCCAATTTTAACAACACGTGATGGTTTAACCTGAATATCGTCAATTAAAATTTTCCCTTTTTTGCATGCTTCTGAAGCCTGACTTCGTGTTTTAAAAATACGAACTGCCCACAACCATTTATCTATCCGTAAATTTTTATCGTGTTCCATAGCAGATTTTAGAATAAAATCAGAAAACAAAAATAGAGATTAAGATGTAGTTAAAAAAATATTAATGGATAAGACTATCTATTATTAAACTCACTCATTGTATTAGCAACACCAATAGTTCCGTAACTTTTAATAATTTCAATGGCTAAGTTAATTCTTTCCGGCAAATTTTCTTTTTCATCATCATCCCACGGACTAAGAACATAGTGAGCCTGTGCTCCTTTTGGGTAGTTGTCTCCAATTCCAAATCTTAACCGGGCATAATTTTGATGACCTAAATTCACATTGATATCTCTCAATCCATTATGGCCTGCATCAGCACCTTTAGGTCTTAATCTTAATGCACCAAATGGCAATGCCACATCATCAACAATAACCAGTAGTTTTTCGACAGGAAGTTTTTCTTTTTGCAACCAAAAATTTACCGCTTTACCGCTTAAATTCATATAAGTAGTAGGCTTGATTAATACGAAAGTTCTTCCTTTGTATTTATATTCGGCCCGAAAAGCATAACGGCGGTCCTGAAAAGAAATATTGGATGCACTAGCTAATGCATCCAATACTTTAAATCCAATATTATGTCGGGTATTGATATATTCGCTACCCATATTTCCTAAACCGACAATAAGGTATTTCATCTGTTTATAATTTTTTGTTTCTAATCATTACAAAAAATTTATAATACATTCAGGAATTCGCACAAACTTATATTAATAATTTCTGTTAAAACACTATTATTAAAAAAGTTAATACTCATTTCAAACCAATTATCTGTTTAATTTATATTATGCTTTATCTTTTGCTTTATCTTTAGTTTTATCTTTAGCTTCACCTGCAGGAGCATCAGCACCTTCAGCTTTTTCATCTCCGGCACCTTCTTCACCTTCAACTCCTTCTTCTCCTTCTTCACCTTCTTCTTCTTCAACCTCATCAACAATAGCAGCACGTGCAGTCTTAACTAATATAACAACCGCATTATCAGGCTCCATAAACTCAAGGCCTTCAATCTTCAAATCTGCAATTTTAATTGATTGACCAATTGTTAAATCTTCGATATTTATTTTTATATCATCAGGTAAAACAGAAAGCAATCCTTTTACCTTTACTTTTCTCATTTTCTGAACTAATCTACCGCCATTAATAACTCCTTCAGGAGTACCTTCAGTTATCACAGGCATTTGAATCCATAACGGCTCTTTATCAGTTACTTCAAAAAAGTCTGCATGAATAATTTTATCCGATACAGGATGAAATTGAATAGCTCGTAAAACAGCCTGATGTTTTTTACCATCAATATCTAAATTTACAAGATATGCATTTGGTGTATAAACTAATTTTTTGAAAGATCTCTCATGAGTATGAAAATGAATATTCTCTCCATTACCATAAATTACACATGGAATTTGATCTTCTCTTCTTAAATTCTTAGAAGTTGTTTTCCCTACTTTTTCTCTTAAGTCACCTTTTACTTCAATTGTTTTCATTTTTTTCTAATTGCGTGCTACTCAGAATAATACTAAAATTTCAAAAGCTTCTTATTCCCCATCACACTTTTTTACAATATGCTTTATAATTTGGTGTGCAAATATATAATATTAAACTATAAAATTCGAACTTATGGACTGATAATTATATACTTTATTAATAACATCAGCAAAAACATCAGCTACAGAAAGAACTTTGATTTTTTCCGAAATAGGTTTTATTGGTAAAGAATCGGTTACAACCACTTCTAAAATTTTTGAATCATTAATTCTTTCATATGCAGGTCCTGATAAAACAGCATGTGTTGCAATTGCCCGAACACTTAAAGCTCCTTTTTCGATCATCATATCTGCAGCTTTGGTAATAGTTCCTGCTGTATCAATCATATCATCAAGAATAATTACATTCTTTCCTTCAACGTCGCCAATAACTGTCAACTCAGCAATAACATTAGCTTTTTTTCTTGATTTATGACAAATCACCATTGGTGTTTCCAGAAATTTTGAATATGCATTTGCTCTTTTTGTACCTCCCATATCCGGAGCAGCAATTATCATATTACCAAGATTTAAGCTTTTAATATAAGGCACAAAAATCGAAGATGCGTATAAATGATCAACAGGTATATCAAAAAAGCCCTGTATCTGATCTGCGTGTAAATCAAGTGTCATTATCCTGTCAACTCCAGCTGCATTGAGCAAATTAGCAACAAGTTTAGCACCAATGGAAACTCTTGGTTTATCTTTTCTGTCCTGACGTGCAAAACCAAAATAAGGCATTACAGCAACTACTTTATATGCTGATGCTCTTTTTGCTGCATCAATCATTAATAGTAATTCCATTAAATTGTCAGCCGGAGGAAATGTGGATTGGATAATAAATACATATGATCCCCGAACGGTTTCTTCATATGATGTCTGAAATTCCCCATCACTAAATTCGATAAATTCTGTACTGCCAAGTTCTACACCGTACTCTTTTGCAATTTTTTCTGCAATATATCGTGATTTTGTTCCGGAAAAGATTTTAATTGGAGGCTGAAGGCTCATTGTTATTAATTTTCAATAATAATTAATTATACACTTCTTTTTGAATTCGCAAAGTTATAAATATCATTTTATTTTTCATCTTCTTTAACAGGAAAATTGCACTTAGATATTATAATTTTACAGAATTGTTTATTTTATCGATAAAATCAAGCAACTCAGTTCTTCCGTTTCTGTTTTCAGTTGATGTAATAAAAATTTCAGGAAGTTCTTCCCATTCTTTTAACATCTCTTTTCTGTAATTACTAATATTCTTTGTAACGGCAGAGTCAGATAATTTGTCAGACTTGGTAAAAATCATTGCAAAAGGAACCTGATTTTCACCCAGCCACTTCATAAACCCAAGATCATTTTTAAGTGGATCATGCCTTGAATCTAACAAAACAAACATACACATCAGGTTTTCTCTGTATAATGCGTATTCATTTATTAATTTATTAAAATCTTTACGTTGAGATTTCGCTACTTTGGCATATCCATAACCTGGTAAATCTGTTAAAACCCAACTTCCATTAATTAAGAACTGATTTATCAATTGTGTTTTTCCGGGACTCTGTGATGTTTTTGCCAGCTTCTTTCTTTCCATCAACATATTTATTAATGAAGATTTTCCAACATTTGATCTGCCAACAAATGCATATTCCGGTGACTTTGACTCCGGGCAATCCTTATAAGTTACATAACTTGAAATAAATTCTGCTGATTTAATCTCCATCACAATATTTTTAATCAGTTTTCAAAACTTTAAATTAATAAAAAAACAAATAAAACAGAAGTCGTATTTATAAGTAGCTATTTCAAAAATACAGCCAGCATTGCTGCTACTCCGAATACAATAATTATTATTCCTGCTATTTTATTGATCCACCATAGCTGTTTTAACCGAAAATGTTTCCTGAATAAATCAACTAAAAAAGTAAGAGTAAACCACCACAACATTGCACCAATAAATACTCCTAAAACTATTAAGGAAGATTTTAGTGAGCTATCTTTTGATGTAACCATTCCAATTCCGGCAAAAGCCGCAATAAACAGAAAAATTGCCAAAGGATTTGATAATGTGAGAAATAATACTGAAAAGAAATCTTCAATTAATTTATTTTTCTTTCTTCTGTGTTTACGAATTTGCTTTATAGGATTAGTATTAAAAATCCGGGAGCCCAGTATTATTAATATCACGCCTCCAATTAACTGAATATAAAAATGTTGTTCTTCAATAAAGTTAATTATATATGTAAGACCCAAGGCAGCAACCAAAGCAAAAAAAGCATCGACAGTAGCGGCACCCATACCGGAAAATAGTCCTGAGAACCTTCCTTTGTTAATAGTACGTTGTATACATAATACACCGACAGGCCCTAATGGAATAGATGCCAGAAACCCTACAATTAATCCTTTTAAAAGAAACTCTACTTCCACAATTGTTTTATAATTTCTTGCTTTTTCGGTTAGTAATCTATGTTTTTCACCATCAATCTTGGCTCAAGCATCTCTAAAATTGAATATTTTATCCCTTCTCTCCCAAAGCCCGAGTTTTTAACTCCGCCATAAGGCATGTGATCAACTCTAAAAGTGGGTACATCATTAATTATAACACCTCCAACCTCAAGCTCATTAAAGGCCTGATTCATTTCTTTAATACTATTAGTAAATACTCCGGCTTGCAAACCAAATTCTGAATTATTCATATAATCTACCGCTTGCTTAAACCCGGAATATTTTTCAATGGTAACAACCGGACCAAAAACCTCTAAAGCGCATACTTTCATTTCCTGCTTTGTATTTGTAATTATGGTAGGTTCAAAATAAGTTCCTTTTCTATTGCCACCAAACAGAACTTTTGCACCATCATTAACTGCTTCTTTTACCCATTCCTCAACCCTGACAGCGTTTTCCTCATCAATCATTACAGAAATATCGGTTGAACTATCATCCGGCTTTCCGAATTTCAATTTTTTTGTCTCTGTGATAAATTTCTCAATGAAATTATCGAAAATATCTTCATGTACCAGAATTCTCTGAACATGTATACAAACCTGTCCAGAGTATGCAAATCCACCAACTGTGCATTTTTTTACTGACAAATCTAAATCTGAGTGATCAGAAATAATTACCCCTGCATTACCTCCAAGTTCCAGTGCTATCTTCTTTTTTCCGGCATTCGATTTCATCTGCCAACCAACCGCGGGCGATCCTGTAAAAGAAAGCATTTGAATCCTTTCATCAGTTACCAACTGATTTCCTGCTTCACGATCCATTGGTAAAACCGAAAAAGCACCTTTTGGTAAATCTGTTGAATCGATTATTTTAGCTAACTCCAAAACAGATAATGGTGTTGATCGGGCTGGCTTTAATATTATTGGATTTCCAGAAGCAATGGCAGGAGCTATTTTATGCACAGCCAAATTCAATGGGAAATTAAACGGAGCAATTCCTGCAATTAATCCAACAGGAAAATGTTTTATCAGGCCCTCTTTTCCTTCTCCGGCAGTAGTCCAGTCCAAAGAAATATATTCTTTCGGTAATCGTTTTGATTCTTCAGCAGCAATTATAAAAACCTGTACGGCACGATCTATTTCACCTAAAGCATATTTTATCGGTTTCCCTGATTCTTTTGCCAATATTAATGCTAATTCCTCTTTTTTATGTTTTATTGTACCTGCAATATCCATCAATATTTTATACTTTTTATATGATGGCATATCACGCATTTCTTCTTTTACAGATATAGCCCTTGAAATAGCTTTTTCCAGCTCTTCATTACCGGCCAGCCAGGTTTCTCCAACAACAGAGTTATCAAATGGATTATGCACTACTAATTTCTTGCTGGATTTTTCAAATTTACCTGCTATATAAATCTTATAATCAGTCATTATTCTTAACAATTCGTAAAACGTATGCAAAATTAAATCTTTTAACAAAGAAACCTATGTAAAAGTCATTGTATTTACAAACAGATAAAACAAGTCATCCAATAATTTGTTATTATATCTTATCTTTGACGCTTAATAAAATAAACTAATGTTTAAAATAGATCTTAAAAACAAAGGATGGCAATGGGCTACACTGATTTTTCTATCTTTTATCTGGGGAAGCAGTTTTATTTTGATGAAAAAAGGGCTTCGATCATATAGCCATGATCAGGTTGCTGCTTTTCGAATTTTTATTTCATTTATTGCTTTTTTGCCTTTTGGTTTAAAAAATCTAAAAAAAGTTACCAGGGAAAATATTTATTCACTTCTGATTGTTGGGTTTATTGGTTCTACAATACCAGCATTTCTTTTTACAAAAGCTCAAACACAGGTTGATAGTGCTTTAGCTGGCGTATTGAATTCAATTACTCCTTTATTTACCTTAGTTATTGGTCTGCTTTTTTACAAAAGCACTGCAAAGTTTGTTAACGTCGTTGGGGTTTTTCTCGGGTTGGTTGGTGCTTTTGGACTAATTGTTTATTCTTCAAATGGAGGAAACGTTCTCGACAATATTAATTATTACGGTCTTTTTATTGTTGTAGCCACAATTTGCTATGGTATTAATGTAAATCAGGTAAAATATAAAATAAAAGGATTAACCGGACTTGAACTTACATCGATGGCCTTCATGTTCGCAGGGCCTTTTGCCGGAGCTTATCTTCTCTTTACCGATTTTTCGTTTGCATTATCAACAAACGACTACCTGCTTAACCTGGGTTACATAGCTATCCTTGCTGTTATTGGAACTGTTTTTGCTTTGGTAATTTTCAATACATTAATTCAAAAAACATCAGCACTTTTTGGAGCATCTGTTACTTATATTATTCCTGTTTTTGCAATTATGTGGGGATTATTTGATGGTGAAAAAATCACTATTATTCAATTTTTATGGATTGGTCTGATTTTTACTGGTGTATACCTTGTTAATAAGAGGAAACAGAAAATATAGAAATTAAATTTATTGAAATAATAATCCAATAAATGAAGCGATCAAAGCTATTTATATTATCACTCTTAAGTGGTATTTTACTTACACTACCATGGTATCAGCAGTTTTCAGGAGTAATTATTCTGATAGCATTTGTTCCGCTTTTATTAATAGAAGATTATATATATACTACCAAACAAAAAAACAGATCAATAATTCTTCTTGGATATGCCGCTTTAACATTCGTTATTTGGAATATTTTAGCTACATACTGGGTAAAAAACGCAGCATTTATGGGTGTTGTAGCAGCTGTAATTGTTAACACACTCTTAATGACAACAACATTTTGGTTGTTTCATATTACAAAAAGAAATCTTGGAACCAAAACCGGTAATTTTTCATTTATAATTTACTGGACCGGATTTGAGCATTTTTATCTTAATGCTGAAATATCATGGCCCTGGTTAAATCTTGGAAACGCCCTTGCAAAAGACATTAAATTAATACAGTGGTACGAATATACAGGAACATTAGGAGGAGCTTTATGGATTCTTATTTTAAATTTATTATTGTTTTATATAATCAAATCATACATTAATAACCGAAATTTAAGAATACAATTTCCACAATTAATCTCTTACTTTTTATTAATAATTATTCCGGTTCTAATTTCTTTATCTATTTTCCGGAACTATACTGAAAAAGGAAAAGAATACAACATTGCTGTTTTGCAACCAAACATTGACCCTTATAATGACAAATTCGGAGGCATGTCACATTTACAGCAACTAAATATTATACTTAAACTAGCCTACAGTATTACTGATGAAAGCACAGATTATATTGTGGCTCCTGAAACAGCTTTAAACAATTCGTTATGGGAGCATAATCTGAAAAGCAATTACTCGATTCAGGCAATAAAAAGCTTTGTAAATAAGCGCCCCGGATTATCTTTTGTAATTGGGATGGACTATTATAAAAGATATGTGCCAGGCGAAAAGATTTCTGCAACAGCAAGTTATTGGGAAAAAGAGAATGTTTATTACGATTTTTTCAACTCAGCCATTCAAATTGACACAAGCAATTATTTACCAATTTACCATAAATCAAAATTAGTTGTAGGCGTTGAAAAGATGCCGTACCCAAAATTATTTAAGCTTCTGGAAAATGTAATACTTGATTTGGGAGGAACAACCGGAAGTCGGGGCACTCAGGAAAACAGAGAAACATTTAAAAACTCATCAGATAATACTAGAATCGCACCTGTAATTTGCTATGAATCTGTGTATGGTGAATTTGTTACTGATTATATTAAAAATGGTGCAAATTTTATTTTTGTAATAACTAACGATGGTTGGTGGGGTAATACGCCTGGTTACAAACAACATTTAAATTATTCACAAATAAGAGCGATTGAAACAAGAAGAAGTGTTGCCAGATCAGCAAATACAGGTATTTCCGCTTTTATTAATCAAAAAGGAGAAATCTTAAACAGAACGGAATGGTGGGTGCCTGATGCAATTAAAAATACATTGAAAGCTAATTCAGAATATACTTTTTATGTACGATACGGAGATTATATAGGCAGGTTAGCCGATTTTCTGGCCGTATTTCTCATTTTATACACAATTTCACAGCTTTTAATTAATAAGTCCAGGCAAAGAAAGTCAGATAATTTTTAAAAACTATTCACAAAAACAATTTTTATAAACTTTTCACGCTTTTTATATGTAATTTTATCTTTTTATGATATAAAAAATGCCATAAAGAGGTAGTCCGATAAAAAAATCAAAACATATAATAAAGTAAAATGAAGCGATTTCTAATATTATGTGCACTAATATCAATCTCTGTTTTTTCGTTTTCGCAAAATAAGTATACAATAAGCGGTCGTATTAATGATGAAGCCGGAGAAGATTTGATTGGTGCAACTATATATATTGAAAATTTGAAGACCGGATCGGTAACAAATGTATATGGTTTCTATTCTATTACATTGCCAAAAGGAATCTATCAGGTTGTTTATTCTTATATGGGATATGAACTCCAGACAAAAGAGATCACTCTGAATAAAAATCTTAGCCTTAATGTAATATTAACTGAAACAACTAAAACTATTGAAGAAGTTGTAGTAACAGCTGAAAGGAAAAATGAAAATGTAGTGAAAACTGAAATGTCTACAACAAAGCTTCTGGCCAGGGAAATAAAAAGAATTCCTGCCCTAATGGGCGAAGTTGATATAATAAAAGCTATTCAACTACTTCCGGGAATTCAGGCAACAGGTGAAGGGTTTTCCGGTTTTAATGTTAGAGGTGGTAGTCCTGATCAAAACCTCATTCTATTTGATGAAGCTACAGTATATAATGCATCCCATTTAATGGGTTTTTTCTCAGTTTTTAATAATGATGCAATTAAAGATGTAAAACTTTATAAAGGTGATATCCCTGCTCAATATGGAGGGCGACTATCGTCTCTTCTTGATATCAGAATGAAAGAAGGTAACCAGAAAAAACTTCAGGCTACCGGAGGATTGGGAACCGTTTCATCCAGACTTACATTAGAAGGGCCAATAATTGAAGATAAATGGTCAGTATTAGTATCAGGCAGAAGAACTTATGTTGACCTAATGTTGTTATTATCAAGCGAGGATGCTGTTAAGTCTAATAAACTATATTTTTATGATTTAAATTTAAAAACAAACTATAAAATAAGCGATAAAGACAGAATCTTTGTTTCAGGATATTTGGGGCGCGATGTTTTCAAATTTGGAGATATGTTTGGCTTCGATTGGGGTAACAATACTTTAACAACCAGATGGAACCATTTATTTACAGAAAAATTATTCTCTAACTTCTCATTTATTTATACCAGATACGACTACAAAATGGAGAGTGGTACAGATGCTTCCGGATTTATGTGGACCTCAAACCTGGAAGATTATAAACTAAAAGCGGATTTTAATTATTACCCTAATCCTGATAATACCATAAAATTTGGTCTGGAAGCAATTCATCATCATTTTAATCCGGGCTTTGCAAGAGGAACAGGTGATTCAACAGCTGCTTACAACTCATTAAAAATGCCGGAATCTAATGCGCTTGAATATGCTGTATATTTAAGCAACGAGCATAAACTAACTAAAAAACTTACTGTTAACTATGGTTTAAGAGGATCTCTATTCCTGAATATGGGTGAAGCTACAGTCTACAATTTCGATGATTCCTATCAGAAAATTGATTCCACAACTTATAGCAGTTGGGATATTTTTAATACATTTTATGGATTGGAACCACGTCTGAGCTTAAATTATTCTCTAAATCAAAAATCATCGATTAAAGCAAGTTATTCCAGAACCAAACAATACGTACATTTGGCTTCAAACAGTACGGCTGGTTCTCCTTTAGATGTATGGCTTCCGTCAAGTCCGAATATTGATCCACAAGTTGCAAATCAGGCTGCAATCGGATATTTCAGAAATTTCTTTAATAATGAGTATGAAACATCTGTGGAAGTATATTATAAAGATATGAATAACCAAATAGACTTTAAAGATCATGCTGAATTAATGCTCAACCCGGAACTGGAAGGTGAGTTTAGGGTTGGTGATGCATGGTCATATGGGGCCGAGTTCTTTATTCGCAAGCAGCAGGGAAAACTTACCGGCTGGATTAGTTATACATTATCAAAAGCTGAAAGAAAAATTCCAGAAATAAACTCAGGAAAAGTTTATTCATCATCGTTTGACAGACCTCATAATATTGCAATTGTAGGAAGTTACGACTTGGGAAAACGCTGGATTATTTCAGCAACATGGGTATACGCAACAGGTTCACCCGTTACTTTTCCAACAGGAAGATATGAACAGGGAAACATGATCGTCCCTATCTATAGTGATAGAAATAGCTACAGAATGCCTGACTATCACCGTATGGATTTATCTATTACATTGAAAGGAAAAGATAAACCAAATAAGCGATTAAAAAGCGAATTAAATGTATCAATCTACAACCTCTACAACAGACACAATGCATGGATGATATATTTTGGACAGGATGAAGATGATCCAACAGTAACTACAGCTGAAACGGTTTATGTATTTCCTTTTATACCATCATTAACCTGGAACTTTTATTTTTAAGAAAGGATTAAAATGAAAAACTTAATTTATATATCACTTTTATTAACTTTTCTTGTATCTGCCTGCACTGAAAAATATGATGTCGAACTTGACAGGACATATGTAAGACTTGTTGTTCAAGGTTCCATAAGTGATGAATTAAAAGCTCATCAGGTATCCTTAACCCATAGTGCTGATTATTTCTCAAATAGTCCGGCTCCCAAAGTAACCGATGCAGTTGTTTCTATTTCCGATGGAGAAAATACTTTCGATCTTACCGAGGTTTCTGATGGCATATATGAAACAGATACCATTTCGGGTGAACCTGGAAAAACTTATACACTTACCATTTATTCAGATGGAGAAACTTACACATCAAGTTGTCAGTTGAATTATTGTGCCCCTATGGATTCTATAAATTTCGGATATTATGATGATAGCGATTATTATGATAGTGATACCACGATGAAAGACACTACACTTTATATACTCTTAAATGCATTGGAACCATCAACGCCTGGAGATTTTTACTTGTGGAACGTCTATAAAAATGAGATTCTGGAATCAGATACACTTCATGAACTATATTTCTCTGACGATGTTTTTATTAATGGAAATTACATGTATGACATTATGGTACAATGGGTTGAAGATGCTTCTATTGAAGATACTATTACCCTGGAAATGCAGGCAATAACTGAGGAATATTACAATTATATTACTCAGGTAATGACTGAAACCGTATGGAATATGGGCCCTTTTGATGGCCCGCCAGCCAACCCAACAGGAAATATTAGCAACGGTGCAATGGGATTTTTTCTTGCATATTCTGTTGAAACAATTACAGCAATTGTACCTGATGAAGTTGATTGGATTGAATTAGAATGGTATTAATAAAAAGAGCTGATCTTCACAGGTCAGCTCTTTCAGTTTAATATGATATTTCTTTCTATTTAAATTCTTCTTCCATATCAGAATCCACAAGAATACGTCCACAATATTCACAAACAATAATTTTCTTACGTGAACGAACGTCTAACTGTCTTTGAGGTGGAATTTTGTTAAAACAACCACCACAAGCATCACGTTTTACAGAAACAACAGCAAGACCATTTCGTGCATTACCCCGGATCTTTTTATATGCATTTTTTAAACGATCCTCAATCATTTCCTGAATGCTTAATGCTTTCTTTTCAAATCCTTCCTCTTCCTTTTGTGTTTCTGAAGTAATTGAATCTAATTCAGCTTTTTTAGTTTCCAGATCGCCTGTACGATCTTCCAGAATACCTCTTGAATCTTCAATAACTATTTTCTTTTCCTCAATTTTTGCAGTGTATTCTTTTATTCTTTTTTCGCAAAGTTCTATTTCTAATGTCTGAAATTCCATTTCTTTCGATAAAGAGTCGAATTCACGATTATTACGAACATTATTCTGCTGTTCAGTATATTTCTTAATCAGTGCCTGAGCTTCTTTAATTTCATTCTTTTTAGTTACAATAGCTTCTTCATGCTTACTAAAATCATCCTCATAATTTTGGACACGGGTCTGTAAACCCTCGATTTCATCTTCTAAATCCTGAACCTCAAGAGGAAGTTCCCCACGCAAACGCTTAATATCATCAATTTTTGAATCTACCATCTGTAGTTCAAATAAAGCTTTTAATTTTTCCTCAACAGTTAAGTCTGTATTTTCCTTTACTTTAGCCATCTTTTATAAATAATTTATCGGATTCGAATTTATTTCTGTCAAATGAGCTGCAAATTTAGGAAATTTTTTCATAAGTAATTCATAAAAAAGTTCTTTTGTAATTTGCTCTGTTTCAAAATGCCCGATATCGGCAATTAGAATTTGTCCATCTGCATCGAAAAACTGATGATATTTAAAATCTCCTGACACAAAAATATCTGCTTTCTCCTGAATGGCATTTTTTAGTAAAAAGCTACCACTTCCTCCACAAATAGCAACTCTCCTAATGGGTTTATTCAACAATTTTGTATAGCGCACACCCTTAGCAGAGAATACTTCTTTTAAACGATTTAAGAATTCTATCTCATTGATTTCGGTCTTAAGATCTCCAACCACTCCATATCCCACTCTGTTAAAGTTATTTTCTATAGGATAAATATCATATGCAACTTCCTCATATGGATGAGATTTAATAAGTGCATTTGCAACTTTATTTTTTAGATACCTCGGAAAAATAATTTCAATTCGCATTTCATCTTCAATATGAATCTCTCCTTTTTTTCCAACATAAGGATTTGCATCTTCACCAGCTTTAAAGGTTCCTTTACCTTCAGAATTAAAACTTGCACAATCATAATCACCAATTGTACCAGCGCCAACTTCAAATACTGCTTTGCGCGTTTTTTCTGCATGATCTTTGGGAACAAAATATACTAATTTAAAAAGCTGATTCGTAACCGGAGCTAAAATTTTTTGATTTATTAATTCTAATTTTTCAGCTATTTTACTGCTTACTCCACCCCAAATACTATCCAGATTTGTATGAGCAGCATAAATCGCAACATCGTTTTTTATTGCTTTTATTACGATACGTTCAGTATAGTTTTTGCCTGTTATTTTTTTTAAGCCCGAAAAAACAATTGGATGATGGGTCAAAATTAAATTCGCATTTTTCAATATGGCTTCTTCAACAATCTCTTCGGTAACATCAACTGTTATTAATGCTGCAGATAATTCCATTTCCGGATCGCCAACAATTAATCCGGCATTATCGTAATCTTCCTGATAAGCCAATGGTGCAACCGATTCTATATAAGAAATAATTTCTTTTAGCCTCATCATTTAAATTTTGGGGATTTAAAAAAGATAAAAAAAACGTGAAATTAAATATCCTCACGTATTTCTAATAACAATTTCTTGATTTCTTTCAGGGATTTTACCGCCTCAAAATTATTCATGGTTCCCTCTTTGTTTTCTTTCAATTTCTTTTGAGCGCCCTTCAAAGTTAGCCCTAACTCCTTAACTAAATAATAAATAATATGAAAATGCTCAATATCCTCAATAGTAAAAAAACGATTCCCTTTTTTATTTTTCTTAGGTTTAATAATATCAAATTCTTTTTCCCAATAACGGATTAAAGACGAATTTACATTAAACATCTCGGCAACCTCGCCAATACTATAATATAGTTTCTCAACACGCTTTTCTTTATAGGGCATATCTGATTTTTATTAAGGACTATTGAACCAATAAAATTAAGAAATAAATTGAAACAATCAAAGTTAATTCTTTAATCCAAAACAATATAAATAACCATCGCGTGAGGCAATATATATTTTATGATTCCAAACTATTGGAGTAGATTCAAATGAACCCTTACGTTTATCAAGTAACTCAAAATGATTCTTATCATCATATTTAAAAAGGGATATTCCCCAATAACCGGCAACTATTAATTTATTATCTACAAATATTGGTGTGGATATAGAAGGACCAACTTTTTCCTTAAATATTAGCTTTGGTGTGCTATAAACTGTTACACTATCAGGTCCCAACACAGTTTTGCCTGAATCTATACTTTTATGATTAACCACATAAAGATACCCGTCAATTCCAACGAAAGCTGCTAAATGATCTTGATCTTCATGAATATAATTGTCATTTATACCTATTGAACCTATTATTCCTCCCTCCCAACCTGCAAAATCTTTATTTTCAACAGGAAAATACCAGACTACAGCATCTTTCGGTTTTTTCGAAGGGTTTAATTTATATGCACCTCCTTTGCCTTGAATATATTGTTTTTCCACCGATACCATCAAACAACTATCAGAAGTTACAATAGCTGAACCATCAATATCGGAACCAATGTAAAAATCCCAGTCCAATTCACGGGTCTTCAAATTATACCCAAAAACGTGCCCTGATCCTGAAGCAACATAGATTCTGTTTTTTAATAACGCTGGAGATGATTCTGTAACAACATTATTTCGGTGTTTGTAAACATCATCCATAGTATATAATTTTCGCTCCTGAATAATTTTTGGCTGAAACATATCATTTAGCATTCTCCCGTTTTTATGATCAGGATCAAAAACAGTGAAATAAGAATTTTCAAGTCCTAAATAAGCAGTATCATTTAAAATTAATGCAGAACCATCAACATCACGCGAGTAGCTGTGAGTCCATTTCTGATCCATTCTCCACAATTCTTTACCTGTAAAATAAGATATTGCTCTATAGCTTGGAATATACTTTGTGTCAAGATAGTTTCCAACACCCAATCTGCTTCCCTGTAATATAACTAATTTATTTTCTGGTTTATCAGGATTACTATTAACCCAAATAGTGCCTGTTCCCTTCACAACATCATCAAACTTATATTGCCAGATTAATTTTCCTGTTTCAGTATCAATTTTTTTTAAGTGATGATCATAAGCTCCCTGAATTAAAAATAGTTTCCCTTCTTCTTTCACTAATAAAGGTTGACCTGTCCATCCTGCACCTGCCCAAATTCTTGAACCAGCTTTACGTGAAATAACTGTTTCACCTTTTCCTAAATAATGTTTCCAAATTATGCCAAGTGTATCCGGAGCATCTTTCCCATAAAAATTGCGTTGCCAGTTTCCAAGAAAAGTTTGTATTATAGGCATAGTAATAGTATCCGGCTCATGCACTGAATCAGTCTGAATACCAGAGCTGTCATTTAAATCCTGCGCCTGAATACAAAAAAAAATCCCCAAAAAAAGGGGAACTATAATAATTCTATATAAAAAATTCATAAAAAACCTTTTTAATCAAATGACTGACCGCTATTTGATGATATAAATATCATTTTATCAAACTCTTCAGGAGTTAAATCATTAAAATAATAATGAACCGGATTTACCTTCTTATTATTTTTAAATACTTCGTAATGTAAATGCGGAGCAGTTGATGTTCCAGAGGAACCAACAAATCCAATTATTTCTCCTCGTTTTACTTTTTGTCCTTTTCTTACATTAAAACCATTCAAATGTCCATATAGTGTTTTGTAACCAAATCCATGATCAATTATTATTCTTTTACCATAGCCGCGTAATGAATTATCAACAACTTCAATTACACCATTCCCGGTAGAATAAATTTCTGTGCCGGTAGGTGCTGTAAAATCCATTCCGTAATGGAATTTACGTATTTTATAAATCGGATGTATTCTCCATCCCCACCCTGATGCCGTTCTTCTCAAATCTTTGTTTGAAATTGGCATAATTGCAGGAACACATGCTACCATTTCCTCTTTATTCTCAGCCATTTCAATTACTTCATCGTATGATTTTGTTTGAACATATAACTGTTTTGTAATTTTATCTAATCTTCTGGCCGTTTCTGAAACTAATTCGGAATTCTTGTACCCCTGCAAATCGGCATATCTGTTAGTTCCACCAAAACCCGCAGAACGAACAGACGGAGGAATTGGTTCAGCTTCAAAAATAACACGGTATATATTATCATCTCGTTTCTGAAGATCTTCCAGCGTTTTTTCAACAAGATCAAATTGGTTATTCAACACGTCATACTGAGATATTAACTGTTTGTTTTCACGAATAAGACCCTTTTCTTTTGGGGTATCGAAAAACAGAATGAAAAAAAGGTTGTAAATAACTGCAATTAATAAGGTAGCTGTAAAGTAAGTCAATATGCGATAGAACTTTTGCTTATTTGAAAGTACAATTTTATCGTAACTAAGGCTGCTATGATTAAATTTATATTTTACTTTTGCCATGTATTCAGTTAATTATGGCTCAAATATAAGGAAATATTTTAAAATTAATCCATTGGATTGCGTCTTTTTGAGCAGGCAGCGACCATTAAATCAAATTCCTGAGCACTGATATCATTAAAATAGTAGTTAATAGGATCTATTGGTTTGTTATATAATTTCACTTCATAATGTAAATGAGCACCTGTTGAACGACCAGTATTACCAAGGCTTCCAATAACATCACCACGTTTTACTTTTTGTCCCTCATCAACAAATATCTTTTTCAGGTGTGCATAAACTGTCTTATAGCCGTACCCATGATCAATAACGACACGATTCCCATATCCATGAAAAGAATAACCGGATTCCACTACAACTCCTTCTCCGGTTGAAAAAATGTCAGAACCTTCAGGTCCTGTAAAGTCCATACCATGATGCATTGTTGATTTGCCTGTAAAAGGATCCCGTCTTGATCCAAAATAATCACTTATTCTTGTAAAATCCTTTATAGCTACTGGTTGTATTGCCGGAATACAGGCAATCATTTTTTCCTTGTTCTTTGCTAATTCAATTACTGTATCAAAAGATTTTGACTGAACATATATCTTTTTCGAGGTTACATCAACTCTCTTAAATGTTTCTATCAATATATCAGAATTTTCATATCCTTCCAGATCATGATACCGGTTTGTACCACCAAAACCTGCTTCTCTAACGGATGGTGGAATAGGTTTCAATTCAAAAATAGATCTGTATAAATAATCATCTCTTTGCTGTATATCGCTGACTATAAAATCAATATCTCCTAATTGCTCATTTAACATATCATACGCTGATAAAATATTTTCCCGCTCTTCCTCAAGCATTATTACTTTTGGAGTCTTGTAGAACGAAGTATATGTTAAATTTAACATTAACGCAGAAAATCCCGTAACGAATAAAAACATAAAAGCTCTGGTAAATTTTTGTTTCCAGACTAACTTTACCTTTTTAAATGTAAGAGTTTTTGAATCAAATTGATATTTGATTTTAGGCATATTCTAATTAAATCTTTATCAAGTAACTATAAAAAAACATAAGGTTAGCGACAAATCTAATTTAAATAAATTAATTTTACAACCCTGTTATTATATTATTCTATATTTTAATTAATGAGTTTTAACTGTTTTTAAAATAGGTTTTTATGAATTCGAAAGAAATCAGAAGTAAATTTTTAAGTTTTTTTGCCGGCAAAAATCATACGATAGTTTCATCAGCCCCAATGGTTGTGAAAAACGATCCGACTCTTATGTTTACAAATGCGGGAATGAATCAGTTTAAGGATATTTTCTTAGGAAATAATACCGCAAAAAATAAACGTGTTGCCGATTCACAAAAATGTTTGCGGGTTTCCGGTAAGCATAACGATTTAGAAGAGGTAGGCCACGATACTTATCACCATACAATGTTTGAAATGCTGGGGAACTGGTCTTTTGGTGACTATTTTAAGAAAGAAGCTATTGAATGGGCATTCGAATTTCTGGTAAAAGAAATGAAAATAAATAAGGACAGATTATATGCTACCATTTTTGAAGGAAGCAAAGATGATAACCTGGAACTGGATTCCGATGCAAAAGAGCATTGGGAAAAATTTCTTCCTGTTGAACGTATACTAAATGGTTCTAAAAAGGATAATTTTTGGGAAATGGGAGAAACAGGCCCTTGTGGACCTTGTTCTGAGATTCATATTGATATAAGAAGTGATGATGAACGAAATAAGATTTCAGGTGCCGAATTAGTAAATAAGGATCACCCGCTGGTAATAGAAATCTGGAATCTGGTATTTATTCAATATAACAGGAAAGCAAACGGTATTTTAGAATTACTTCCGAATAAACATGTTGATACCGGAATGGGTTTTGAAAGACTATGTATGGCATTACAAGGTGTAAATTCGAATTATGATACTGATATTTTTCAGCCTTTGATTCAGGCTATTGCTAAGGATTCTGGTGTAAAATATGGCAAAGACGAACAATCTGACATTGCTATGCGTGTAATTTCTGACCATTTGAGGGCAATTTGTTTTTCTATTACAGACGGACAGTTACCATCAAATGTTAAAGCCGGATATGTTATAAGACGTATTCTTCGTCGTGCAGTAAGGTACGGTTATACCTTTTTAGGTTTTAACGAACCTTTTATTTATAAACTTATTCATGTTTTAATTGATGTGCTTGGAGATGCATATCCGGAATTAAAAAATCAGAAGGAATTAATTGAAAAAGTAATTTTTGAAGAAGAAACTTCTTTTTTAAGAACACTCGAAACCGGAATTCGTTTGCTTGATAAAATAATAAAATCCACTGAAGATAAGGATTATAATGTTATTTCGGG
Organism: Bacteroidales bacterium; assembly: GCA_019038645.1. Lineage (GTDB taxonomy): Bacteria > Bacteroidota > Bacteroidia > Bacteroidales > UBA12077 > UBA12077. The sequence goes on from JAHOYT010000044.1 coordinate 34,484, forward strand.
TAAAATAGCATTCGAACTTTATGACACTTACGGTTTCCCTCTTGATTTAACAGAACTCATTGCAAAAGAACACGATCTTGCAGTAAATAAAAAAGAGTTCGAAGAAGAAATGGAAAATCAAAAAAACAGATCGAGAAATGCAGCGAGTATTGATACAGAAGATTGGATTGAACTTTTAAAAGATGATGTAGAAGAATTTGTGGGTTATGATTATTTAGAAACTGAAATAAAAATTACCAGATATAGAAAAGTAAAACAAAAAAATAAAGAATTATATCAGCTAGTATTTAATATATCTCCATTTTATGCAGAAAGTGGTGGACAGGTTGGTGATACAGGATATATTGAAGCCAATGATGAAAAAATTAGTATTGTAAATACAATTCAGGAAAACAATTTAACTATTCATATTACAGATAAGCTACCTGTTGATCCAAAAGCAGATTTTAAGGCAGTAGTTAATTCTAATAAAAGAGTTTCTACCGCAAATAATCATACTGCAACACATCTTTTGCATTATGCCCTAAGAGATATTTTAGGTGAACATGTTGAGCAAAAAGGATCATTAGTGCATCCTGATTATTTACGATTTGATTTTAGTCATTTTCAGAAACTTACCGAAGACGAAATAAAACAGATTGAAGTGCTGGTTAATGAAAAAATCAGACAGAATATTTCATTGGAAGAACATCGAAGCATTTCGATAAAAGCAGCTTCTGACATGGGAGCAATTGCTTTATTTGGTGAAAAATACGATGATACCGTTCGTGTAATAAAATTTGAAGATTCAATTGAGCTTTGTAGCGGAACCCACGTTTCCAATACCGGACAAATAGGGTTTTTCAAAATCACAAGCGAAAGCTCCATTGCTGCAGGAATTCGAAGAATTGAAGCAATTACAAGTGAAAAGGTAGTTGAATATGTATTTAATCAGATACAGGAATTAAATGAGATAAAAACTTTATTTAAAAATCCTAAAAATATTGTTGAAAGCGTAAAATCCTTATTCGATGAAGTTACCGTTTTAAATAAACAAATTGAAGAAATGACCAGTGAGCAGGCTCAGGCAATTAAAAAACACTTAAAAGAGCAAGTACAGGAAATTAATGACGTAAATTTTATTGGTTATAAAGTTGGTTTAAATTCTGCCGCTGCCATAAAGGATATTTCCTTTCAGCTTAAAAACGAAATTGAAAATCTTGTTTTGGTTATTGGTGCTGAAATTAATGGGAAAGCTAGTTTGTCAATAATGATTTCAGAATCTCTTGTAGAAGAAAAAGGATGGCATGCGTCACAAATAATCCGTGGAGTTTCTAATGAAATACAGGGTGGTGGTGGAGGTGAAGCGTTTTACGCTAATGCCGGAGGTAAAAACCCGAAAGGTTTGGATGCCGCAATTCAAAAAGTAAAGGAATATATTCAATAAATAATTTATTAGAAATCTGCCATGTATTTAATTGAGTAATCTTTTTTGTTAATTACAAGATTGCTCCGTTTTAATAGCAATAACTCCGAATACTTTTCTGCTTTTTAGGATTAATTCCCGCTAATAAAACAATACATGTTATTGTGTTTTCTTATACTTAAAATCATTCTTTTTTTTCGACCGGACTATTCTTCAACTAATTCATGCTTACCTACTTTAAGCATTAACAACAATTGTGTGTAAGGCTAAACCTCTTTAACAATAAGACTTTCTGATAAATTATGATAAAATAAATAAATTTGTATATTTGGAATCCAAACTCTTAAATTTTTAGACTATGAACATTACTAGAACTTTTGATTTACTGGACAGATACAAAGAATTATACGATATTGAAGATGCCCTCGTTGGAAAAGAAGACGGTAAATGGGTAAAATACAGTTCTTCGGATTACATTAATTATGCTAATTGGATAAGTTATGGTCTTTTAGCATTAGGTTTTAAAAAAGGAGATAAAGTTGCTACGATATCAAACAATAGACCTGAATGGAATTTTGTTGATATGGGCTTTGCGCAAATTGGGGTGATTCATGTTCCAATATATCCAACCATTGGATCGGAAGAATATGAGTATATATTTAAACACTCTGAAGCAAAGGCAGTTATTGTATCAAGCAAATCATTGTGGAGTAAAATAAGTTCTGTTGTTAAGAATGTTGATTCAATAAAATCACTTTATTCATTTGACGATATTGAAGAATTACCCTCATGGAATACCATTATTGAAGAAGGAAAAAAGAACGAAGAAAAATATAAAGACGAAGTACAAAAAATTAAAGCCGGCATTGAAAAAGATGAAATGGTTACTTTAATTTATACTTCGGGAACAACAGGATTCCCAAAAGGAGTTATGCTTACTCACAATAACTTGGTTTCAAATATTGTTAGCACAACAAAAGCGCATAGTTTAGGATTGGGACACAGAGCATTAAGCTTTTTACCCTTATGTCATGTATTGGAACGTATGCTAAATTATCATTTGCAATATAAAGGAATGAGTGTATACTATGCCGAAAGCCTTGGGACAATTACAACTGATATCAAAGAGGTGAAACCACATATGTTCGGTACAGTTCCTCGCTTATTAGAGAGAGTATATGATGGAATAATTGGAAAAGGACGTAACCTTTCTTTCATTAAAAAACAAATCTTTTTCTGGGCAGTAAATCTTGGATTAAGATATCGTATAAATAATAAGCATCGGTATTTTTATAATTTCAAACTTAAAATTGCACGCAAACTGATTTTTAGTAAATGGCAAGAAGCTTTAGGTGGTGAAGAACTTTTAATAGTTTGTGGTGGAGCTGCTCTGCAAGTTCGATTAGCAAAAATATTTACGGCAGTAGGATTTACAGTTCTGGAAGGTTATGGTCTAACTGAGACTTCTCCTGTAATAGCAGTAAATACTAAAACACCGGAAGCTATCAAATTTGGGACAGTTGGTCCAATACTTGAAAATATTGAGGTTAGAATCGCAGATGACGGCGAAATATTATCCAAAGGTCCAAATTTAATGTTGGGTTATTACAAAGCTCCGGAACTTACTAAAGAAGCTATTGATGAAGACGGCTGGTTTCATACAGGTGATATTGGACATGTTGACAAAGCAGGCTTCCTGAAAATTACGGATCGCAAGAAAGAAATGTTTAAATCTTCAAGTGGTAAATACATTGCTCCACAGGTAATTGAAAATAAATTTAAAGAATCATTTTTTATTGAGCAGTTAATGGTTATAGGAGAAAATGAAAAATTTGCAAGTGCTTTATTATCGCCCAATTTTAAATTTTTACATGATTGGTGCTCTATTCATAACGTTCAATATCGCGATAATAAAGATTTAGTTACTACACCAAAAGTTATAGCTCGTTATCAGAAAGAAGTAACCAAATATAATTTAACACTGGGCGAACACGAAAAAATTAAACGATTCAGGCTTGTTTGTGAAGAATGGAGCCCGGACACTGGAGAATTATCACCTACACAAAAATTAAAGCGAAATTTTGTTACTGAAAAGTACAAAAAAATTATAGCTGAAATATATCAGCACGACAAAAAACAAAAATAGTTTAATTTCAAATTTTGTTGGTGAAATTAATACTGAATAAAAAATACAGTTAAGAAAAGCGCTCCGAAATTCAGGAGCGCTTTTCTTATTATCAATTATCTATATTTTTCTCTTTAAAAATAAATAAGCCCAGAAAAGTTAATAAGCCATTTAAAATTAACAATTCAAATCCAAACTGATAACCGTTAAAAATTACCTCAGAATAATGACTTAATACAAAACAGATAACAGGCGATAAAACAGCAATTACCGGAATAAGCCTATCCTTTGTTTTAAATTTTGTAAATAACCCAAATGCATAAAGGCCCAATAATGGCCCATATGTATATCCGGCTACCCTGAAAACCGCAGTAATAACATTTTCGTTATTTAAATATTTAAAAAGTACAATCACTGTAAATATTAAAGCCGAAAACATTAAATGTACTCTTCTTTTTACTTTCCTTATTTGATTATCCTGACGGTTAATATCTAAATTTAAAAAATCTATTGAAAAAGCTGTAGTAAGAGATGTAAGTGCAGAATCTGCACTTGAAAAGGCAGCAGCAATAATCCCAAGAAGAAATACAATTCCCGCCAAAAGACCTGAATAATTCAATGCAAGAACAGGAAATAAGTAATCTGTATTATATTGTATCCCATCAAAAATAAATAAAAGTTTCCCTTCCGGGTCACTAAAAAATTCAATTCCAACTTCATTTGCAAACATAAATAACACAGCTCCAAGGAATAAGAAAAGTAAGTTTACGGGCAACAATGATAAACTAAACCACAACATATTTTTTTGTGCATCTTTTATGTTTTTACACGTCAGGTTTTTCTGCATCATATCCTGATCAAGACCAGTCATGGCAATTGCTATGAAAGCACCTGCAAAAAACTGTTTGAAGAAATTTATTCCGGATTTCCAGTCACTAACAAATATGTCTGATTTATCCGAAATTCTTACTTCGTTAATAAGTTCAGTCAAAGCAAAACCCATTTGATCCTTAATGATATAGATTGTAATAATAATTGCTGTAATCATGAAAAACGTTTGCAATGTATCTGTCCATACAATAGTTTTTATACCAGAACGAAACGTATATACCCAAATTAACGAGATAGTAACCAAAACGGTAACTGCAAAAGGAACATTTAAAGCATTAAAGAATGCTATTTGCAAAACGCCAGCTACTAAAAATAATCGAAAAGAAGCACCAATGGTTCTTGATAACAGAAAAAATCCCGATCCTGTCAAATAGGCCATTTTTCCGAAACGCTGCTTTAAGTACGTATAAATACTAACCAGATTTAGCTTATAATACAATGGAAGTAATACAGTAGCAATAATAAAATACCCGACTAAATAGCCCATTACCATCTGAAAATAAGCAAATCCTGTATTTCCAACATCGCCAGGAACCGAAATAAATGTTACTCCTGACAATGATGCTCCGATCATTCCAAATGCAACCAAAAACCACGGCGATTTTCTGTTCGCTGTAAAAAAGGAAGCTGTATCTGATTTTCTGGAAGTAATAGAGGATATTAACATTAACACTAAAAAGTATCCTGTTATTATGCTAAAAACTAAAGTCGGTGACATATTATTATATTTTAAATACAAGGATAAAAAAAACAATTGTAACAAAAAATTGCTAATCGCCGGGTTTGATATTATTTTTGGGGATAACTTAATATTATATTTTTAGAATGAATATACAGAATTTTACCTCCAAATTGTTAGAAAGTGCAGTTGATGAATTTTCAAAATTGCCCGGGATCGGAAGAAAAACGGCACTACGATTAGTACTTCATTTATTAAATCAGGAAAAAGAAGATGTAACACATTTTGGAGAAACTCTAATAAAGCTCAGGAACGAAATAAAGCACTGCACGAGTTGTAATACAATTTCAGATACTGATATTTGCAATATATGTAATGATTTATCGCGGGATACTTCTGTTATTTGTGTTGTTGAAAACGCAAGAGATGTAATGTCTGTTGAAAACACACATCAGTTTAATGGTATTTACCATGTGTTAGGTGGTATTATTTCGCCGATGGATGGTATCGGGCCAAATGATTTAAAAATCGACACACTTAAGAAAAAACTTGAAGACGGTATCGTTAAAGAGTTGATTTTTGCTTTGAGTACAACAATGGAAGGTGATACAACCAATTTTTATTTATACAAGAAATTTAAAAACTATAATATTAAAATTACAACTCTTGCAAGAGGTGTTGCTATTGGAGACGAACTGGAATACGCTGATGAAATAACACTGGGCAGGTCGATTGTTAACAGAACTTTGTTTGAATCTTCCGTTTAAGCTTACAAAATTGAAAAATATTTATTATTTTCACGAAGTAAAGCATCTGTTTTAAATTAAAACAAAATGAAGCATTTTCTTTTTATAATTTCAATTTTAATTCTAAATACATCTCTTTATTCTCAACCTGATGTAAAATCATTGGTAAATATGGGTACCCAGCTGATTTCGCTGAATAATTACGAAGAAGCACTGGAAAAGTTCAATGAAGCACTGGATTACCTTCCTTCATATGCTCCGGCATTAGACGGTAAGGCAAGTTTACTGATATTAATGGAAGATTATAAAGGCGCGGGAAAAATAATTGAAAATGCAATAGAAAAAAACTCAGATTATCCACAGTTTTATTTAACCAGAGGGAAGGTTCTTATTCATAAAGGAAAATTCAAAGATGCAATAGAAGATTTAAACAGAGCTCTTGATCTTGCTCAGGGAATAAGTGATAAAGCATTTGAAAATAAAATTTATGTAAACAGAGGTGCTGCATATCAAAAATTAATGGCTTATGATGAAGCGCTTAATGATTATTCTAAAGCAATCCAACTCGATGACAGCAACCCTAATGTATTTATTTACAGAGGATATCTTTATTATCAGACTATGGAATATGAAGAAGCACTTAAAGATTTTAATACGGTGATAGAAATTGATCCGGAAAACCCTTTTGCATATTATAACCGGGGAATGATATATATTAAACAGGTAAAAGACGATGAAGCCTGTGAAGATTTTCACAAGGCATGCGAATTAGGAAATACTAATGCCTGTAAAATGGTTGTAAGCCGATGTATCGATTTTAAATAATTAATATTACAATAAAAAAAGAGAGCTCAAAACAGAGCTCTCTTTTTTGTTCAAATCATTTGCAAATTTAGAACTTATATCTTGCTGAAAATATCATTCTACTATTAATTGTTGGTTTATCTGTATCAGTAAAAGCATATTCAGGATTAATAGCATCTAAAGTACCATAAGCAGCACCTGTTACCATATATTCAAGTCCGAAATCAGTTTTGCCTGATTTTACAATAACCCTTGGTGACACTCTGAAGATGTATTGAATATCTTCACCTCTTGTATAAGTTTGTGTTGGAGTGGTTAAAGAATAATAATCTCCTGTAGCTCCAAGATTTGATGAATATCCGCCAAAAACAGCTACTTCAAGAAAATCAAAGTTAAATGCAACATCCGACCAAACCGACATAGTATTTATATTGGTATATTCATAATCATCAACTCGTGTAGGTCCTGTAGGAGCTTCAGTAGCACCATAACCTCCGATCATAACAAAATTAGTAAGATTTTGTCCATAAATACCTTCGACCTTTATTGTTACAGGGTTAAAAGTTAGCTTTGTGTTTGCAGCAACATTGAAACTACCTATTGTTTCATTTGTTTTAACACCATCAATTGTTTCTAATCTTGGAGTTAAAAATTTATATCCTGCAGTAAATGAACTAAATATATAGTCTGTTTTAAGCTTAAACTGAAACTGCATATCCGGCAATCCTGAATTTCTTTGAGCATCTGCAGGACCTGAACTTTTATGATAACCATGTATAAGTATTGCTCCCATTACAGACATTGTATTACCCAAATTAACCGTATATCTTGCCTGTGGAGCACGGTTTAAAACATGAAACGGAACACCTGCCCCCATCGAAACCGTAGCGGGAAAACATTCAGCAACAAACATTGGATGCCACGTGTGTCCTAATAATAATTCTGAGCTTTCCCATTTTAAATTAAGAAATCCATGACGTAACCTGAGCATTCTTACATCAGCCTGAGAAACTCCTAAAAAGTCTCCTTCCAGCACTCCTGTAATTTTAGCACCAAAAGCATTAGGACCAACTGCCGTAATTCTGGGTCTTGCCTGCAAACCAAGCATGTTTATCTGGAAATTTTTGTTTATATCGTTTCCATTAATATCAAGGTTTTCCGATAAAGGATATAAATATACCTCACCGTCCCGCGTATCAACAGATTCATAAGTATCAAAAAACAATTCATATCTTACATAACCACTTAACGTTACACTGGTTTCTTGTCCTGTTTCCTGAGATATTAATATTCCAGGTAAAAAAATAACCGTTAAAAAAAGAAGTAATAGTTTTCTCATAATTTTATTTTATTAATTATAAA
>JAHOYT010000043.1 GCA_019038645.1 Bacteroidales bacterium
ACATTAAATTCTCTTGCTGCCTTACTAAGTCTTGTTGCTTTTTCTGTTCCCATATTATGTGCCTAAGCCTGTTATATATACCAAAAAACCAAAAATATACTAATTTATAATATTGTACAATTTACTCAAATTCTGATTTAATAATCTTTATTACCTCATCCACTGTTTCTTCCTCAAGATCAGTTCTTTTAATTAGATCTTCCCTTGATAATTCCAGTACACTTTTTGCTGTATCGCATCCTACTGCTTTCAGTTCATCGATTATCCAGCTTTCTATTTCATCAGAGAATTCATCAATGCTTACATCTTCATCATCTTGTCCGTCTGTTTCGCGATAAACATCAATCTCATATCCGGCAAGTTGACCAGCTAGTTTAATATTCAAACCACCTTTCCCAATTGCAAGCGAAACTTCTTCAGGTAATAAATAAACATCGGCTCGTTTTTCCTCTTCATTAATTTTGATAGAAATTATTTTTGCCGGACTTAATGATCTTTGAATAAATAGCTGCTTGTTGTTTGTGAAATTAATCACATCAATATTTTCGTTTTTAAGCTCTCTTACAATTCCATGAATTCTTGATCCTTTCATACCAACGCAAGCTCCAACAGGATCAATTCTTTCATCATATGATTCCACAGCAACCTTTGCTCTTTCTCCAGGAATTCTAACAATCTTTTTAATTGTAATAAGACCATCAAAAATTTCAGGTACTTCAAGTTCAAATAATCTTTCAAGAAATACAGTTGATGTACGTGATAAAATAATTAAAGGATTATTATTTTTCATCTCAACCCTAACAACAACTGCTCGGATTGTATCACCTTTTCTGAAATAATCAGATGGTATTTGTTCTGTTTTGGGAAGAATCAGCTCGTTTCCTTCATCATCAAGAGTTAAAATTTCTTTCTTCCACACCTGGTATACTTCTCCGGTAACAATATCACCAATCTTGTCTTTATATTTTTCGTAGATATTATTTTTTTCGAGATCCAGAATACGGTTAGTAAGGTTTTGTCGTAAAGCCAAAATAGCTCTTCTTCCAAAATCAAGAAGTTTTACTTCGTCCGTAACTTCTTCCCCAACTTCATAATCATCGTCAATTTTCTTTGCCTCAGTTAATGTTATCTGCAGATTTTCATCTTCAATATCGCTATTTTTAACTACTTCACGATTTCTCCATATTTCAAAGTCTCCTTTGTCAATATTGATAATAATATCAAAGTTTTCATCTGTTCCGAATTTCTTTAGTAATAAATTACGGAAAACATCTTCAAGAACAGTCATCATCGTTGCACGATCGATATTCTTTAACTCCTTAAATTCAGAAAACGTGTCGATCAAATTCAAATTCTCCATCTTACTTTATATATTTTTCTTTATTTAAATTTTATAATAACTTTTGTTGATTTAACCTTATCAAAGGAAAAATCATGTTTTTCTATAATATTTTGCTTTTTCTTTTTGCCTTCAACTTTAACCATTTTTGATTCTTCAATTTGAAATCCATCATCAGAAACAATTGAAAGCACACCATTTATTTTTTTTCCTTCAAGTGTTAACGTTTCAATTTCATTTCCAATATTCTTCTGATATTGTTGAATTACTCTAAATGGCTCCGACAATCCTGCGGAAGCAACTTCCAGTTCATAATCTTCTTTTTCCCTGTCCAGCTTACTTTCAACCAATCTGCTTACTTCAACGCAGTCACTTATTGAAAACCCTTTAGTACTGTCAATTTCAATATTTATTCTATTTGCAGAACTTACTTTTATATCTACAATAAAAGCATTTTTCTCCTTTACAATATCTTCAATTATTTCCTGTATCGTATCTTTGCTTATCATCTTCCTTCTAAGTAATAATAAAGGGGACTATGTCCCCTTACACAAATCCCGCACGTTTCAGCCGCAAAAGTATAAATATTCCCGGAAAACACAAAATTATTGCCTTGAAAATTAGGGGTTTTTAATATTTGAAGTTCTTTTATCGAAATTTATTAGACCCTGCGAGGTTCCGGTTATATTATTAATTCTTTTATTTCTTGTATTTTTGCATATACTAAATTTAGATAATTGTGAAAGAAAACTGGTCAAATAAACGCAAAATTGTGAATGATCCTGTTTATGGATTAATAAATATACCTTCTGAAATTATATATGATATAATTGAGCACAAATATTTTCAGAGATTAAGAAGAATAAAACAATTGGGTCTGACGGATTATGTTTACCCCGGAGCTGTACACACCAGATTTCAACACACTTTGGGAGCTGTACATTTGTTAAGTTCAGCTATCAGTGTTCTCAGATCAAAGGGGATATTAATTACAACTGATGAAGAAGAAGCTGTTTCATTGGCAATTCTGTTGCATGACACAGGACATGGTCCTTTTTCCCATACTTTTGAAAAAATTATTATTGAAAAGTACAATCACGAAGAGCTTTCTGTTCTGTTCATGGAAGTTCTCAATAAAGAGTTTAATGGAAAACTGAATCTTGCAATAAAAATTTTCAAAAATCAATATCACAAAAAATTTCTACATCAACTGGTTTCAAGTCAGCTTGATGTTGACAGGCTGGATTATCTCAGACGTGACAGTTTTTACACCGGCGTTTCGGAAGGTGTAATTGGATCTGACAGAATAATAAAAATGTTAAATGTGGTTAATGATCAACTTGTTATTGAGGCAAAAGGCGTTTATTCCGTTGAAAAGTTTCTTATTGCGCGCTGGTTAATGTACTGGCAGGTATATCTACATAAAACGGTAGTTTCAGCCGAACAATTATTATTACAAATATTTAAACGGGTTAAGATTTTGATCTCTGAAAATAAGGAAGTTTATTTATCCAAAGAATTTGAGTTTTTTCTGACTAATCCCGGAATTGATAATTTTGAAATACTAACTATCCTGGAAAATTTTTCAGCAATTGATGATGCTGACGTTCTTGTTTTAATAAAACATTGGACCAAAAATAAGGATACAGTACTATCTGAACTATCAAAAAGATTATTAAACAGGCAGCTGTTTAAAATCGAAATTCAGGATAAACCATTTAGTCCTGAAAAAATATCACAGTTAACTGAAAAAGCATCTAAAATACTAAATCTAAAAGGCTCTGAATTAAAATACTTTGTATTTACAGATCATATAAGTAAAAATGCCTATAGCGCCTTCGATGACAAAATCCGCATTTTATATAAAGACGGTTCACTGCTGGATATTGCAGATGCTTCAGATATGCTTAACACAGCTATACTGTCAAAAACCGTTAAAAAATATTTTTTGTGTTATCCGAAAGAAATTAACTGAATCTGATTTTTAAATACTACTTTTGCATTTAAATCTAACTCAATAAACATGGAATTTACAGCTAAAGCAATTGCCGAATTTTTAAATGGCCAGGTTGTTGGAAATCCTGAAGTAAAAGTAAATAATGTTGCTAAAATAGAAGAAGCAAAGGACGGAACTCTTGCTTTTCTTGCAAATCCTAAATACAGTAAATATCTATATTCCACTGAAGCTTCTATAGTTCTTATTAATAAAGATTTTGAACTTGAAAACCCTGTTTCTGCGACATTAATTAAAGTTGAAAACGCCTATGAAAGTTTTGCAAAACTTCTTGAATTGGCAGAACAAGCCAAGCCTGTAAAACAAGGAATAAGTTCTTTGGCATTTATTGAAGAATCTGCAAAAATTGGTGATGGAGTTTATATTGCTCCGTTTGTATATATTGGAGAAAATGCTGTAATAGAGGACAATGCCAAATTATTTCCTCATGTATTTATTGATGATGACGTAACAGTTAAAAAGAATACAACGCTAAATTCCGGTGTTAAAGTTTATCACGAATGTATAATTGGCGAAAATTGTATTATTCATTCTGGTGCTGTAATTGGTTCCGACGGTTTTGGATTTGCTCCTGATGAAAATAACGTTTACCGAAAAATACCACAATTAGGCAATGTAGTTATTGAAGATAATGTTGAAGTTGGATCTAATACTACTATCGACAGAGCTACAATGGGGTCTACATTTATTAAAAAAGGCGTGAAATTAGATAATCTAATTCAAATAGGACATAATGTTCAAATTGAAGAAAATACGGTTATGGCAGCTCAAGTGGGAATTGCAGGATCGACAAAAGTTGGTAAAAACTGTCAGTTTGGAGGTCAATCAGCAGCCGCCCCACATATAATAATTGCCGATGGAGTTAAAGTTACGCCTCAAGCCGGAATACCAAATACAATAAAAGAACCAGGAAGTATAGTTATGGGAACTCCTGCTTTTAATATTCGTGAATTCCAAAGATCGTTTGTTGTGTACAAACAACTCCCCGATTTATATAAAAGAGTCAAAGAATTAGAAAACGAATTAAAGAAGCTTAAAGGGGAATAGAAAGCTTTTTAATCTTACTTTTTTTATATATTCGAATTTCTTGCACGGGAATTAACCCGATTTTTTGTAACTTGCGACGATTTTTTTTATTATTGAGATCGAATTTAATAATTATTTAATATGTCGCAAAAACAGAAAACTATAAAAGAATCAATCTCTTTATCGGGAAAAGGATTACATACCGGATATGATGTTCAATTAACTTTTCATCCTGCACCAATTAATCATGGACTCAAGCTTCAACGTGCTGATCTTGAGGGAAGTCCGTTTATTACTCCGATAGTAGATAACGTTGTTGATACCTCGCGGGGAACTACATTAGAAGAAAATGGGGTACAAATTCATACTATAGAACACGTTTTGGCTTCTTTGGTTGGTTTAGAACTCGATAATATTTTAATGGAATTTACCGGACCGGAAGCTCCTATCCTTGATGGCAGCTCAATTAAATATGTTGAGGCACTTAAAAAAGCAGGAATTGTTGAACAAGAAGCAGAAAAAAATTATTACATAATAAAGGAACGTACTGTTTTTCGCGACGAAGAAAACAACATTGAACTTGTAGCTTATCCGGATGATCATTTTTCTGTCGATGTAATGGTTGATTATAATTCAAAAGTTTTAGGACATCAATATGCATCATATCATCCTTCGCATGATTTTGAAAAAGAAATAGCACCATCAAGAACATTTGTATTTTTTCATGAATTAGAGTTTCTTTTAAAACACAACCTGATTAAAGGAGGCGATTTGCAAAACGCTATCGTTATTATGGAAAATGAAGTTTCGCAAGAGGAACTTAATAGGATGGCCGATTTATTTAACAAGCCTCATGTTAAAGTTAAAGAAGGAATTTTAAATAATGTTGATTTGCGATTTAGTAATGAGCCTGCACGTCATAAATTGCTGGATATTATTGGTGATTTGGCTTTAATTGGGCGACCGATAAAAGGCAAAATTGTAGCATCGCGTCCGGGACATTTTGCAAATACTCAACTAGCTAAAATAATTAAGGATAATATAAAAAAGGAATTATCAAGGATTGCTATTCCAAAATATGACTCAACTAAAAAAGCTGTATACGATATAAATCAAATTAAGAAGTTATTACCTCATCGATATCCTTTCCTTTTAATTGATAAAGTAATCGAATTGAATGAGAATTCGGTTGTTGGAATAAAAAATGTTACCATGAATGAAAATTTCTTTATGGGACATTTTCCTAACGAACCTATCATGCCGGGAGTTTTACAGATAGAAGCAATGGCACAAGTTGGAGGCATTTTAGCTCTTAGCAAGGTTGAAGATCCGGAAAATTATCAAACTTTATTTTTGAAAATTGATAAAGTAAAATTTAAAAGAAAAGTAATTCCCGGAGATACAATAATTTTCAGGATGGAACTTATCTCGCCTATAAGACGTGGTTTGGTTAATATGTTCGGGCAGGCCTTTGTTGGCGATGATCTTGTTATGGAAGGTGAATTAATGGCACAGGTTTCAAAAATAAAAGAAAACTAATCATATGAATCGGGAATTAGCGTACATACATCCGGAAGCAAAAATTGGTAAAAATGTTAAAATTGAGGCTTTTGCCTGGATTGATAAAAATGTTGTAATTGGAGACGACACATGGATAGGGCCGAATGCAACAATTATGGAAGGTGCAAGAATAGGGAAAAATTGTAAAATATTTCCGGGAGCCGTTGTTTCTGCAATACCTCAGGATTTAAAATTTAGCGGAGAAGAAACTACAGCAAAGATTGGAGATAATACTACTTTAAGAGAATGTGTTACGGTAAATAGAGGAACTGTCTCTAAAGGAAAAACTGTGGTAGGAAACAATTGTCTTTTAATGGCATATGTACATATTGGACATGATAGTTTTCTTGGAAACAATATAATTATTTCAAACAGCACAAATGTTGCCGGAGAAATAAAAATTGATGATTTTGCTATAATAAGCGGCGATGTTCAGATTCATCAATTTGTGAATATTGGTGGTCATGTTATGATATCAGGTGGCTCACTGGTAAGAAAAGATGTTCCTCCTTATATTACTGTTGCAAGAGAACCTTTATCGTATGTTGGTGTAAATTCTGTTGGTTTGCGCAGAAGAGGTTTCTCAAATGAAACAATTAGTCTGATACAGAATATTTACCGTGAAATTTTTATTAAAGAACAAAATGTTGCCCAGGCGCTGAAAAACATTGAATCTGAAATAGCTGAATCAGAAGAAAAAGAATATATTCTTGATTTTATAAGAAATTCTGAGCGTGGAATAATAAGAGGTTATAACGGAGAGTAGTCTCAAACGTTTTCTAACAATTCAAAATCTCTTTCGTGACCGTTTCTTTTTATCGTTTCCCAGTATCTAAGTGAAATTTCTCCTGTTTTACCGGTTAATTTATTTTTAACCTTAAGTCTTTTTCTTTCTTTGACTCTGGTTTCTGTCATATTAAATTCAAAAGGAATGCTACTCATAGATTCAAGATCTTTTCCCGTTTCCAGACCAGAATCGTCACCCTCTTCATATGTCCAGACAACTTTCATATCATAACCTTCAATGTACTTATCATTAAGGACTTTTAGCATATCACAAACATGCTTTGTTGAGCAACTATTTAAATATGACAGGGATAAATCAATTTTTGTATTTGCGGCCGGCTTTTTGATATATTCTTTAATCCATTTATCAACCGGTTTAAAAAATACTAAAATGTTTTCAGGCATTAGCCTGCCTTCCATCTTTATTAACCCTTTTTCAAGATGAATATAAGGTGTGTCAAGAGATTTTTTTATTGTAAGGCTCATTCCAAAATATTATTTAACAGAGATACTTTTAGTTTAATACGTAATGATTTTATTTTGGTTACCAATCACAAAATATTCCACACTTGTCTGTAATACTGCACATTACATTTTGTCTTTTACAAAAAACCTTTCTTTAATATTTAAAGACTGCAAATACATAAGACCTTTTCGCAATAAATCAAAAATTAAGGCAAAATATAATAAGCCGGAAATAATCCACATCATCAGTAAATTATACCACAGGGTATCAATTTTAACTTTATTTACAATTTTTACAGGAGCAAAAAAATGCGCTCTTCCAATATTTGATGTTGGCTCCATAAATACCGGATCCTTTTTTTGAATTAATCGTGTATTTGTTTTAAAAATCTTGTTTATTTCGCTTCTGTTCAACACAATATCAGCAAGTTTCTTGTTATAATACTTCTGTTTAAACTCCACAAATTCCTCGCTTCCCAATTCTTCAATCATTTCCTGATATTTTGCATCGCGACGATCATTTGCTTTTTTTGCTTCTTCCAACAAACTCATTTCCAGATAACCTAAATATCCGTAATAAGTTTCTTCCATTACACTTTCGTTAAAATCAGTATAATTTAAAAGATGTACATATTCAAAAGGGGGTAATTCGCTGTTCTTTGATATTTGTTTAATTTCATTTGAGATAATACGTAAATCAGAAACTAAACCCAGAGAATCCATTCCTTCCTCTCTTCTACCCATACATAATTCCAGTTTATTTTTTAGTTTAGGTATCAGATAGCCTGTTTTATAATCGGCGTTGCTAATAATTTTTTCATCTTCGAAAAAGATTTTTTCAAATTTATTCTTTTTAAACTGCTCAACTGCAAGTGCTTCATAAGCCCATCTGGTTGTCATAACATTTCCGATAGAAGGAACATAGATTTTATTCGTTATTCCTTTGTGCAAATCATCGAAATTAATCATTGCGCCTCCTAATAATAATTGAGGAACAAGTATTAAAGGGATCAGAATATAAATTGCAATAACAGAATCCAGTCCTGAAGAAATATTTAAACCAATAATATTCCCCATGCATGCTGCTGAAAATAAAATCAGCCAAAAAGGGAATAACATACCCTGTATTTCGAGTATGCTATTTCCTATAACTGTAAACATAAATGTCTGTATCGCTGATATAGCAAAAAGTGTAATAATTTTAGAATTTATGTAACTAAACCAACTCAATCTTAAAAATAGCTCTCTCTCTAATATTTTTCGATCTTTAATAATTTCTTCGGCGCTAACTGTCAATCCAAGAAAAATTGCGACAACAACAGACATAAACAGAAATACAGGAAGGTTTTTATTTTCGCCAAAAACATAACCGTTGGGTGTTATATATTTTGTAAAAAATCCAAGGATTAGTGCTAAAAGTGGGGCCTCAAGCAAATTGATAAGTAAATATTGTTTATTGGTTAATTTTGAAATCATATTTCGCATAGAAAACACTTTAAACTGCCTTACAAAATCAGGGATTTTAAAATCCGAATCCGGCAATTCTTCATTAATCGGTTTTACCTCGATTTTATTTTCTATATTTTCCAGATACCTGTAATACCATGTTTCCGGCGAAGTTCTTCTTACCTGCGTTTCTTTTCCATACTCATTTATTTCTTTTTCTTCAACAATTCTTAATATCTGGTCAGGACTGATAGTTCCGCAACTGGAGCATTCACTTTCTGCAGCATTAACCAATGAGGAAATTGTTTTAAAATAAACAATAGCATCAATCGGATTTCCCTGAAATATAGGATATCCACCTTTATCAAGTATCCACAATTTATCAAATAATTTAAAAATATCAGAGGATGGCTGATGGATATTGGCAATAACAAGCTTTCCCTTGTATGTCTGTTGCTTTAACAGCTTCATCACTTTTTCAGAATCCATTGATGACAGGCCGGAAGTTGGTTCATCAACAAACAAAATGGTAGGCTCGCGCATTAATTCTAATCCTATATTTAATCTTTTACGCTGACCACCACTGATGAATTTATTTAATGGATTCCCAACCTGCAAATCTCTTGCTTCAAATAAATCCAGATCAATAAGAACCGTGTTAACTTTTTCAACAATTTGTTGTTCAGCAAAATCGCTGAAACATAATTTAGCATTATAATATAAATTTTGATAAACTGTAAGCTCTTCAAATAACAAATCATCCTGTGGGATATAACCAATTAATCCTGTTAATGAGTTGCTTCGTGAATGAATTGTGTGATCGTTTATTTTGATTTTTCCTTTAGATGGTTTTATTTTCCCACTTAACAAATTAAGCAACGTTGATTTTCCGACACCGCTACCACCCATTATTGCTATCATTTGTCCGGATCGCTCAGAAAAATTAAATTTTTGAATACCGTTTTTGCTGTTTTTAAATCTAAACTCTACATCTGTACCCGAAAAAGTTATCAGGTTTTCATCCGCAGTTTGAATAAACCGGGAAGTTATGTCGTAATAATAAATTGATTTTATATTCGGCCCTTTAATAATAGCTCCCTTTTTTAAAATATAAGGACGGCCGGATTTAATTTTCTGATTTGCTACGTAAAGATTTAATTCGCCGAAGTACCTGAATATAAAAGACTGGATTGATTGTATATAGAAAACAACTATTTTACCATATAAATTTTGCCTGAACATGTGTTTATATGGCTCTTGTTGTTGAGTGCCTTTCTTTTTCATTATCCAGGCAAGATTGTCAGACCACTCTTTTACCTGATTATCGATTATAAGAACCTTATCATTATCCAGTTTTTCCGAATCACCCTCGAAAATAAATGAGCGAAAATTGTTAAATTCATATTCGGAAAGGCTGAAAGACTTCGAAACTGTTTTAATAAATTCAAATTCCTGCTCTGTAACTACATGATCTTCATAGACAAATTCCAGTAATTGCAAAAAAACAATAACTCTTTCATCGCGTAACAAACCTTTTTTAATCTGGTTACATACATTTGAAATTTGAAATGAAATTAATGAAGCGCTGTCTTTTAAAGCACTTACATCCTCAGAATCCAGTTCATTCAGATAAAATTCATAGTAATTATCAAATAGCCTTAAATACTCATTAATAAATTCACCACTTAAATAACGTAACAGATATTGTTCAACTATTTGCCTCCCTTTGGCTGTAACACCTTCCGGGTTAACATTTGCAACAATAGCAAATAAATGAATTAACGCATTTAATATTGATTCACTCATTGATTCTTATTTGGCACAAAATTTAAGAAATAATTTGAAGAATAAAAAAAGCTCATGCGAAATAAACACATGAGCTATGATTTTTTTATCGTATTTGCTTATGAAATAACTTTACTTCTAAGAGCATTTGCCTGCTCAATTATCTGATTTAACTGACTTTCGGTTATGCCTGTTTCATCAACGCTGTCATAAATTGTTTTTATTGGTTTTAAATCAACCAAAACAGACTGTATTGTTTCGTGATCGTTATGTGGAGCCAATAATTCAATAAGTTTATCTAAAGATGATTTTTGATGTAAAATAACCTTAACCAGTTCCGGATTATGATAAACAATTTCGGAAACATTACATGAAATATACATTGCTTCTATCCAGCTTCCAGCAAGAACTAACAATGATAAATCTTCTTTATTGTTTTTCATAAGAAATTCATACGTATCATAAAAAGAATTGGTTATTAAATCAACCAGTTTATCTTTATTATCGATATTTGCTTCAACTTCCTCAACAAACTCTCTTGAAAATGCACCTGTAATACCAAGTTCCTTAATTAAAGTTTCAGAAGCTTCCATGTACGTCATTACTTCCTGCTGCATATTGTAAGTGCTGGCATAACTTAAATCTGCGCTATACACACCAAGATTTATGGCCTGATCCTTATCTGTAAAATACTTATCAACATTTGCCAGATCGTTTGATATTCCAATAATGTAACTTGCTTCAACTTTATTTATCAATTCTGTTACTTCAAAAGTAGTAGGTAACGGATATACTACTTCACGTACTTGTTTCTCTATATCACCTTTATCAAGCATACTTTCTGCTGAAGTTTCCTCTGAAGGCTCACTTTTATTGCCACCGGAACAATTTGAAACAGAAATAACGATTACTGATGCCAGTAAAACAAAAGTCGTTTTTTTTATTAAAAGTTTTAGTGTTTTCATTTACAATCTATTTTTATACTCTGATTTTTAATTACTTTCCCAATTTATTACCAATAATATATATTGGTGTAATTTACGGTTTTTTTATTTATTTTCAATTTCAAAGTTAGAATAATTTTCTGTAACCAAAACCCCAAAGCTCAACTCTTTTGGCCAGGTAACCAAAAATTAAGGTAGAAAAAAATGTTACTGAACCGTAAATAACAGAAACCATTGCAATTTCATAATTTTTAAGCAAACTTTCTGCTACATATATACCTATAATACTGTTTTTTAGTCCAACCTCGATACTAATTGTAAAATTATTTTTCCCACCTAATTTTAAATTCTTTGATATAAGATAAACAACAAGCATGGACACAAAGTTCAACAACAAAGCCCACGGAACAAGATATAAATAATCATTAAAAGATGTTTGTGCCCCGCCATCATTAAAAAAAATCATTACCACAAATACAAAAAGTAAAATTGCCGGCAATATAATTTTTAACGGATTTTGTGCCATTACAGCAAACCTGAAAAAATAATTCCTGATTGACATTCCAATTAGTGTGGGAATTATTATGGTAAATAGAATATTTAAAATTGTATCAAATACATTTAAATATATATGTCTTTCTACACCTACAAATAAAATCAAACTAAGATTTACAATTAAGGGTAATGTTACAAGTATTATTAAACTGTTTAATACTGTTAAAGAAACAGACAATGCCAAATTGCCCTTCAGCATATGCGTAATTAAATTTGTAGCAGAACCTCCGGCACAAGCTGTTATTAATATAAATCCAACTTTAATAAATGGATTTAAGTTTGTAAATCCAAACATCAGAAATGCTACAAGTGGAAGAATTACTACCTGACTAATTACCCCTGTTAAAATTGGTTTCGGATAGCGTACAACATTCGAAAAATCTCTTTTATCCAGAGATAGTCCTATTCCCATCATAATAACCGAAAGGGATAATGGTAACAAATGTGTAGAAAAAAAATCCTGCATATTTACGAAGGTAAACAACAATTATAAAAATTTAAAATTCAGGAGTCGATTTTAATAAAATAAAGAGGAATATAAATTTATCCTCCTTTTTAAATATGCTTAAATCAATTTTATTTAATATAATTTTTATCCTTAATACTACAACCAATTGCCTTTGTAAAATCAGAATCAGGATTCTCCCTTTTCATCAATGCATTTACTGCATTTTCGAGGTATTTTTTCTCTACTGCAGAAGCAATCTTATAGTTATCGTTAATTGTTCCAATATATGATGCCATAAACTTTTCATTTGATTTTTTTAACAAAAAAACATGAGGTGTTCGTTTTGCTGACTCAGTAAAGGTTGAAATTCATTGAAACAATATACTTTGTAATTCTGAGAAAATAAAGCAGAAAGGTTGACAATAATAAAAAAAGTAACTAATTTGATTTTAATTAAGGACATAAGAAATGTATTTACTTAATACAAAAATGTAATTGTTCTTTAACAACCCGATGATTTTAAACTTTTGAACCAACTATACAGTCTATTATAAATTCGGGTCTTATATAACTTTAAATTAAAATAATTATGAAACACTTCAAGGCTACGCTTAAGCTTTTATTAATCATTACTCTTATTCTAAATCTGTTTTCTTTTCAGAATTCTTTCGCTCAAACAAATATTCCTAAGCCACTTGATCATTTTGGGTTTATTCCAGGGGCAGACCGAATGTTGTTTGATTATAATGAGCTAATTTCATATTTGGAGAAACTGGATGAAATTTCGCCAAAAGTAAAAATGGAAAAAATCGGAATTTCTCCTATGGGAAAAACGATGTATGCGGCCTTTATTTCATCCGAAGAAAATATAAAAAATCTTGATAAATTAAAAAACATAAATAAAGAACTGGCATTAAACTATAATCTAACAAAACAACAAAAAGATGATTACATAAAGGAAGGCAGAGTGTTTACATTATTTACACTGTCGATGCATTCAAATGAAGTAGGCCCTTCACAGGCTTTACCATTAATTGCACATGAGTTAATTACAAGTACTGATGAAAATATTTTATCGTGGCTGGACAAAGTAGTGTATATGGTTGTGCCAAATCATAATCCCGATGGTATGGATATGGTAGTTAATCATTATAAAAAATACAAAGGAACAAAATACGAAGGCTCTTCAATGCCTGGGGTATATCATAAATATGTAGGTCATGATAACAACCGCGATTTTGTTGCTTTAACCCAAAGTGATACAAAAGCAATTTCGAATTTATTTAGTAAAGAATGGTTTCCTCAGGTAGCCATAGAAAAACATCAGATGGGTTCCGGAAGTGTGAGGTATTTTATTTCACCACCTCATGATCCTATTGCAGAAAATGTTGATGCAGGGCTTTGGAACTGGATGAAAGTGTTTGGATCACACACAATTACTACTATGACTGATGCCGGACTTAAAGGAATTTCTCAAAATTATTTCTTTGATGATTACTGGCCCGGTGCGACAGAAACCTGTAACTGGAAAAACATAATCGGTATGTTAACTGAGGGTGCCAGTGTAAAACACGCAACACCTATTTATATTGAACCCAATGAATTAGGAGTTTATGGAAAAGGTCTTGGAGAATACAAAAAAAGCATTAATATGCCGGAACCATGGCAAGGAGGATGGTGGCGACTAAGCGACCTTGTAACGTATGAAATAGCTTCAACAAAAGGATACCTTGAAACTGCAGCTTTATACAAAAACGAAATTCTGAAGTTCAGAAATGACATGTGTATAAAAGAAGTAGAAAAAGGTAAAAACTCGGCACCATTTTATTATGTTTTTCCGCTTGAGCAACGCGATCAGAGCGAATTAGTTAATCTTACTAATTTACTTGATGAGCATGGAGTTTCAGTTTACATGCTTGATAAAGATATTCAGTTTAATAACACTAAATTCCATAAAGGTGATTTAATTGTACCGCTTGCACAACCATTCAGAGCTTTTATTAAAGAAATGCTTGAATCTCAGGTTTTTCCGGCCAGACATTATACTCCGGGCGGAAAAATGATCCGACCTTACGATATAACTTCCTGGTCGTTACCTTTACATAAGGGAGTATCTGTTTTTGAAATTAATGAAAATGAAACCTTTTTTGAAGGAGCTTATTCTTTAGTTAATATTCCGTTTAGTTTATTTGAGAAAGTAAATACAGATTATAGTTCTGTTTTGCTTTCGGCTAACAATAACAATAGCTACAAAGCAGTTTTTAGTGCCCTGAAAAATGGTCTTAACGTAAAACAAATCACAGAAGAATATAGCATAAACAATAAAACTTATCCAAAAGGAAGTTTTATAATAAATAAAGGGAACAAATTCGATCATATTGTGAATGAACTAACTTTTAAACCTGAATTTTTATCTGATGATATTAATGTCGCCTCAAAAACACTGAAGCTTCCAAAAATTTTATTGCTTGAAAGTTATTATCATCCTATGGATGCAGGATGGACCAGATTTGTTCTGGATTCGTATCAAATTCCATATAAAACAATTCATCCTGAAGATGTTGAGAAAATAGATTTTAATAAAAACTATGATGTACTGATTATCCCTGACGAATCAAAATCTGTATTAGTTGATGGAAAATATAAATCGCAGAATGTACATTACTTTTTGAAATATCCCCCGGAGTACATGAAAGGTATGGGGAAAAAAGGTCACGAAAAAATATTAAAATTCATTGATCAGGGTGGAATAGCTATAGCCTGGAGAAGTGCATCAGAATTATTTACAGGAGTACAAAAAATAACTATTGACGAAAAAAATGCAGAAGAGTTTGAGCTTCCTGTTAAAGATGTTTCAGATCAGATCATTAAAAATGGATTTTTGTGCCCCGGATCACTATTGAAAATAAATCTTAAAAAGGATCATCCTATAACCTATGGAATGCCGGAAGAGATCGGAGTGTTCCATAGAAACAGACCTTTCTTTACCACATGGCAGCCGTATTTTGATGTTGACAGAAGAGTAATTGGAACATTTCCTGAACGAAATATTCTGATTAGTGGCTTTGCACAAAATGAAGAAAAAATAGGAAATAAAACATCAATTGTGTGGTTAAAAAAAGGAAAAGGGCAAGTTGTTCTGTTTAGTTTTAACCCACAATTCAGAGCTTCAACACCCGTTTCGTATAAACTTCTTTTCAATTCAATCTTATTGTAAATATAAAAATAACAACACTTAACAGGTCGGAAAAGTTTCTGGCCTGTTTTTTTACAATTATTTTATTAATTTCAAGCTCAGATTTTTATATATTTATATAATGAAATTTAACAATTTGAGACATATAACTATCTTTATCTTCTTTATAATCTCAAATGCTTTATTTGCTCAAACCAAAATTGACAGCTTAGAAAATGCTTTAGAAAAAACTTCAGGAATTAACCGTATTGATATTCTAATGAGCTTGTCGGAGTCGTATATTCAAATATCTCCTCAAAAGTCAATTGAATATGCAAGAGAAGCAAATATTTTGATCAATAACAACAATAAAAAGCAAAAAACTTTTAAGAATATCTTAATTGCAGGATCAACCGCAATTTTAATTCTACTGATACTCTATATTTTTAGTTTTAAAAATAAAATAAAAGCTAATAAAATATTATTGGAACAAAACGACCAAATTAGAAATAAGAACTTCGAAATAAAACAGAAAACAGAAAATCTATCAAAAATAAACAGGGAGCTTGAGAAACTATCTATTGTAGCAAGTCAAACTGACAATGCTATTAAAATTATAAACCCTGAAGGAGAAATAGAATGGGTAAACGAGGGTTTTACCAGATTATACGGATATACCTATGAGGAATATATTACCATAAAAGGAAAAACATATTTTGATTCGGGGTCAAACCCTGAAATTAAAGAAACATTTAACTATGCTATAACTGATAAAAAATCTCAACTATTTGAAGCAAATGTTGTGTCAAAAAATGGTGTAGAATATAGAATTCATACTACTTTAACTCCTGTTCTAAACAGTGAAAACAAGGTTGTGAGGTTAATCGCCATAGACTCCGATGTTACAAAACTTAAAGAAGCTGAGGATGAATTACAAAAGCTATTGGTTACAAAAGATAAATTTTTTTCTATTATAGCACATGATTTAAAAAATCCGTTCAATACACTAATCGGATTAACCCAGTTGCTTGTACACGGGTTTGACCGAATGAGTGTTGAAAAAGTAAAATATTTTCATAATAATCTTTACCAGATTTCAAAAAATGGTTATGAGCTTTTAGTAAATCTTTTAGAATGGTCGAGGTCACAAATGGGTAATATTAGTTACAAGCCTGAAATATATAGCCTGTTCGCCTTAGTTGAAGAAACTTTTTCATTATACGGTGCTAAAGCCATTCAAAAAGAAATTTTATTAACAAATAATTTAAATAAGGATTCTGAAATTCTTGCCGATAAGAACATGCTAAAAACGATTTTTAGGAATCTGGTTTCCAACGCCTTAAAGTTTAATGATCGCGGTGGTGTGATAGAAATATCTGAAAAAGATTCTGACGATTTTAAAGAAATATCGATACGTGATACAGGCGTAGGAATTAATCCGGATGATATTAAAAAACTTTTCAGACTGGACGAAAACTATACAACAAAAGGCACTGATGACGAACCCGGAACAGGTCTGGGGCTATTGCTGTGTAAAGAGTTTGTCGAAAAACATGAAGGCAGTATTCGTGTAGAGAGCAAAGTCGGATTCGGGTCTAATTTTATTTTTACATTACCACAGGCGAATAAAAAACCCTCGTAAACGAGGGTAAACCCTTTTGCAAATTATGAAAATTTACTATACTGATAATATTAAAACAACCCTAATTTATTATTTGCATGTGGGTTTTTTACTAAATCCTATGAAAAAAACGATTACTACATTATTGATAAAAGGAGGCGAAGATGTTATTCAGAAATCAGATTCATCACATTAAAATTCGGCTTAATTTTAGAGGTATTATACTACTGACCCTGAATTAATCATCTTCGCCATATATATTGCTCTTGATTATTAGATAAGCTAACATAAACTTACCCTACAGAATTAAACATTATTTTACTTTTAATGTTACTTATTAAAAAGGAATGCTATGGCTTACACACTATACCCCGGAGATAAATCACCTGATTTCAAATTACCTGCAACAGATGGCAACAACTATAAGCTTTCGGATTTTAATGAACAGGTTTTGGTAATTTTTTTCACATGCAATCACTGTCCATATGTTATTGGGTCGGATGAAGAAACCCGAAAAACGGTTAAGAAATACGCTCCACAAGGGATTAGATTTGTTGGAATAAACTCAAACAGTGAAAACACTTATGAAGAAGACAGTTTCCCTAATATGATAAAACGGATGAACGAAAATAAATTTCCGTGGCTGTATTTATATGACGAAAAACAGGAAATTGCAAAAGCATACGGGGCTTTAAAAACACCGCACTTTTTTATTTTTGACATGAACCGACAATTGGTTTATACAGGTAGAGCTGTTGATAATCCAAAAGACTCAAGTAAACTGACCATTAATGATTTGGAAATTGCTTTGGATGAGCACCTTAGTGGAAAACCCCTTTCCAAACCAGTTACTAATCCAATCGGATGTAATATTAAATGGGACGGTAAAGATGCACATTGGATGCCTGCTGATGCTTGTGACCTAATATAAAAATAATTAGCGGCGTTAGCTTAAATGAAGCTTTTCTTCTTTTTGTTTGTTATCAATGTATTGATCAATCCTTGAAAGATCCGTCATTATCTCGATTTTATCAATTTTATCTGTAAGAAGAGAATAATATACTTCAACAAAAAAGTCCTCAATTGAATACAAATTCAACAATAGATTTTCTTTTTTAACCTGTGATAAATGTTTGCCACTGCCTATTAATATCATTCCCTGCTCAATAAAAGACATTTCTACAAATTCATTCTTTGTCATATCATTTATAAATTTATCATTCTTTATAATTTGTTAACAAAAAAATAGCAGTAATGTTTTAATTAAACATTGCTGCTATTTAGAATTTATTATCGATAATTTCTACTCGTATCTCAAACTCTCAGTTGGATTTTGATTAGAAACCTTTATTGATTTAAAGATAATAGCCACGCTGGATACAAACAAAATAATTATCAAAGCTATTATAAAAACCGGTATGCTTAAATCCGTTTTAAAAACAAATCTGTTTAACCAATTATTCATAAAATAATAAGCAATTGGGACAGCAATGACGTATGCTATCAGAATCAATTTTACAAACTCACCAATAAATAATAATACAATATTTGTTGATGTTGCTCCATTTACTTTCCTGATGCCGATTTCTTTTGTTCGTTTATCAACCATAAATGATGTAAGCCCAAATAAACCTAAACAAGAAATAAGAATTGCCAAAACAGAAAAATTCATTATTATTCTTCCGGTTTTATTTTCATCTTCATATAAATTCTCATAAGTTTCTTCTAATATATTATATTCAAAAGGAATACCGGAATTAACTTCTTCCCAAATCTTTTTAGTATAATTAACAACTTCCTTCGATTTCTTATTTGCATGTTTAATAAGCATTACACCGTAGGTAGTATTATTTTCAGGATGAGCTAAAACACGCATAACAAAAGGCTCAATTTCTTGTCTTAATGACTTATAATTAATATCCTTAACCACACCAACAATATTTCCTTCCTGCCATTTTGATCCATTATAAAGTTTAAATCCTTTTCCTATAGGATCGGATATTCCCATTTTAATTACAGCTGTTTCGCTTAAAATAAATGCTTCTGTAGAGTCTGTTCTGAATTTCGAATCAAAATCACGTCCAGTAATTATTTTCATGTTCAGCAATTTTAAATAATCGAATCCGGCTTTCGGAATTAACATGTCAATACTAAATTCAGGATCTTTTCCATCCCAATCGAAACCGGTTGTTCTATTGTTTTCTGCAGCCCATAAATAATCCTGATTTGAAACAATCATTATGTTTGGATCATCGAGCAATCTGTTTTTAATAAGCTCAAAATTTGTTGCAAACTCACCTTTTAATGGCACATAAACGATGTTTTTATTATCAAAACCTACATCCTTATTTTTAATAAATAACATTTGCTTGTAAATTGTGATGGTAGAAATTATTAATGCTATAGAAACTATAAATTGAAAAGCAACCAGTACTTTCCGGAAAATAGAATTTGGTCTTGATATATTAAATTTATTGCTGGCATTTAAAATCTTATTCGATTTTAAAGAAGATAAATAAAAAGCCGGATATGATCCTGCCACTAACCATGTAATAATAAATATTCCAGATAAAAAGAACACAAATCCATTTCGAAATAAGTCAGTAAAAACTAACTCGCGTCCTGCCAAATTATTAAATACAGGCAGCATCATTTCTATAAATAGAAGAGCAAAATCAAAAGCTATAAAAATGGTAATAAATCCTTCCAGATAAATGTGTTTTATCAAGTCTTTTCTTGGTGAGCCCAGAATTTTTTTAAGTCCAATTTCCTTGCTTTTTTCATCAGAATCAGCAGTTGATAAGTTTATATAATTAATTGTGGCTAAAAACAACAACATCAAAGCAATTGAAGTAAAAATTAATACTGTTTTTTTACTTCCTAAATCAATATAATTTAAATAAAACCCATGCTTACCATCTAAGTGAATTTCAGACATCGGTTGCAATTTGAAAACGACTCCATTATTCTTTACCTGTGGGCACTCATAATTCAATGCTATTTGAGTAAGCTTTTCTTCAATTTCTAAAATATTTACATTTTCAGGCAATTCGATGAAAGAGTGAGCCATAAACATTCCCCAATTATGAGTTGGATAACCAAATTTTTCCCACTGAACTAATGGAATAATAAAATCAAACTGTAATGTTGAATTCTTTGGAATGTTCTTCAATATTCCATTTACTGTATATCTATCTTCGTCCATTTCCAAAACCTTACCCATTGGATCATCAGAACCAAAATACCTTTTCGCCATAGCTTCTGTGATGATTATAGTATTGGGTTCTCTTAATACAGATTTAGGATCGCCTTTAATCAACTCAAAATCAAATAAATTAAAAAACATTGAATCAACTATAATAGCTTTATCCTCATAAAACTTTTTATCATTATATTTAAAATTAAATCTTTGAGGATAAACAAATCGAACAGTTTGCTTTACTTCCGGCAATTCTGCTTTTATTGCTTCTGATAATGGAAACGGGGTGCCAATAATGCCTTCTGTAAAATATGTAGTACCATAACTCATTATTCTGTATATATTATGATACTTACTATGGAATTTATCGTAAGAATTCTCATTTGTTACCCATAAAAAAATAATTAGAGAACTAGCAAGACCAATGGCTAGTCCGAAAATATTAATTAATGAGAATGATAAATTTTTTGTTAATCGTCTGAAAATTGATTTAATAAATAATTGTTTCATATCAATAAATTTAAGATTTTATTAAATACTATTTACCATTAATATGCCAAAAATTCTATATTGCTGATTTTGTGGTATTTGGCTGTATTAAATAACCCTCAACGAAAAGAAACGTAAAAAAATCATACAGTTAGTATAAAAAAATCATACGATTCTGTAAATTTGAATTATGATTTTATAAAACAGCTATTTAT
The DNA here is from genome assembly GCA_019038645.1 of Bacteroidales bacterium. Lineage (GTDB taxonomy): Bacteria > Bacteroidota > Bacteroidia > Bacteroidales > UBA12077 > UBA12077. Next base: position 21,068 of record JAHOYT010000043.1, read on the forward strand.
GTCTAAAAAAGAAGGCAAAATTTTAATTATTGATGATAATAAGGAAGTTTTAACGACATTAAAATTATTCCTTCAATACGAATTTGAAGAAGTCACAACATTAAAAAATCCAAACCAAATTCCTGAATATTTATGGAAAAATAATTATGACGTTATTTTACTCGACATGAATTTTTCCGCAGGAGTTTCCAGTGGTAATGAAGGAATATATTGGTTTAATGAAATCAGGAAATATGATACGGATGTTGTAATAGTTTTTATTACAGCATATGCTGATGTAAGTTTAGCTGTAAATACAATTAAGCAGGGTGCTTTTGATTTTGTTATGAAACCCTGGGATAATGACAAACTTATAGCAACGCTCAAGGCAGCCTTTACACACTGTAGGTCTCTAAAAGAATTAAAAAACTCAAAAAATATTCAAAAAACACTTGATGAAGATTTAAATAAACCTTTTTCGAATATAATTGGAACATCAAAAAGTATAAAACAAGTTTTTTCCATTATTGAAAAAGTAGCGCAAACTGATGCAAATATTCTATTAATTGGCGAAAATGGTACAGGCAAAGAATTATTTGCAAGAGATATCCACCGATTATCTAAACGAAAAGATAAAATATTTTTGAATATTGATATGAATACTCTTAGTGATTCTTTATTTGAAAGCGAGCTGTTTGGTCATGTAAAAGGCGCATTTACCGATGCAAAAGAAAATCGTGCAGGACGATTTGAGACAGCATCGGAAGGATCTCTGTTTTTGGATGAAATTGGAAATCTACCTTTGCATTTACAATCAAAATTATTAACGGTGCTTGAGAATCGTGAATTTGTTAAAGTTGGTGAATCAAAACCACAAAAATTTGATGTCAGGCTTATTTGTGCAACCAACAAAAATATTGAACAACTGGTTTTTGATGGTTTGTTTCGTGAAGATTTGCTCTATAGAATTAATACTATAAAAATTGAAATTCCACCCTTACGGAAGAGAAGTGAAGATATCGTATTAATTGCAAATCATTATTTAAAAATCTATTCATCAAAATATGAAAAAGGGGATTTAAAGTTTAATCAATTAGCTTTATTAAAATTAAAAGAACATCAATGGCCGGGAAATATCAGGGAGTTAAAACATACCATTGAAAAAGCAGTTATTTTATCGAACAAACAGTTAATTAATGAAACTGATTTGCAATTAACATCAACAACAGATTTCGGAATTGATCTCCACAAATCAATGACACTTGATGAAATTGAAAAACACGTCATTAGTAAAACGTTAATAAAGCATAATGGAAATCTAACCAAAACAGCAATAGAGCTTGGCATTATTCGGCAAACATTGTATAATAAAATAAAGAAATATGGTATCTAAAAACTTCTACTTTAAACTTATTGTACAGATTTTTTTGATTTTAATATCTTCTGCAGCAGCAAGCTACTTTTATTTTGAAAGTTCTCTGATTCTAATACCTTTAAATATTGTCTTTCTAATTATATTTCAATCAATCCTTCTAATCAGGTACATAAATAAGTTTAATAAAAAAATAGCGTTCCACTTAGAATCACTAACTAACAACGATTATACTCATTTTAAAAGCCTTAAATCTAAAAATAAAGCATTTAAAGCATTAGATTATAAGCTGAAAATTTTATACGATAAACTTAAGAATGCCGAAATTGAAAAAACACTTGAATATGAGTATCACAAATATTCAATTGAACATGTAAATGTTGGGCTTATATCATATAATAAAGAAAATGGTAAAATCAAGTATATTAATAAAGCTGCCAAAGAATTATTGTCAATAAAAACACTAATTAATATTAAAAAACTAACAGAAGTTTCTGAAGAGTTATTGCGTGTTATAAGAGAACTAAATTCAGGGCAATCAAAGCTATTTAAATTACTTTTAGATAACGAGTTATTGCAATTGTCGGTCAAAATTTCTGAATTCAAATTACTGGATGAAAAAATTCGTTTGGTTTCAATTCAAAACATAAAAAACGAAATCGAAGAAAGCGAATTAGATTCGTGGCAAAAATTAATCCGGATTTTAACTCATGAAATAATGAATTCGATCGCTCCAATAACATCAGCTACAAAATCACTTCATAATTTTTTAACGGTTGATGGATCACCAAAAAAGAGTTCTAAAATTTCAGACAAAATAATTGAAGATTCTGTTACAGGATTAGAGGCCATTCAAATAAGAAGTAATGGTTTGTTAAATTTTGTAAAACAATACCGAAGTTTAACTAACCTGCCTGATCCTAATTATACAAAATTCAGAGTTACAGATTTATTTAAACACATCGAAACTCTAATGAAAAATGAATTAGAACGTGAAGATATCAGTTTGGAAATTTCAATATTAAATGAAGATCTTGCTTTAACAGCAGATTTCAACTTAATTGTACAAATTATAATTAACCTTATAACTAATTCAGTTTTTGCATTACAAGCAAAAACAAATAAATTAATAAGCCTTGTGGCTCAATTAGGGAAAAATGAAAAACCTGAAATAATAGTTATAGATAATGGAGAAGGAGTTCCTTCTGATAATTTAGATAAAATTTTTATTCCCTTTTTTACGACCCGTTATGAAGGTTCAGGAATAGGTTTAAGTCTCGTTCGCCAAATCATGCATTTACATAATGGAAATATAACGGTTCATTCCCGACCGGATGAAGCAACAAGGTTTATTCTTTCGTTTTGATAAAATATTTGGTATTATTTCATCATATTTTAATGGCATTAAAATGAATGTAATTGTTAAAATGAAATACATAAAATTTATACTGATTTCATTTACCTTAATATTTTTTTCCTGTTCCGAAGAAAATATAGCTCCTGACTTTATCAGTCAGGGCTTATACGAAGGATTCTACTTCCCTTCTACATCGTGGAAATATTGCAACCCTGAAGAAGTTGGTGTAAATTCTAAATTATTATCAGAAGCTCATTTATATATTTCTAATCCTGATTTTGCTACCGATGGGTATGCTATTATTAAAGATGGTTATATAATTGCAGAAGATTATTTCGGAAATTTTTCAATCAATACAAAACACAAAAGTTATTCAATAGCAAAAAGTTTTACTTCGGCCACAATCGGCATTGCTATTGAAAAGGGATTTATAAACGATGTTGATGATAAAATTCCGGAATATTATACAAAACTTAACAACGACAATGTTCAGCAATGGAAAAAGGATATTACAATTTCTAATCTTTTAACCATGACTTCAGGTATTGAATGGTCAGAAAGCGGAGTGTTAACAAATGATATTTTCCAAATGTCTATAAGTGACGATTTTGTTGAATATGTTTTAAACAAGCAAGTTATAAACGAACCCGGAACAATCTGGTCATATAATAGTGGCGAATCAATGCTATTATCAGGAATAATAAATATTACTACCGGAATGAGCATGCTGGAATTTGCCAGCGAAAACCTTCTTGAACCAATTGGAATTGTTAATTTGGAATGGAATTCCGATTCAGAAAATCATACAATTGCAGGATGGGGAATAAATGCTACAGTACATGACTATGCCCGTTTTGGATATTTGTATCTGAATAATGGAGCCTGGGAAGGAACACAAATAATATCTGAAGAATGGATAAATAGTTCGCTTACTCCTTTTAAAAATGATATTCCGTTTTATGGTTATTTGTGGTGGCTCACCGACGAAACTTTTAGTAACAGCTCAGTCAATCTCCCCGATGATATTTTTATGGCTATTGGTGCTTTGGGACAATACCTGGTTATTGTTCCGTCAGAGAATCTGATTATCGTAAGAATTGGCCAGGATTTTTATAACGAAAACAGTTGGCAACCTGAAGAATTTATTCGTTTAGTTCTTAATGCCATCTAAACTATACGGAATTAACTCATATTTCTGATTCCTGAGTTTAGGAACAAATCCAGCTTCACGAATGGCAATCTGAATTCCCTCAGCATCAAACTTAAAGCTCGCTCCTGCCGACGACACTACATTTTCTTCTATCATAATAGATCCAAAATCATTAGCGCCTGCATGAAGGCAAATCTGTGCCACATCCTTACCAACTGTTAACCACGAGGCCTGAATATTCTGAATGTTTGGTAACATTATTCTACTTATAGCAACTGTTCTTATATACTCTTCAGACCGAACCTCATTTGAAATTCCGGATTCTTTTTGCAAATCAGTATTTTCATCCTGAAAAGGCCACGCAATAAATGCCAAAAATCCCGGAGAGCTTTCTGGTCTTTCGGCCTGTACATTTCTTAAAGCTATCAGATGTTCTATTCTTTCCTTTTTGGTTTCAATATGTCCGAACATCATTGTAGCTGAAGTTGCAATATTTAATTTATGCGCTTCACGCATAACATCAAGCCACTGTCGGGCATTTGCTTTTACCGGCGAAATACTTTTACGTACCCTGTCACAAAGAATCTCAGCTCCTGCTCCGGGCAAACTATCTAATCCCGAATCAATTAACGCTTCCATAATTTCCTTGTATGATTTTTTCTCAAGTCTGGCTATATGAACAATTTCTGGCGGGCCTAAAGCATGCAATTTAATATTTGGATATAGAGATTTTAGCTCACTAAAAAGATTGGTGTAAAAATCCAGCTTAAGCTTTGGATGTAAACCTCCCTGAAGCAATAACTGATCACCTCCCAGCCTGAATAGTTCTTCAATTTTTTGTTTATATTCATCAATCGATGTAACATAAACATCTTTATCATTAGGTTTTTTATAAAAGTTACAGAACTTGCATTGCGAAATACAAGCATTTGTAATATTTACATTTCTGTCGATCTGCCAGGTAACTATGTTACCGGGCTTATGTGCTTGTCTTAAATTATTTGCATTATAAATTAACTCATCAAGTGAAGATTTTTCATACAACAAAAGACCTTCTTCTATTGTTAAAAACTCAAAGTTTAATGCTTTCTTATATAAATCTGTAAAAACCATGTTTTAAAATGTGAACACAAAACTAATCAAATTAAATCTCTCAATTTAATTAAGAGACCTCTAATAATTCAAGGATCAAAATTATTAACTTTACAATCTTTAACCAAAAATGTTTAACCATGAATATTAAAATAACTAAAATAAAAGAAATTCAGGTTGACTTACCTGTCATATACCTTGCTGAAAAAGAAGAAGATTTAATAAACCTATCCTTTTCTCCATCCGAATTTGAGTATATAAAAACCCAAACTTCGGATAAAAAAGCCAACATTAAAATTAATTCATATCCTAAGTGGTCGTACATAGCATGGGTTAATACTGAAAAAGAACAGCACATTGTAAAAGAAAAATTACGAAGAGAAGCTGGAAAACTTTATAGCGACATAAAGTTAAATAAACACAGTAAAATTTTAGTAGTTGATTTATGTAATAATGCTGAATATACTTTAGCATTTACTGAAGGTTTAGCGTTAAGTCATTACCAGTTTCTAAAATATTATAGCGACCCTGTCGAAAAGAAAAATCATCTTGAAGAAATTCTCATCTACAACACGCTAGTTGATGACAAACAAATATCTGAACTTAATTTTTTGCTTGAATCAGTTTATAGTACCAAAGATCTGGTAAATGAACCTGTTTCTTTTTTAAATGCAGATCAGCTATCGCTTGAAATTAAAAAACTTGGAGAAACAGCAGGATTTGAAGTAGAAGTGTTTAATAAAAAGAAAATTGAATCCTTAAAAATGAATGGTTTATTAGCTGTAAACAAAGGTAGTATTGATCCACCAACATTTACCATATTAACCTGGAAACCTGATAATGCAGTTAACAAGAACCCTTTTGTTCTGGTTGGTAAAGGAGTTGTTTACGATACGGGTGGGCTGAATATTAAAACCGGCAACTATATGGATAACATGAAATCCGACATGGCGGGTGCTGCAGCAGTAGCAGGTACAATTCACTCAATTACTAAAGCAAAACTCCCTGTTTATGTTATTGGTTTAGTTCCGGCAACAGATAATCGTCCAAATGGAAATGCCTATGCTTCGGACGACATTATCACAATGCATAGCGGAACTACGGTTGAAGTAAAAAATACAGATGCGGAAGGTCGTTTAATTCTTGCAGATGCTTTAAGTTTTGCTAAAAAATTTAAACCTGAATTAGTTATTGATCTGGCTACACTAACAGGTTCTGCACATGCAGCAATTGGTGATTTGGGAATTGTAGCTATGAGTAATGTTAAAGACGATCATTTTGAACAACTAAAAATATCAGGGAATAATGTTTATGAGAGAATTGTAGAATTTCCAATTTGGGAAGAATACGATGAAATGTTAAAGTCTGATATTGCTGATATTAAGAATATTGGTGGTACGGAAGCCGGAGCAATAACAGCAGCTAAATTCCTTGAACATTTCACGGATTATCCCTGGATACATTTAGATATTGCTGGACCTGCTTTTCTAACTAAACATGATAATTACAGAGGTATAGGAGCAACTGCAGTTGGTGTAAGGTTACTTTTCAATTTTTTCCGCAATCAGCAGTAATTTTATAAATCAAATTATTAAAAATATTATCATTAATTTTGTTTCTTTAATTTGTTTAACGCTTGACAATATAAAACTCAATATGATTCAGAATAAAATAGTTGTTGGAATATCGCACGGAGATATAAATGGAATAAGCTATGAGGTTATTATCAAATCATTGATGGATAACCGAATTTTTGATTTTTGCATACCAGTTGTTTACGGATCTGCAAAAGTTGCCGCCTATCACAGAAAAGCATTAAATATTGCCAATTTTAGTTTTAATAATATTAGGTCAGCTGGTGAAGCAAATGTTAAAAGAGCTAATATTATTAATTGCCTCGACGATAATGTTCGGGTTGAATTAGGTAAATCAACAAATATTGCAGGCGAATCTTCATTAATCTCATTGGAAAACGCAGTAAATGATTTAAAAAATGGTCTTATCGACGTTCTGGTTACTGCACCAATTAATAAAGATAATATCCAGTCAGAAAAATTCAATTTTCCCGGACATACAGAATACCTTACGAGGGAATCTGAATCAAAAGAATCGTTAATGCTAATGGTTAGTGAAAACATAAAAGTTGGTGTTGTAACAACACACTTGCCATTAAAAGATGTTCCTGAAGCAATTACAGAAGAGGCGATTCTAAGTAAGCTTAAAATAATGAATAAAAGCCTTATGCAAGACTTCAGAATAAGGAAACCTAAAATTGCTGTTCTGGGATTAAATCCACATGCCGGGGACAGTGGCTTGCTTGGGACTGAAGAGGTTGAGATTATTATTCCTGCTCTTAAAAAAGCAAAAGAAGAAGGGATTTTAGCACTTGGCCCATATCCTGCCGACGGTTTTTTTGGAAGCGATAATTTCAAAAAATTTGATGCAGTACTTGCAATGTATCATGATCAGGGGTTAGCACCTTTTAAAGCATTGGCATTTAATTCAGGTATTAATTATACCGCCGGACTTGATTTTATAAGAACATCTCCCGGACATGGAACTGCCTATGAAATAACAGGACTTGGAAAAGCTTCAGAAGATTCTTTCAGGAATGCTATATATGTTGCGTGTGACATATACAGAAACAGAGCTGAGTTTAGTGAAATTAATAAAGACCCTCTTCAACATTACGATATTTCAGATAAAGAACAAGAATAACAATACCTGTTATAATAGCTTTAAGGCTGACCTTACCGTCAGCCTTTTTTATTAATGTTATACAACATAATAATCAGCGAATTAAGCCACAACAACCGCTATTATTATGGCAAATAATTTAGTAAATTTGTTGGTTTCTTATTAGATTATTATCTGTTCAAGAAATTACAAACTAAAATAATAATACGGAGGTATTTATGTCAAAAATTGATCTTTCTTTAAAAAATCTGGACGAATTATTCCCTAAAGACTTTTCACAAGAACAAATAGCAAAAGCGAAAACAATTTTCTTAAAAGAACTGGCTTTATCAAGTCATGAATTTTATGGTGGAAAAATGCAAACAATGCCTAAAGCTGGTGTTTACGGCTTTAACTGGTTTAATGTTTATTATACACCGGGGGTTTCAAAAATATCTACATCAATACGCGATAATAATGATACTTCTTTTAAATTATCAAATAGAAGTAATATGGTTGCTGTAGTATCAGATTCAACACGTGTTTTAGGTGATGGTGATTGTACTCCTCCGGGAGGATTAGGGGTAATGGAAGGAAAAGCTTACTTAATGAAATACCTCGCAGGTGTAGATGCTGTTGCATTATGCGTTGATAGTTATAACGAAAAGGGAGAACATGATCCTGATAAGATTATTAATTTTGTAAAAATGCTTCAGCCTAGTTTTGGAGCTGTTAACCTTGAAGATATATCACAACCAAACTGTTATAAGGTACTGGATACATTGAGAGATGAATGTGATATCCCTGTATGGCACGACGATGCTCAGGGAACAGGTTCTGTAACTGTAGCCGGACTAATAAACGCTTTACGGATTGTGAAAAAAGACATGAAGGATGTTAAGGTGGTGTTGTATGGAGCTGGTGCATCAAATACAACAATTGCCCGTTTAATTATTCATGCAGGAGCTGATCCTGAGAAAATGACTCTATTCGATTCGCGTGGTGGTTTGCATACAGACCGCGAAGATATAAAAGCTGACCCCAGGTTTTATCGCAAGTGGGAACTTTGTGAAAAAACAAACCCAAATAAAATTAATGATGTAGCTGAAGCTTGTAAAGGCGCAGATGTTCTTATTGCCTTAAGCAAGCCAGGACCTGATGTTGTTAAGCCGGAATGGATAAAGAGTATGGGAACCAAACCAATTGTTTTTGCATGTGCAAATCCTGTACCTGAGATTTACCCTTATGCCGCAAAAGAAGCAGGAGCATACATTGTTGCAACAGGTCGTGGTGATTTCCCAAACCAGGTTAATAATTCATTAGGATTTCCTGGAATCCTAAAAGGAGCATTATTAGTTCAGGCAAGAAAAATAACGGACGAAATGGCTGTTACAGCTGCTTATTCTATGGCTAATTATGCAGAAAAAAATGGTATTAATCCTGATTATATTATGCCAAAAATGGACGAAACTGAAATGTTTGCCCACGAAGCTGCTGATGTTGCAATGGAAGCAATTAAAAACGGAGTTGCGCGCATTGAGTTAACCTGGGACGAAGCATTTAACCGTACCATGGCTGATATAAAACAAACCAGAGACACGATTGACATGATGATGAAAAATGGTTTTATTCCTGAACCGGATACTAAGATGCTTGAAGATGCTTTAAAAGTAGCAGTTGATGCCGTAAAATAATCAGGGATCTATAAAATAAATTAAATAGAGTTATTGTAAAAATAACTCTATTTTTTTATCAATATCTTGGTAGTGTAATATTTATCATCAGAATAAATCTGTATAAAACAGACACCTTCTACCATGCTTCCGTCATCAATTGTAACATGATTATTCGAAGAATCAAGCTTTCCGGTTTGCAGAGTTTTTCCTGTAATATCAATTATTTTATAATTAACATCTGTTATGTAATCCTTGGTATTTAAATAAACTGTAAAACTTCCGGTGTTGGGATTTGGGTATATCAGAATGTTGTTTTGCCACACCGAATCAGGCTTTTTCACTTCGGGATTCTCAATGCCATATACTACAAGGTATTGTGGTTGTGATGCAGAACCACAAATATCAACATAATAATCACCGTCCTCAACAATTTCATGTAATTGATTTGTAGCTCCATCAATTGGGTTTTCGTTAAGGTACCATTGATTTCCATAAGGAGAACTTGATGTTAACTTATTTCCCGTAACAACGAACGCCGAAGTAGAAATATCAAATACTACTACAGAATTAATTTCTTCTTTTATATAAGTGTCATTTACAGTAAGTCTGGTTTGTTTAATTCCACCTGAAATATATTCTACTGTGTGAGGTCCTTTCCCGAAAGTGGTTTCAGGTATAGCTGTTTTTCCAAACTCCCATTTCAAGATATTGGAATTGTCAATTGTTGTTGAAAATATAACATCGTCATTAATGCAAACAGAATCTCTGCTAACGCTAAATACCGGTAAAAGATAATTCCCGTCCTCTTTAAGAGAAACACTATCTATACAAATTCCATAACCACCCAAACCAATCGCTTCAAAAGCTATCTGATAATTATCTGATAAATCAGGTAATGAAACTGATTTCTTCTCCCATAACGAAACATCAGTATTATAAGATCTTATTTCTTTCCATTCTTCTAAGTCATTGTTTTTATACACAATTTTTAACTCATCAATATTAACTCCCTGCTCCTGCATGTTAAGATAAAAAGATAACACCACATTTGTATTTCCGGAAAAATCAAACCGGGGCATTACAAGTTTTGAAGATTCTCCGGTTATATCATAAAAATACGCGTTTACACTACCTTCATAAGCTGTGTCAATTAATCCTGAATAGCCACCTGCTTTAAACTCCCAGCCTGTGGGTTCATCGGATCTTTCTTCATACCAGGACTGTGGTAACGAAAGCTGTCCTTCAAAATCTTCACCAAACGGTGTAAACAATGAATCCATTGATCTTATATAAATAATGTTTGAAGGATCGGATTCTCCTCCTGCTGTAATTTTAGCAGTAACATAATATTTGTAAACACTGTCCTTGTAAGCCGCCAAATCCTGATAATCTGTGCTTACTGAATTATCATATAAGCCAGAGTTTCTGTAAATATTATAATAATCGATATTCGCTGTATCTATTACTTCATTCCATGAAAGATTAACAACCGTATCTGTTAAAGAAGCCTTTAGATGCGATGGTATTGTATCATAGGGAAGATATCCTCCAAGAGAAATTATTCCTGAATTATCAGGATCGAGCCATGAATTTAAACTGAAATTCGGTTCAGTATAGTCCTGCCATGCATGATGAAACTGAAGATAGTAATCATTAAAATTATAGCTACAACTGGCATCGCCGCCGGTTAAATCACCAATTAATTCACCATTCTGATTAAACAACGGAGATCCCGAAGACCCACCTTCTGTTGTTCCCTCGTCCCACTCATCTATCCACCAATGTGTATAAACATTGTAGCCTTCACTATAATCATTTGTTGTTGCTCCATCATATGATTTTGTAATCTTCTTAATATCTCCGCTGGGGTGATGTATTGACGTAACGCTTGCGGGATCTGTAATATCTCTGTTCCAGCCCGAATAATAAGGTTTATATTCAGACGGAGGATCAAGGCTTAGCTCTAAAAGAGTAAAATCAAGTGTATTTACGGGAGGTGCTGCAATAATAACCGAGCCCGATATTGTTTGATCAACAGGACCATCGGCATTAATACAATCAGGGCTCTCATAATTAAAATAAAAGACAGCAGCTGAAGCATCATAATCACTATTAATGCAATGATTAGCAGTTAAAAAATATGGATTTCCATTATTGTTAGTATTGTTAATTAACGCCCCTGAGCAAAGCCATCCATTATATGTTATTTTACATACCGAATGTTTTGCCATTTGCCATAACGAATCCGTTTCACAATTAATATTTATATTACACAATCCGGAATTTCCAAAACCTTTGGTATCTTTAGTAAGATAATGTAGAATATCTTTGTAGTCATGTGCAATATTAGTAATATGTATTTCTCCGATAAAATCAACCTCTTTGGGCTCATAATATTCAATAACAATTTCGTCTCCTTTTACCGGAGCTACCGGCAAAATGTAATTCCATTTATTATTTTTATACGTAAACGCACCCCTTACATGACTTTTATCTGTATTATAAATATGTAGTTTTGCTCCGGGAGGAATCCTGTAATGATTAAAAAGAACGCTTAAAGAATAAGCCCCCGGTGATTTAATTTTTAAATACCAAGCTTTATCACCTTCAGGAAGAGTCTTCCATATCCCATAGTGTTCAGTATCAATATCCACTTCAATATTATCAGCAAACCTGAATGATTTTAAACCAGAATTTAAATGTTCTTTATCCTCTTTTTCCAGTTTTTTAATATTTATTTCTTCTAAAAGAACTACTGGTATTTCAAAATCATACTGTAATCTAACCGGCAATTGCATCTTGTCAGAAACCTGTCCAAAAGCCTGATTACAGGTGAATAAAAAGAATCCTGTCAAAACAAATAAATACTTCATATTATTTTTAAGGTGAAATTGTTTTTCAAAAATACCAATTTAATTAAAATAAATAAGTAAGCAAATATTTTTATTCAAATCATCATTTATCGAATTTCAACAAATAATTATTTTCTCAGATTTTTCAAAACCTTATTTTTGTGTATTTTTAACGTTTATTTTAATAAATATTTATGTACGATTTTATTAAAGGGGAAATAAAAGAAATTTCACCTGCTCATTTAGTGTTGGAAAATCAAAACATTGGGTATTATATTAACATTTCTGTTAATACTTACTCTGGCATTTCAGATAAGTCAAGTTGCCTGATTTATATTCACGAAGTAATCAGAGAAGATTCACATCAGTTGTATGGTTTCTTTGATAAAAACGAAAGAGAAATTTTTTTGCAACTCGTATCAGTTTCTGGAGTTGGAGCTAATACTGCAAGGGTTATGCTTTCTTCGTTGACTCCCAATGAAATTAAAAATGCAATTATTCGAAATGATGTTAATTTAATGAAAAGTGTAAAGGGTATTGGGGCTAAAACTGCTGAAAGAATAATTCTTGATTTACGCGATAAAGTAGGTAAAATTACAGATGGAGATCAAATACCTGTTCCCATGAACAATACAATTCAAGAGGAAGCGTTATCTGCTTTAGTAATGTTAGGTTTTCCAAAAGTTAAAGTCGAAAAAATTATTAATGAAGTTCTTAAGGGGAATAATGAGCTTTCTGTAGAAATGCTCATTAAAGAATCTTTGAAAAGAATTTAGTACTTTACCTGACAATTGAAAAAAATATTTAGATATACAGGACTATTTTTACTTATAAATATGGTTTGGGCATTTAGTGCTCAAGCCCGGTCTTTGTATTTTTTTCAAACTATTACACAATCTGACGATTCTCTTAAATTTCAATTTAAGGATCAGGAAAAATTTGATTTTGATAATCCTGAACAATCTCCTTTGTATCTTGAAAACCCATCAAACATTAAAGATACGGTTGAATATGATCCTGCCACAAATGAGTATATTATTTCCAAAAAAATAGGCAATTATGATTATCGTCCCTCAAAAAGGATGTCTCTTCAGGAGTATCAGGACTACCAGTTTGAACAATCTCTGAGAAATTACTGGCGACAAAGGGCAAGAGGAGAAAGCATGGATGCTCAGGCAGGCTTATTCCCAAACCTCAGACTTGGAGGTGAGGCTTTTGATAAAATATTTGGAAGTAATGCCATTGACATTATTCCTATGGGCTCCGCAGAGTTAATATTCAAAATCAATATTAATAACAATGAGAACCCTACTATTTCTGAAAATCTACGAAAAACTACCACTTTCGATTTTGAAGAAAAAATTATGATGAATGTTACCGGAACCATCGGCGACAAAATAAAATTAGGTGTAAACTATAATACTGAAGCTACTTTTGATTTCGAAAATCAAACTAAACTGGAATACATTGGTAAAGAAGATGAAATAATAAAAAGAATTGAAGCCGGAAATGTTACTCTTCCTCTTCCGGGTTCATTAATTACGGGAAGCCAAAGTTTATTCGGAATTAAGACTGAGCTACAGTTTGGGAAATTAACTGTAACCAGTGTTTTTTCGCAACAAAAGGGAGAAACCAAGGTTATTGAGGTAAAAGGTGGCGCTCAGACACAGCAATTTGAATTACACGCCGATGAATACGATGCAAACAGGCACTTTTTCCTTGCTCAGTATTTTAGAGACGATTATAATGATGCGCTGGACGAACTTCCGGTAATTAAATCAGCGGTTACCATAACAAAAATAGAAGTATGGATTACCAACAAGATAAACAAAAATGACGAGAACAGGAATATTCTGGCATTACTCGATTTAGGTGAAAGTGATAAAGTTTTTGCAGAAGATATAATAACCGGACCCTTTCTGTATCCTTATCCTGATAACAGAACCAATGCACTCTACAACGCTATTCATGTTCTTGATGCATCAAGAAATTTTAGTACAATCGGAACCGGGCTGGAAACTCTTTTGGGAGGCTCTGATTTTAATTCAGGTCAGGATTATGAAAAAATTGGTAGCGCACGAAAACTGAAAGAAAACGAATATCAGTTAAACAAAAGATTGGGGTATATTTCTCTGAACTCTGCCCTAAACTCTGATGAAATACTTGCAGTTGCCTACGAATACGACATTGCGGGGATTCGTTATCAGGTGGGAGATTTTTCTACTGACGGAATTGGCTCAGGCAGTGAAGAAACCACTCCTTTTTTAATGGCTAAACTTTTAAAAGGAACGAGCTTAACACCTGCAATTCCAACCTGGGATTTAATGATGAAAAACGTATATGCAATTGGTGCATATCAGGTTAATAAAGATGATTTCATTTTAAATGTTTTGTACCAGGACGATAAAACAGGAAATGCTCTGAATTATATTCCTGAAGGAAAAATAAACAAGCAAATTCTATTAAAAGTCTTAAATCTTGACAATTTAAATTCACAACTCGATGCTACTCCTGACGGACGGTTTGATTTTGTTGAAGGCGTAACAGTAAATGCTTCAAATGGCAGGATTATATTTCCGGTACTGGAACCTTTTGGAAGTTATCTTAGGGATCAATTTACCAATGAAAATATTGCCGACAAATATGTATTTCAGGAACTCTATGATACAACACTTACATATGCACGACTAATAGCAGAGAAAAATAAATTCAAATTACGGGGTGAATATAAATCCGCTTCAACCTCCGAAATAATGCTAAATGCAATAAATATACCACAGGGTTCTGTTAAGGTTATGGCCGGAAGCCAACAGCTTGTTGAAAATGAAGACTATACTGTGGATTATAATTTAGGGAGGGTTAAAATAATTAACCAGGGGATACTTGAGTCAGCAACGCCATTACAAATTTCTTTAGAAAGTCAAGCTTTATACAGCATACAGACCAAAACTCTTTTAGGAACTCACTTAAACTACCGTATTTCTGACAATTTCAATATTGGTGCGACTGTAATGAATTTAACTGAACGACCTTTAACACAAAAGGTTGCCATTGGTGATGAACCTATTTCAAATACTATCTGGGGTTTAAACACATCATACCGAACTGAGTCTCAATTTATAACTTCCATGGTTGATAAATTACCCTTTATTGAAACGAAAGAAAAATCATCTATTTTGGTTGATGCCGAATTTGCTCAACTCATACCCGGACATTCTAATGTAATTGAAGATGAAGGGAATGCATACATAGATGATTTTGAAGGGAGCGAAACATCCATGGATATGAAAAGCTTTAACGCCTGGGTTCTGGCAAGCACACCTCTGAATCAGCCCGTTTTGTTCCCTGAAGCATCAGCAACAAATAATCTTGTAAATGGTTATAACAGGGCAAAAATAGCGTGGTACAAAATTGATCCTCTATTCTTAAGAAACAATTCCTTAACTCCCGGACATATAAAAAATGATGCAGAACAACAATCAAGTCATTTTGTAAGGGAAATTTACGAAAAAGAAATTTTCCCAAATAAAGATTCAGAGACTAATGTTCCTACAGCATTACAAGTTCTGAATGTTGCTTACTATCCTGAAGAAAGAGGACCCTATAATTATGTTACTGAAGATACAGCAGGCATTGCTGAAGGTTTGGACGAAAACGGAAGACTGGAGAATCCGTTGAGCCGTTGGGGAGGCATAATGCGTAAGCTTACAACTACTGATTTTGAAGCGGCGAATGTTGAATATATCGAATTTTGGCTAATGGATCCCTTTGTATATGATTCAACTAACGTGCCGGGAGGTAATTTATATTTAAATCTTGGTAATGTTTCCGAAGATATTTTGAAAGATTCGCGAATTGCTTTTGAAAGTGGACTTCCTGTCGATGGTAGTGAAGATAAACTTACTGAAACAAGTTGGGGTAAAGTTCCTGAAATTGATATAATTTCTCCATCATTTACGAATATTGGTGTTCAGGATATTGGTTTAGATGGTTTAGATGATACTGATGAAGAAGTCTTCTTTCAAAACTATTTAAATAAGCTGGATGGTGTAATAAATAATGAAAGTGTTTTTGAGGAATACCGGCAGGATCCTTCAAATGACAACTTTCGTTATTTTACAGGAGGAGATAATGAAGCACTCCAGCTAAGCATTCTTGAAAGATATAAAAAATACAATGGTGTTGACGGTAATTCTTCGGGTGACGCCACTGAATTATCAACCAAAACTCCTAACACTGAGGATATTAACGGAGACCGTACTTTAAGCGAAACTGAAAGTTACTTTCAGTATAAAGTTGAGCTCAAGCCAGGCAAAATGGACATAGGTCAGAACTATATTGTTGACAAAGTATGGGGGCATAATGTCGACCTTCCAAACGGAGAGCAGGATGTTAAAATTGCATGGTATCAGTTTAGAATCCCTGTAAGACAACCTGATGAAGTTGTCGGGGCCATTCAGGATTTTAAATCTATCCGGTTTATGCGAATGTTCTTAAATGAGTTCGAAGATAGTGTGATACTTCGATTTGCTAAGCTTGAACTTGTTAGAAGTGAATGGCGAAAATATGAGTTTTCTTTAATGGAAGGTCACGAAAGTCTTTCAAATCCGGAATATTCTGTTGGAAACCTTGATATCGCTTCAGTTAATATTGAGGAAAACGATAATTATGTGTTACCTCCGGGCGTTGACAGGGTAATTGATCCCACTAACCCGCAGCTCCGCCAGCTTAATGAACAATCAATGGTACTTAAGGTAGATGATCTTGACGACGGAGATGCGCGTGCCGCCTATAAATCAATTAATCTGGATATCAGGCAATATAAGAAATTAAAAATGTACGTTCATGCCGAAGCTCTTGAAGGTGAAATATTAAATGATGAAGACCTTAGGGTTTTTATACGTTTGGGTACCGATTACAAAGGCAACTACTACGAATACGAAATCCCGCTTAACGTGACTCCTCCCGGTAATTACGGAAACTATAGCCGGGATGAAGTATGGCCTGTTGAAAACAATATTGAAATAGTACTAAATGATCTTATTGATGTTAAACAAGCGCGAAACGAAGAATTACGTCAACCCAATACAGTTTTTACCTATAATTCGGTATATTCTGTTTATAAGGACCAGAACAAACGAATTTCAGTTCGTGGAAATCCAAATCTGAGTAATGTAGTAACAATTATGATTGGTATTCGAAACCCAAGTAAACAGAATAATACTATTTCAAATGATGATGGAATGGCAAAGTCCGGGGAAATATGGGTTAACGAGCTTAGACTTTCTGATTTTAAAGAAGATGGAGGATGGGCAGCCAGAGCAAGAGTTTCGACACGGCTTGCCGATTTGGGAACACTTAACCTTGCTGGTAGTATTAGCACTCCTGGCTTCGGAAGTATTGAAAAGAAAGTAAATGAAAGAAGTAAAGAAGAAGTCATTGAATATGATGTTTCAACAAATCTTGATTTAGGGAAATTCTTTCCCGAAAAATCAAAAATAAGTATTCCTGTTTATGCCGGGTATGCTGAAACATTTATTAATCCTGAATACAATCCGTTGGATCCCGATATTTCCCTTGATGATGCTATTAACAGCGTAGATTCCAAATCAGAAAAAGATTCTATTAGAAACATTGCCCGGGATTATACTCAGCGTAAAAGTATTAATTTTACTAATGTAAAGATTAATAGAGGAGGTGAAAAACCACGCTTTTACGATCCTTCTAATGTTTCTTTAAGCTACTCATATAATGAAACTTACGCTAGTGATATTAATACTGAATACGATGTATTAAAAAATTATAGAGGATCGTTTAATTATATTTATAACACAAGACCAAAGCTAGTGGCGCCTCTCAGAAAATCAAAAGGAATACTGAATAAAAAAGCTTTTGCAATAATTAAAGATTTCAATTTTTATTACAAGCCCTCAAGTATTTCTTTCAGAACAGATGTTTTCAGAAAATATCAGGCTAATAAGACCCGAAACATTTACGCTCCGGAAAATATTATTGAACCGTCATATAACAAAGAGTTTAACTGGAACAGATATTATGATGTTAAATGGGATTTGACCCGATCATTAAAAATTGAATTTTCGGCTACCAATATAGCCAGAATTGATGAACCTTCTGGTGAAGTTAACAGACACGGATATGATAGTACTTATCAAGCATGGAAAAAGGAGGTTTGGAGTAACATTACAGATTTTGGCCGAAATACACAGTATAATCACAATATAAATGCAACTTACCGTGTACCAATAAATAAACTCCCTTTACTGGACTGGACTAACCTTACGGCAAGATATAATGCAACCTATAACTGGGATGCAGGCCCTTTGTTAAGTGCCGACAGTGACTTTGATTTAGGAAATACAATAAGAAACTCAAACACATTTCAGCTAAACGGGCAGGCAAACATGGTAAATCTTTACAATAAAGCCGGTTTTCTGAAACGAATTAATCAAAAATACAGCAGAGGAAGGACAGCAAAGAAAAAAGAATTCGAAAACGTAAGTTATGCAGAAACTGAAATTTGGTTCAGAGAAGGCAGATCAAGATCTGTATTTCATGAACTAAATACCGAAGATATCACAAGAGTGAGTGTTAAAGATGAAAACGGGCAGGATATAAAAGGAGAATGGAAGGTTGCAACCAAGCGAAAAATCACCTTCAAATCAGAAAAAGATGTTGATAATGCTACCGTTGTTATTGAGGGTCGCATTGAGAAAAAAGAGAACCCATTCGTTTTTATAGCAGAAAATACAGCTCTGCTTTTAATGTCTGTTAAGAATATTTCTGCATCATATACCCTTACCAATGGTTCAGCTCTGGCCGGATATAAACCAACATCGAGCATATTAGGAATGGCTAAGTCATATACAAATCCTGATGGTAAAAACTATAACTTTGAAGCTCCGGGGTGGCCATTTGTATTAGGTTGGCAGGACGAAGATTTTGCTTATAAGGCAATTCAAAATGGTTGGTATACGGAGGACACAACTCTCAACACACCTTACCTGATGACAGAAAACACTAACCTGAATATAAGAGTTACATTAGAGCCCATTCGTGGATTAAAAATTGATCTGACAGCAAACAGGCTGCAAAGTGAGAATAATAATCGTTTTTATACCTATGATTCATCTGTGCCCTATTCTGAGCAAATTACCGGAAACTTTTCTATGACCTACATAACTATTGGATCAGCATTTGAAGGAGGATCCAAGGACAACAATTACTATTCCCAGGCTTTTGAAGATTTTAAAAACTCCAGAATTGTAATATCGGAAAGACTGGCCGACGGTAGTTCTGTTTACAAAACAACAGAACCTCTGTATCATGAAGGTTATGGTAGCTTATCTCAGGATGTAATGGGCCCTGCCTTTTTATCATCATACGGTTGGTATTATGACGACACTAATATTCCTTTGGGAATATTCCAGAAAATACCATTACCTAACTGGAGTATTCGTTACGACGGGTTGAAAAATATCCCCTTCATGAAAAAAATATTTAAATCGATAAACCTAAGTCATGCATACAGATCCTCCTATAATATCGGATCGTTTATTAATAATACCGATTTTGGTATAAACAATTCTGCAATTGATAGCCTTGGAAATTATATGCCACAATATGAATTTAATAGCATTGCAATAAATGAACAATTCAGCCCGCTTATTAACATTGATATGACATGGGTTAATAATCTGACAACACGTTTCGAAATTAAAAAATCGCGTACTGTTACTTTAAGTTTTACTAATAATCAAATTACTGAAGTCTTTACTCAGGAACTTGGATTCAGTCTTGGTTACAGATTCGATAATTTCAATCTGATATTTGATTTCGGCGATGGTCAGGAAAATTTCAAAAGTGATTTAAATATAAGAGCTAATTTAAAAATACGTGATAACAAAACTGTTTTAAGAAAAATAGTTGAAGATAACGAAACTCCTTCTGCTGATCAAAAAGTAACTATCATAGGTGTTTCAGCTGATTATTTGTTAAGCAACAGGCTTACATTAAGATTGTTTTACGACCAGAACATATCTGATCCACTTGTAGGTACTAACCCCTACAGAATTTCTAATACAGATATCGGATTTAGTCTGCGATTTACTTTAACGGAATAGTTTTTTTTAATAAAATTTGATTAATTTTGGATTGAAACTTAAATCATAATCAAGTATTATCTAATTAAAATAAAAATATTATGAACATACCGGAAAACTTAAAGTACACTAAAGATCATGAATGGTTACGTATTGAAGGAGAAGAAGCATTCGTTGGTATTACTGATTACGCTCAGGGTGAGCTTGGTGATATCGTTTTTATTGAAATAGAAACCGAAGGTGAGGAATTAGCAAAAGAAGAGGTATTTGGTACTATCGAAGCTGTTAAAACAGTTTCTGACATGTTTATGCCAGTGAGCGGTGAAGTTGTAGGAGTAAACGATAAATTTGAAGAATCACCTGAGATAGTTAATAAAGATCCTTATGGAGATGGTTGGTTAATTAAAATTAAATTAACTGATGTTTCAGAATTAGATGAACTTTTAGATGCGGCTGCATACAAAAATCTTTTAGAAGCATAATTTATAAAAATTATTTTAGTACATGACAAAAAAATAAATCATTGAATATCAACAAAATAGTCATCAGA
>JAHOYT010000042.1 GCA_019038645.1 Bacteroidales bacterium
CTGTTATAAGCCATATTTTTTCATTTTATTGTACATGGTCTGACGTGCAATTCCTAATTCTTTGGCTGCAAATGTTAATACGCCATTGTTATTTTGCAATGCCTTTTGTATTGCTTCCTTTTCAATATCATCTAACTTTAAAAGCTCGTTATTATCCTTAATTTGATTATATGGTTTTAGCATTAAATCGTTTTGAGATATAATATCTGATTCGCACATAATTACTGCTTTCTCTATCGTGTGTTGCAATTCTCGAACATTTCCTGGCCAGTTGTGGTTTATTAACTGATCGTAAACAATCTTATTGAATTTTAAGTTAGGTTTATCATATTTCTTAGCGAAAATATCCAGAAAATGATCAGCAAATAAAACTATATCGTTTCCTCGTTCTCGTAATGGGGGAAGTTCAATAATGATTGTATTTATTCTGTAGTATAAATCTTCGCGAAACAGATTTTTTTGAATCATACTTTCGATGGATTTATTTGTTGCACAAATGAGTCGTGCATTAAAATGAATTGGAATGTTTGAACCTAACGGGATTACTTCTTTTTTTTGTAAAGTGGAAAGTAATTTTGATTGTAAAGGAAGAGGAATATTACCAATTTCATCAAGGAATAAGGTTCCTTCATTAGCAATTTCGAACCTTCCTGTTTTGTTATCCTTTGCATCGGTAAATGCGCCTTTTGTATGACCAAAAAGTTCGCTCTCGAAAAGATTACTGCTTAACGACCCTAAATCAACGTGAATAAATGTTTTGTGTGATCGTTTTGATAAACGATGAATTTCGTGTGCAATGACTTCTTTTCCTGTTCCGTTTTCTCCTAAAATTAGAATGTTTGCATCCGTTTTTGCTACCTTTTTGACAGTGGAATATATCTTCTCCATAGCCGAAGATGTCCCTTTGAATAATGAATGTTGTTTCTCTTGATCTTCTGCAAAAATTTTCTGTGTTTGTGTAAGCTTCTTAATCTGAACTTTTGATTTTCGTAGTGAAATAGCTGTATTTATAGTTGCAAGTAATTTGTCATTATCAAAAGGTTTTAAAATAAAATCTGTTGCACCTTCTCGAATTGCTTTTACAGCTAATTCAACATCTCCATATGCAGTAATTAAAATAACAATTGCATCAGGATCTGATTTTAAAATTCGATTAAGCCAATAAAAACCTTCGTTACCCGTATTTTGACCTTTTGAGTAATTCATATCTAACAGAATTACGTCAAATTTTTCTGATCTTAGCATTGAAGGTAATTGATTCGGGTCTTTTAATGTAGTTATTTGCCCAAATTCAGTTTCAAGTAAAAATTCAAGAGTTTTTAAAACTTGTTTATCGTCATCAACTATTAAAATTTTGCTGTTTTTAATCATGGCAATTTAATTGTACGTCTAAAACATGTACGGATCGCGTCTAATTATTAGGCGTTAACTTTGATTATTTTAATATTTTAAATCATAAAAGCGCTTTAAATCAATATAATATGATTTTTGGCAAATATCTTGTTTATCACATAAATGTAAAATAAAAATTAATTACTTTAGAACTATGTTAAGATATTTTTTTAAACTGGCTTTTCGAAACATTAGAAAATATAAAGTTAACACCTTTATTAGCTTGTTAGGTTTAACAGTAGGATTAGCTTCCTTTATACTTATTTCATCATATATAAAACATGAATGGAGTTTTAATAAATACAATGAAAACTACAAAAGGATATTTTTAGCTAATACCAATTATTATATGCCCAATGGTATTCAACAGGCGACCTTTACTTCTTATCCTCTGTTAGAAGGTCTGGTTTCCACTTATCCTGATGTAGAAAATGGAACTCGTTTTCGTCATATCAACGGTCAGTTTTCGAACGGTGATTTGTCATTCCTTGAAAGCAAAGCCAGTTATGTGGATAATTCTTTTTTTAAAATTTTTACTATTAATTTCTTAAACGGCGACAAAGAAAATCCATTAAATGAGCCATATACTGTTGTTCTTACTAAAAAAACTGCCCGAAAGTATTTTGAAGATGAAAATCCAATCGGAAAGAATTTATTATATGATGGAAAGTACGTTTTAAAAGTAACAGCTGTGATAGATGACTTGCCAATAAACTCGGATTTTAGGTTTGATTTATTTGTTTCAATGAAAACGATGTTAGCAATAAATTCAAACAGAGATTATTCAGTACTTTGGACTTATACGAATTACACAACATTATTTTTATTAGATAAGAATAGCGATGTTGAGAAGTTAAATGAAAAAATTGCCGGTTTTCTTGAGAATCGCGGATTTAGTGTCAGAACTGCATTGTTTTTAAGTCCTTTATCCATGTATCATTTAAAACCCGAGAAAGATGCTAACTCTTTTAAAATATTAATAATATTTGGATTAATAGCAATATTTATTTTAATAATAGCTTGTATAAACTTTATTAATTTATCGATTGCAAATGCATCAAATCGTATAAAAGAAACGAGTATACGCAGGATTGTTGGAAGTAAAAAATCATCTTTAATTATTCAACAATTAGGTGAATCAGTATTATTATCGTTTATTTCTTTTGATTTAGCATATTTGTTAGCCGAAAGGTTATTACCAAGCTTCAACGCAATACTCGGAACCCAAATACCTTTTAAAGTAATTTTTAATTTCTCATTTATTTTTGGCATGCTCTTAACTGCATTGTTGCTGGGTTTTGTATCAGGAATATTTCCGGCAATAAAAATAAGCAGAATCCAAATTTTGAGTGCATTAAGCGGGAAAAGGACAAGTTTTGATAGAGTTGGATTAGGGAAGAAAGTACTAATTGTTGTTCAGTATACGGTTTCTGTTATTCTAATTATATCAACTATAATAGTATATCAACAATTCAATTATATAAAAAATAAACACCTGGGTTTTAATAAAGAGCAGCTAATTGCAGTTAATATTGGAGAAGAAAGTGGTAAGAGTAATTCGAAATTGAAGAACTTTAAAGATGAAGTATATGGATATGCAGGGGTTCAAAATATTACTCTTTGCTATACCATGCCTTTTTACGGTTATGGTAGTTCTACAATGCGAAAAGATGGTGCCGCTGAAGAAGAAGTTATATTGACTAATTTTAACGTAGCTGAATCATCATATTTAGAAACTTTTAATATCAAACTTATAACCGGGAAGGAGATTTCAGTAAGCGAAGATACTACAGTTAATGGATATTGTTATATCAATCAAACGGCAGCGAATAAGCTGGCTTTTGAAAATCCAATTGGTGAAAGAATTATTATCTTGGGAGATAAATATGAGATTGTTGGAGTGTATAAAGATTTTCATGTTTCTTCATTACAAAGTAAGATACTGGCTCAGGTAATTTTCTTGGTGGATAATTACAAAGGATCTAACTGGATGGTTGTGAAGTGTGAAGAGCACAATTTGAATAAAATAAGTGAATTAGCATCGGCTGCGCTTAAAGAATATTTCCCTGATAATACGTATTCGTTTTTTAATTATGGTGATACCGATTTTAAAGCTGAAACACTTAAAAAAGTTGATGGTATTGAAAAATTATTCGGAGTATTCTCATTAATTGCAATAGTTATTGCTAGTATGGGCATTTTTGGATTGGTCGCATTAACCGTTAGAAACAAAACTAAAGAGATTGGAATTAGAAAAGCTCTAGGTTCATCTGTATTTGATATATATAAATTAATAGCGCAAGAATATCTTCTTTTGGCAGTGTTTGGTAATGTTATAGCGTGGTTTCCAGCTTGGCATATAATAAATAAAATTCTTCAGGATTTTGCTTATCGAGTTGATATTAGTTTTTGGGTATTTGTATTAGGATTCTTTTCTTCGATTTTACTGACTATTGTAACAATTGCCTTTCATATTGTTAAAGCAGCAAGAACAAATCCTGTTGAGGCATTGAGGTATGAGTAAACGGAAAGTATTGAAACTTTAAAATGAAACCCGGGCATCTAGCCTGGGTTTTGCTATTTATTAAATATTTTTCCTGGCAAACTCAATTAAAATTTCCGCATTTTCTTTAGGATTGTCGTTTTCAAATTTTACAGGATAAACAGTATTGTTTTTTCTTTGTTCTAAACCAAAATTGTAGCTTTTATCATAATAACGGAGAGTTATATCAGCAACGTCATCTAATTGCCCCTTTTTGATCGATTCTATAGCTTGTTTTACGTTTTGTCCTCCAAGCTTCTTCCCAATTCTTAAAATGCAATTTTCGAGATACTGAGCGTCAAATCCGGCATATTCATTTACCAGTCGTTTTACCCGAATAGTTTTATCAAGTTCCATTTTAATTGTAGGCGCAGTACGCATTAAGCTGAACAATTCATCAGGAATCCAGTTTGATCCTATGGAGTGACTTTCATCTTCGAGCCAGATTGGTCTTGAAACATCAAGTGATAACCACTCATAAATAAGATTATTCTCAAATTGTTCGTTGGTTGGTTGTGGTTCTTGTCCTAAAGCACCAAATGCAGATCCTTTATGATGAGCAATACCTTCAAGGTCAACGACCTGCTCACCTTTTTCTTTAATATTCAGAAGGACTTCTGTTTTTCCGCTTCCTGTCAGTCCTCCAAGAATAATTAAGCTTTTTGAGGCTGAAAGCTGAGACTTTCCGAATTTTCGGAATGCTTTGTATCCACCCTCAAGCAAGAAAGTTTTAATTCCGACTGTCTCAAAGAGCCATGCCATGCTTGAGCTTCTCATACCTCCACGCCAGCAATGAACAAGTAAAGTATTGTTTTTTGAAAATTTTCTGGAAGTATCAGCAAATAACCGGAGCTTATTGCCGACAATTTCTAATCCTGTTAATATAGCCGGCTCCCGGCCTTCCTGTTTGTATTTTGTACCAACAATGGCTCTTTCTTCGTTGCTGAAAATAGGAATGTTAAATGCACCTGGGACATGTCCTGTCTCAAATTCTTTAGGTGAACGTACGTCAATAACAGGAATGTCTTTTGACATTTGAATAAATTCTTCTGTACTGATCTTTTGAGACATATTGTAGCTTTTAATGATACGAAATTAATTAAAATTTGGACGCAAAAATAAAAACCTAACAGGTTTTCAAAAACTGTTAGGTCAGTATCATCAGTTATTAAAAAGGTTTAATCTTCTAAAAAGTTTCCTAAAATTGATCTGCTTCCCTTTTTTACATTACCACCCATAGGTGAAAGTCGTTGTATTAATTTTCGAATTGGCATTGATTGCAGCCAGATTCTTCCTGTTCCACTAAGTGTCGTAAGAAACAATCCTTCTCCTCCAAAAACCATTGATTTAAGGCTTCCTGAAGTTTCAATATTAAAATCGATACAAGGTTCAAACGCAACAATACATCCGGTATCAATTCTTAATGTTTCGTTATTCAGCTTTTTTTCAATTATTGTTCCTCCAGCATGAATAAATGCTTTTCCGTTACCCTCAAGCTTTTGTAATATAAAACCTTCACCACCCACCAAACCTGCACCTAAACGACGATTTAAATGAATTGATATTTTTGTTCCTAATGCAGCACACAAGAATCCGTCTTTTTGAACAATTATTTGTCCGCTGTAATCTTTTAGGTCAATCGGAATAATTTTACCCGGATAAGGTGCCGAGAAAGATACTTTTCTTTTGCCGGCGCCCCTATTTGTAAAATGGGTTAAAAATATCGATTCGCCAGTGATTAAACGGCTTCCGGCAGAAAACAACTTCCCCATTAAGCCCTGATTCGGTGTAGAACCATCACCCAATTTTGTTTCAAAAGAAATTCCTTCTTCCATGTAAAGCATTGCACCAGCTTCTGCAATTACAGATTCATTTGGATCCAGCTCAACTTCAACAAGCTGAATATCATCTCCAATTATTTTATAATCTATTTCGTGTGAATTCATTAATTAGAATTTGAATGTTCAGAAAAATAACGAATTAGCACTTCCTTAATTTGTTCAGTACGGACCGGCTTTGCAAGATAATGATTCATTCCACTATCAAATGCCTTTGTTTTATCCTCCTCGCGGGCATTTGCAGTCATAGCAACAATTGGCAATTTATGCCCGGCACTACGAATTTCGGCTGTCGCTTCCAGACCATCTTTTTCCGGCATCATAATATCCATAAAAATAATGTCGAATTTATTTTTTTTCACCTTGTCAATACAATCTTTTCCGTTTTGAGCGATGGTAATTTCATATCCCAGATTTTTAAAGATTGTTTGTGCAACTCTTTGATTTATAATGTTGTCCTCTGCCAATAAAATATTTATTTTTTTCTTAAGCTTATTAAGCTCAGGAAGTACTTTTTCAGTAATTCTTAACTTCGTGAAATTATCCTGAAGTATTTCAAAAACTTCAGATGCTTCATAAGGCTTAATAAGATAATAATCAACACAATTCATTTTGCATTTCACATAATTTCCGGGCTGATCGTTTGAACTTACAACTGCAATAAAGAATTTTTTTGAAAGACCTTTTTCGTGCAATTTTCGTGCAAAACCAATACCATCGAAACTGGTATTGTCCTTAATTAAAATCAGATGATAAGGTTTATTACCCACAAGAGAGTCGCTAATTTTTTTCAGCGGGTCTGCATCAGGAGCAATTTGTTCGTTATTGGTTTCAAAGCTGGTAAAAGAATGTAATAAGGTTTTTTCCTCTTCAGGTTTATTATTTATTATAAGTACATTTATCTGGTGATACTCCTGAATTTTAGACACATTAACTTCCTTTTCAAATTTTTCATTTGAGTAAACCTGGATTGAAAAAGAAAATTTTGATCCGCTATACTGAGGATCCTGAGATATGGATGAAGGGCTTTCAACCCACATTTCACCCCCCATAAGTTCGACAAGTTGTTTAGAAATTGTAATTCCCAGACCTGTTCCTCCGAATTTCCTTGTAGTAGACCCATCAGCCTGTGAAAATGACGTAAAAATATCTTGTAGTTTCTCTTTTGGAATACCAATGCCTGTATCTTCAATAGAAAATAATGCTGTTAAATATCCGTTGTATTTTTTTACTAATTCAACTGTCAGGACGATTTTTCCTTCGTAAGTGAATTTAATAGCATTTCCGATAAGATTAGATATTACCTGTTTAAGCCTGAAGGGGTCACCAATTATTTGATCAGGAACATTACTTTTTACATCTGAAATAAGCTGAATACCTTTTTCCTGTACTCGTGGATTAAATAAGGAAACTATAGCGTGTACTTCTTCCCGAAGCAAAAAAGGAGTCTCTTCTATAATCATTTTTCCGGCTTCTATTTTCGAGAAATCCAAAATATCATTAATAATTGAAAGTAATAAGTCGGCTGATTTTAGGATAATATGAACTGCATCAGCTTGTTTATCATTTAATTTTAAACCTTCTAATGTGTTGGCCATTCCAACAATCCCATTCAAAGGAGTGCGGATTTCATGACTCATTTTAGCCAGAAATTCCGATTTTGCTTTATTGGCAGCCATCTCCCGTTTTCGGGTAATTTCTATTGGAGTAATATCAATAAATGCCTCCAGCGAAACATCTTCTTCGTCAATTTTAAAAGGAATTTCCTTTTTGTAAAGAATAATTTCATTGTCGTTATCATCATAATATACATACTGATTAAGATTATCGGTATACGAGAATGAGTCGCTGTCCTGGAAATTTCTGGATATCAAAAACTGATCTGTTATGGTTTTCCCAACCAGATCTTCTTCGTCATATAATCCAAAAATATCTATAGCAGTTCTATTAAGGCTTTTAACCACTTTGTTTTCTCCAAGCACCATTATTCCAATAGGAAGAGATTCAATTATTTCTTTCATTGAAGATATAGAATCCTGTAATTTTCCTTCTTCTT
This sequence comes from Bacteroidales bacterium, assembly GCA_019038645.1. Lineage (GTDB taxonomy): Bacteria > Bacteroidota > Bacteroidia > Bacteroidales > UBA12077 > UBA12077. The sequence continues at coordinate 7,829 of JAHOYT010000042.1, forward strand.
TATTCTTTTTTCGGATAAACAGAATGAAAAAGATAATTATAATAATCAGAATAAGGATGGTTGAGGCACCCAGAATAAGTGAGGTTGTAATTACAGAGCTGATAATGATTTCGGTTTCAAGGGAAAACACAACTCCCATGTCGTAGGTTAAAATACGGATGGGATAATATGCTGATAAATATTCTTTTTTAGAATTTTCTGCGGTAACAGTATGTAATACAGACCCGTTAAATCCGTTTTCAAGATCTTCTGCTATTTTATCAATTTTATTAACCGATATGGTATCTTTGGAAAGATTGTTCGAAACAATCTTTCCATCCATATTAATAAGCCATTGCCACAACGTATTTCCTAAGTGGTAATTTTCAAATACCGAAGTAATATAGTCATCAATATCCGATTTTATCAATATGTTAACAACAGGTTCGTTATCTTTAAAAACAGGTAAAATATAAGTATAGGTTCCGTCATTATTTAAAGTAACCATTTCTTTATTAACCAGAGGTTTTTGTCGTTGAGAGACATAATAATCACTAATAAAATGATTGGTTTTATCCTTAAAAAGGCTGTAAACATTTTTATTGTTGTCTGTTAATTTAATATTCCGGATTAAATTCTGATACTTAAAATAAAATAATTCCAGTTTTTTTACTTTATGTTCAGCATTGTCCGGATCTTCAAAAAAACGTGCTATATCTGTGGAAAAGACAATATAGTTAATTTCATTTTCAAATTCATAACCAGACTGTTCAATTTCCCAACCACAAATTTGCGACTGGTTTAAGAGCATTTCTTTGTGGAAGTTTAGTTGTTGATTATAAATATGATAGCCGTAATAAACATTAATACTTAGTATCATGATTATGATTGCTGATATCAGATAATAGAATTTTTTCATGGATAAATTCTTTATTTCAATTAATAATTTTTAGTAATAGCCAGCTGGTTTCCCGAACTTCAGATTTATATATTGTGTATTTAATATTATCGATGTAAAATATTTCTTTCGATTCACCAGAGATTAATGACTTAACAGCATTACGCAGGTCATTGTTTTTATGTGCAAGCAAAGATGGTGAATTAAATATATAAATATCGCTTGTAACTGGTTTGAAATATTGAAAATCTCTGTGTTGAGATACGTTCAGAATTCTTGAGGCTTCTCTGGTTGAGCAGATTACCTCACCTTCCTGATTGATTAAAACAAGAATTTCTGTATTTGACGAAAAATATCTGTTTTTTATTGAACGTAATGTAATATCTCCTGAAACAATACCAAGAAACTGATCTCTGAAATGTACCGGCTCAACACAGGACACAATCCATCCTCTCCCATACGGATCGGCAAATGGCTGATTAACCCAATAGGCGTTATCAACTATAAAAGGTTTGTTTTTAGCTGTCTGAAAGCTTATTAAATTAGCAAGATTAACGGAAGGTTTCAGATAATTAATTACGTTTATGTAAGGATAAATCCTCAGAAAAGAAGATGTGTCAAGAAAATAAACCTGTGACAGGCAAGGATTGCATTTAATAACATTATTGAACAGAGAATCAAGTTGTTCAGTGTTGATAATGAGTTTTTTTAATCTGTTTGTAATTTTTCGGTTAGCCGGATAATATACTGCGGAACATTTCTTATCATATGATGAAAATAAAATTTCTCCGGAATGGTAATGGTATTTATTTTCGGGATTCCAGATTACTTCATTTTCAAATGGAATTTTGTATTGAAGAACATTAGTCAGATTTATTATATCAGATTTAACCGAAACAAGATCATTATTTATATTTTCTGCAATATGCTCAAGATGCTGAAGGTTCAGATCAGAATCCTGATTGTTATCGCAGGAAACTAAAAGCGAAAAGATTATGGTTATAAAAATGACAGATCTTTTCATTTGTATTTATAAATAGCTGATTAAAATTTAGTCATACAAGTTAAAAAAAATTATTAAGACGGCTAAAAGTTTTATGATAAAAGGATTCGAAATGAATTTGAATAGTTTGTTTATGTTTACAAACGATGTTTTGAATCATCGTCCAACAGAATTTTTAAATAGTTTTCGTACCTCAGCTGGCTTACTTCTCCTGTTTTAACGGCACTTTTTACTTCACAGCCGGGTTCGTGTACGTGAGTACAGTTATGGTATTTACAATTATGTGAAACTCTGAATATTTCGGGAAAGAAATGAAATAGTTCTTCGTCGTCAATATTGTGCAGTCCAAATCCACGAATACCGGGAGTATCTATTATATATCCACCAATAGAAAGGTCAAACATTTCAGCAAAGGTAGTTGTGTGTTTACCTGATTTGTGATAATCTGATATTTCCGTAACTTTTAAATTCAGATCAGGGTCAATTAAGTTTATTAATGATGATTTTCCAACTCCGGAATTACCCGAAATTACTGATATTTTATTTTTGAGCAGACTTTCAATTTTGTCAATATTGGTGTTGTTTTTAACCGAAATGGTGAAACACTCATAGCCAGCTTTTTGATAAATTTCGGTTAAGCAATTCAGGTATTCAGCTTGTTTTTCGTTGTACAGGTCTGTTTTGTTAAATATTAACTTTGCCGGAATCCGGTATGCTTCAGCAGAAATCAAAAAACGATCAATGAAAATAGGATATGTTACCGGATATGCAATTGTAACCATTAAAATGGCCTGGTCAACATTTGCAGCTATAATATGGGTTTGTTTTGAAAGATTTGTTGATTTACGAATGATATAATTTTTTCGGGTTAAAACAGTTTTGATGATTCCCGTTTCGGTGTTTTCGAATATTTTATATTCAACATGATCGCCAACAGCAACAGGGTTGGTGCTTTTTATTCCCTGTATTCGTAATTTTCCCCGAATATTGCAAGATATTAGTTCTCCTGTTTCAATATCTTTAACAGAATACCAGCTTCCGGTTGATTTAATAACTAATCCTTTTTTCAAAACATCTTTTTTTCAACATACGAACAGAGAGATTCATCTTTCGACAAGCTCAAGATGACAACGACTTGTCACACTGAGCTTGTCGAAGTGTTTTAAAATTGAAGTTTTCTCTGTAAATCTTCATAGATTATTCTAATAGCACGAAAGTATTAAATATTTCAATATTATTACCATATTTGTTATGAATTAAAGTTTAAAAGAGAATGATAAAAAAAATAATTTCATATAACGTAAATGGAATCCGGGCTGCAATAAATAAAGGCTTTCCCGATTGGTTAAAAATAGAAAATCCTGATATTGTATTAATTCAGGAAACAAAAGCCCACAAGGAGCAAGTTGAAACAAAACTTTTTGAAGATCTTGGTTACAAGCATTATTGGTTTTCGGCAGAAAAGAAGGGATACAGCAGTGTGGCAATATTGTCAAAAAACGAACCCAATTATGTTGTGAATGGTATTGGATTAGAAAAATATGATATTGAGGGCAGAACCATTCGTGCTGATTTCGGAGATATAACAATCATAAATTCTTATTTTCCATCCGGAACAACCGGAGGTGTTCGTCAGGATTATAAAATGGAGTATCTGGCAGATTTCCGGAAATACATTAATCTGCTTAAAAAAGAAAGACCAAAACTTATTGTTAGTGGCGATTACAACATTTGCCATAAGCCAATTGATATTAATCATCCGGAAAGGCATAAAAAAACTTCTGGATTTTTACCTGAAGAAAGAGAATGGGTCGATCAGTTTATTGAAAGTGGATTTACTGATACTTTTCGGGAATTTAATCAGGAAGCTGAACAATACAGTTGGTGGAGTTATAGAGCTGGCTCAAGAGCAAAAAACCTTGGTTGGAGAATCGATTATCACATGATTAGTGACGCCCTAAAGCCACAATTGAAAAATGCAAAAATTTTACAACAGGTTTTTCATTCGGATCATTGTCCTGTGGTTATTGAGGTAGATTTTTAAATATAGAAAAACCTGTGAAGAGTTTAATCCTGACAGGTTCCTTTATAATTAATATAAATATTTTAGTATCTATTTATTTTGAAAACGCTTACGTTCGTATTCTTTCAAATATATTTTTCTTAACCTGATATGTTTTGGAGTAACTTCAACATATTCGTCAGCCTGAATATATTCTAAAGCCTCTTCCAATGAAAATTTTATTGGTGGAGCCAGTCTTGCTTTATCGTCGGTCCCGGAAGCACGTACATTAGAAAGCTTTTTAGTTTTTGTAATATTTACACCGATATCGCCTGCCTTGGCATTTTCACCAACTACCTGACCTTCATAAATTTCTTCCATCGGAGAAACAAAAAACTTACCTCTGTCTTGTAGTTTGTCTAAGGAATAAGCAATTGCTGTTCCGGTTTCAATTGCGTTTAATGAGCCAACCTGTCGTTTTACAAAATCGCCTTTATATGGTTCAAAATCTTTAAAACGATGTGCTATTACAGCTTCTCCTGCAGTGGCTGTCATCATTATGTTTTTTAGTCCGATTATTCCGCGCGATGGCATATGGAACTCCAGTAAAATACGATCGTTTTTACGTTCCATGTTCATCATTTCGCCTTTTCGTTGCTGAATAATCTCAATAGCCTTTCCGGAATATTCTTCCGGCAAGTCTACGGTTAAGTATTCAATAGGCTCACATTTCTCACCGGCTATTTCTTTAATAATTACTTTAGGTTGCCCAACCTGTAATTCGTATCCTTCGCGACGCATAGTCTCAATCAAAACCGACAGGTGTAAAACCCCACGGCCAAATACAGTATGAGCATCGGCAGAGTCAGTTGGTTCAACTTTTAACGCAAGATTTTTTTCAAGTTCTCTGTCTAAACGTTCTTTTAAATGTCGGGAAGTAACGAATTTACCATCTTTCCCAAAAAATGGAGAGTTGTTGATAGTAAACAACATACTCATAGTAGGTTCATCAATAGCAATAGGATCTAATGCTTCAGGTTCATCAATATCGGCAATTGTATCGCCAATTGAAAAACCATCGATACCAACTAAAGCACAAATATCTCCGGATTTTACAGACTCAACTTTTCTTTTACCTAAGCCTTCGTACGTAAGTAATTCTTTAATTTTTGTCTTTTTTATAGATCCATCTCTCTGAACAAGAGATACTCTCATTGCTTGTTTTAGTGTTCCTCGTAAAAGTTTGCCAATAGCAATTCGTCCAACATAAGATGAATAATCCAATGATGTAATTAACATCTGAGGAGTTCCTTCAAATGATTTTGAATCTGGAATATGCTCAATAATTGAATCCATTAAAGCAGTAATGTCTGTTGTTGGTTTTTCCCAACTATCAGACATCCAACCATTCTTTGCAGATCCATATATTGTTGGAAAATCTAATTGATCTTCATTTGCATCCAGGTTAAACATTAGATCAAAAACTTGCTCCTGAACTTCTTCCGGACGACAATTTGGTTTATCTACTTTGTTAATAACAACTATTGGCTTTAAACCTAATGCTAAAGCCTTTTGTAGAACAAATCGTGTTTGTGGCATGGTTCCTTCAAAGGCATCTACCAATAATAGAACACCATCTGCCATATTTAACACACGTTCTACTTCACCACCAAAATCGGCATGACCGGGAGTATCTATAATATTAATTTTATAATCCTTATAATCAACTGCAACGTTTTTAGAAAGAATTGTGATTCCCCGTTCACGTTCAAGATCATTACTGTCAAGAATCAAGTCGCCGGGATTTTCATTTTCACGAAAGAGTTTCCCTAACAACAGCATTTTATCAACCAGGGTTGTTTTACCATGATCGACGTGCGCTATTATCGCTATGTTTTTGATTTTTTGCATTTTTACCCTAAAAATTTAAGCGTGCAAAGGTACGAGAATTTAATTAATATAATACTAAACAGATGAAATAATGGAAATGTTTTTTAAATTACAGATTTTCAAGTTATAACTATATCAGAGATAAAACAAAAAATGAGAATGACAGATTGCGGTTTTCTGAACACCCCCATTTTAAAACAGTTAGATTTGACAGCTTATGGATTTCTGCTACTATATAAGCTAAAGGCGTTATTTAGCGCTTCTTCAATTTTAATTGTAACTTCAGGATCGCCAAAACGATTTGAAAAATCATTTAGCCGCTGTAAATAATGTACTGCCAGTCTTAGTTCATAATCCAAACTACCTGTATATTTTGCAGGTAATGAAAAATAATAATTTAGTTCCTGCATTGTTATTTCAGCAAAATCTTCTAAAATTATATTTGCCTTTTCGTTTGCTCCAAGGATATAGTAATTTTCCAGAATATCCAGAGTAAACAAGTCGTATGGAATATTTTCTTTAGGCATGAGTTCAACACAGCGATCCAGAACAGCAACAGCAGAGTCAGGTTTGCCGACTTTTATTAATTCTTTTGCCAGCCTGTTAAAATTATTTCTGATTTTAATAACTGAAACTGTACGAATAGTTGTATGATCCATCCATGTTTCAGGTTTTTCCATGTTTCCCCAGCGGAAATCTTCCATCAGTTTTTGGTACATTATCTCTGCATCAACCCTACCCGTCTCTAAATATCCTTTCGAAGGTGTTTTTATCGGAACCAGTCTGTATGCAAAACCTTCCAGTTGTAAATAATCATCAATTCCAACATTGCCATCTCCGGCAGTTGATACAAAATATACAGGACGCTCCCAGTTATTATTTGCAAGAAGGTCAAGAATCATAAGTTCATTTTTCATGATTCTTCTTTTGTTTAATACAAATTTAATCTCGGGAACAATTTTATCAGCATCTTCAGGCTTTACAGTTCCGTTTGCGATAACTTTTTCTGCATCAACCGGAACAATAAACTTGTTTGTGGGTAAATAATCAATCCATTCGTTTTGACCAACCTGCAGTTTTGTTCTTACATCTTCAGATACAACAAAATCGATTGCCTGATCAATCTCAACATATTCATTTATCCTTTCATTAATATATACAACATCACGAACACCGTTTAAATATTGCTCATGAGTAATGCCAAAAGGAACCGGATCAGAATCATATGCTTTACGTACCATTTGATCAATGTACCAGTCTGTATTTAGCAAAGATAAATTTACTACCCTAACATCGGTACGAATACCTTCAACTTCCTGTGCGTACCATAACGGGAACGTATCGTTATCGCCATGTGTGAATAAAATTGCATTGGGAGCACATGAATTCAGATAGTTATATGCAAAATCACGTGCGATGTATCTGTCAGAACGATCGTGATCATCCCAATTTTCTGATGCCATATTTGCAGGAACTGCAACAAGACACAACATTGTTGCCAGCGAAGCACTTATAATCGCATTTATTTTCTTATGTAAAAAGTTGTAAATGCCTAAAACACCCAAACCTATCCAAATAGAAAAAGCATAAAACGAACCGGCATAAGCATAATCCCTTTCACGGGGTTGCAAAGGATACTGATTCAGATAAACAACAATTGCTAATCCGGTTAAAACAAATAATAACAGAACAACGATGAAATCATTAAAATGCCTTCGGAGATGAAAAAAGAATCCCACCATTCCTAACAACAAAGGCAACATGTAATACACATTTCTTGATTTAGCGTTTTTCATATGATCAGGAAGATTTTCCTGAGGACCGATCAGATTCTTGTCAATAAAATTCAATCCGGTAATCCAGTTTCCGTTTAGCAATTCACCATGACTTTGAGTATCGTTTTGTCGTCCTGAAAAATTCCACATAAAATACCTCCAGTACATGTGTCCAAACTGGTATCTGAAAAAGAATTTTAAATTTTCCCCGAAAGTTGGCACAATTCTTATTTCGGGTTCCGCGCTGTATCCGGTTACTGTAACTTTCTTTCCTTTTATATCTGCCCATTTTTTGTATTCGGTTGCATGATCAGGGTTTGACTGACTGTACATCCTTGGAAAAATAGTTGTAAATCGTTCATCAAATTCATAGATCGAATTCAATGAAAATGATTTTAAATATTTCCCGTCTTTTTGACGATATGTGAATGGATCTTTACTATCTGTTACGGGGGCATTGTAATACTGTCCTTTAAAAAGAGGCCGGTTGCCATATTGTTCTCTGTTTAAATAATGTAAAAGGTTAAATACAGTTTCCGGATTGTTTTCATCCATAGGAGGATCAGCCAATGAACGAATAACAATCATTGTAAAGCTTGAGTAACCAATCATTATTACTGTAAACGCAAGAACAATTGTATTTAATAATACTTTTTTCTTTTTATGAGTATAATGAATTGCCCATACCACAAAACCAGTTATTAAAATGATATAAAATATAACACCGGATTTAAATGGCAAACCAAATCCGTTTACAAACATTAATTCGAACCATGTTGCAACGGTTATCACACCAGGAATTATTAAATACATTATAGAAGCGAGAATTGCAATTGCAACAATGAATGTTTTTATAACTCCATTTCTGGTTACAGGATATTTTTTAAAATAATAAACAAAAACAATGGCTGGTATAGCCAGAAGGTTAAGTAGGTGAACACCAATTGATAATCCCATTAAATATGCAATAAATATTAACCAACGGTTAGAATATTTTTCGTCCGCAATATTTTCCCATTTTAAGATTGCCCAAAAAACAATTGCAGTAAATAATGAAGATAATGCATATACTTCACCTTCAACTGCAGAAAACCAGAAAGTATCAGAAAAGGTATAGGTTAATGCTCCTACAATACCGCTACCGATCACAACAATTAATTGTCCGGTTGTAAGTTCTTTGTCATTGGGAAACATTTTTTTTGCAAGATGTGTGATAGTCCAGAATAGAAATAAAATTGTAAATGCACTTGCTAATCCCGACATAGCATTAACCATTTTAGCAACATTTGATACATCGCCGGCGAAAAGAGAAAATACTCTGGCAATAATCATAAATAATGGAGCTCCTGGAGGATGTCCTACTTCTAATTTAAATGCAGTTGCTATAAACTCACCACAATCCCAAAAACTTGTAGTAGGTTCAATGGTTAACAAATAAACTGTTGCTGCAATTAAAAACACAACCCAGCCTGTTATACGATTTGCAATTTTAAAATTTCTCATTGCTTATTAGTTAATTATATTTGGTGTCAAAACTAATTTAAATTCTTATAATTAATAATTTCTTTTCAGGTTTATTGTATGAAACCAAAAAAAAATACAACTTCAGTCATATTGCTTCGAAAATACGTAAATTAGCCAAATTCTGAAACCTTCATGCAAAAGGATTATGTAAAAAAAGAATTATTATATTAAATTGAACTTACTTGCTTGCCAGAGAGTACGGCCTGAAGGTTCACGAGCGGAATAAGTGAAGGGCCTGTGGGAGCGAGTAACAAAAAAAGACGGCATAATTCCAAAAAGTTTGACAATGGCAAAAAAAACACGAAGAAACAGAAAAGACATAGTTTATTCGACAAACCCGGATTTTAACTATGAGCATGAAAATGAAGAAGAAGTAAATGAAACTTTGTCGCCATCCAGGCAAAAACTTAAAGTTTATCTTGATTCAAAGGCAAAAAAGAAAGGGAAACAAGCTACTTTAATTAATGGTTTTATAGGAAGCGAAGATGATTTAAAAGAACTTGGGAGGTTGCTGAAAACAAAATGTGCTGTTGGTGGTTCTATTAAGAATGGTGAAATTTTGATTCAGGGAGATTTTCGGGATAAAATTGTTCAGATACTTACCAAAGAAGGTTACAGCGCAAAGAAATTATAGTTATGTTGATTATATTAATACTTATATGAGTTTAATAAGAAAAATATTTTGCCTGTTTCTATTGTTTCTTTTAGTTTCGGGGAATACATTAAATGCACAATTCTATTCTACGGGGCAGGACCCAGCCTCAAACAAATGGATGCAGATTAATACGAATAATTTTCAGATTATTTTTCAGAACGATTTTCACCAACAGGCACAACAAATAGCCAATATTCTTGAATTTTATTATCAAAAAGAGGGAATATCATTAAATCATAACCCCAAAAAAGTTTCGGTTATTGTCCATAATCAAACAATAAGATCAAACGGATATGTTGTGTGGGCGCCTAAAAGGATGGAGTTATTTACAACACCATCACCGGATCATTATCCTGATCCCTGGCTTGAGCATTTATGTATTCATGAATTAAGGCATGTTGTTCAGATTGATAAATTAAATCAGGGAATCACCAAAATACTATCAGTAATATTTGGACAACAGGCAATAGGGCTTGTGTCCGGACAAATGCCAATATGGTATTACGAAGGCGATGCTGTGTGCACAGAAACTGCATTTTCAGAATTCGGTCGTGGACGTCTTCCGTATTTTCATCGAGGAATAAAAACTCATTTATTGAGCGACGAGGAAAGATATTCTTTTGATAAAATGCTATTCGGCTCGTTCCAGGATTATGTTCCGGGTTATTACGAACTTGGGTATAACCTTACTGCTTACGCCAGAAAGAAATACGGAGTTAATGTATGGGAGAAAACAGAAAATCATGTTGCACAAAACTCATACACTTTAGCTCCAACTCCTTTTGCTTTTTATCGTGGTCTTAAGAAAAACACAGGATTATCTCAAAAGCAACTTTTTATTGAAACATTCAATTATTTGGATAGCTCCTGGTCTGCTGAGGATATAGATAATAAAACGATTGAACCTGGGTTTTTTCAAAAGTACAATATTGACGAATATGAGGATTATATTAATCCCCTAATAGTTGATAAAGAAAGTGGTATTGCACTTAAAAAGGGGAAATCACATATACCACAATTTGTTCTTATTAATGAAGATTCTGAGGAAGTATTGCTTGAGCCAGGCATCCTTATTTCAAATGATTTTTCTTTTGCAAATAATATTTTAACCTGGGCTGAATATAAGCCTGATTTACGATGGAACAACAGGGAGTTCACATCCATAAAACTTTTCAATATCAGAACGAAACTATCCTATACTTTAGTGAAAAAGGGTAGGTTTTTTAGTCCTGACATAAGCAAAAGTGCAGAAAAAATAGCAGTAATCGAAGTTGATGAAAAGAACATTATAAGTTTGAATATATTAAGTGTTTTAACAGGAGAAATCACAAAGAAAATTCATTCTCCCAAAGGTAATTTAATTCAGAGACCAAAATGGTCCCATGACGAAAAATCCATCTACGTAATAGAGAGCACGCAAGGCATCAAACAAATATCAAAATATGATTTGGACAAAGAAGAGTGGGAAACTGTGTTTACAGTAGAAGGTGTCGATATTCAGAGAATATTACCTTACAAAGACCAGGTTTATTTCCATTCGACAATAAACGGTACTGACAATATTTATGTTTTTAATGAAAACAGCAAGGATATTTACCAGTTATCAGCATCACGGTTTGGGATTTCAGAATTTGATCTTGATACGAATAAATCCGAATTGTTTATTAATGAATATACTTCGCGTGGGTTCAGGCTGGCTAAAATACCTGTTGAACGTGCATTATGGAAGAAGATCAACAAGGCAGGGAATTATAAATTTGAATTTGCAGAAATTTTATCTGAACAGGAAACTTTTAAAACCACCCAAACAGTTAGGGAACAAAAGGAATTTCCTATAAAATCATACAACAAAGCGATCAATTTATTTAATTTTCATAGCTGGCTCCCGTTATATTTTGATTATGATAATATTGATGTTGGAAATGTATTTGCTGATCCTTCTGAAATTTATCGGAATATTCATCCCGGTATTATGTTGCTTTCTCAAAACAAATTAAGTACCACTGAATCCGTGCTAAGCTATGCTTACAAAAACGGAAATCATTATTTATCATCGTCACTTGTTTTTAAAGGACAATATCCGGTTGTTAAACTAACTGCAAATTATGGCGACTATCAGCAAATTCAGGCTACCGGAGACGCTACCTGGAGCCCGGAAGCAAACATTGGTTATAGCTACGATCTCGATGTTTACGTTCCTTTGGATTTTTCAGAAGGTAAGTTTATAAAAGGTATCAGACCGTTATTATCAGTTCAATATGTAGATAATTTATATTACAATTATCATAATGATTATTACATAAATGGATTAGAGTTTATACAGACAGGATTATTATTATACTCATATCAGTTAAAAGCAGAACGGGATATAATTCCAAAACAAGGAGCAATATTTAAATTTAATTTATTTAACACTCCGTTTGATAAGGAAATATTTGGTTATTTATACAATGTGGATGCGATTTTCTATTTTCCCGGAATAAAAAATGGTGGACTGAGAATTAATACCGGATATCAATATCAGAATCCGCGGCTTTATCTTTTTAATTCTAATTTTGATTTTCCAAGAGGAATTCAGGATAAAAGAACCGAAAAGTTAACCAAATTATACACTGATTATGTTTTTCCCATAGCATACCCTGACTGGAGCCTTGGGTCGGTTTTATATTTGAAAAGAATTCGGGGAGATGTTTTTCTGGATTATGCTTATAATAGCTATCGAGTGGTTAATCAGTCACAAACAGCATACATCTGGCCAAAGGAACATAATTACAGCTTTGGATTTGAGCTTACTGCAGATTACCATTTATTACGAATGACGTTTCCTTTAAACTCAGGATTAAGATTAGGGTATACACCTACTGAAGGAAAATATTTTGTTGAATTTTTATTTGGTATTGACTTGTATAGTTTTTAAATAATTTCAAATTTTCACAATATTTTTTGAATAAAATTGTTTAACACAATATTCAACGTATATTTGATTAAGCAAGGTCATAGATAAAAAATTATATATATTTGTCGGATCAAATGTTTATTAAGAGTAACTAATTTTATAATAAGGATTGAAAGATGGCAAAGTATAACGAAACAGAAACAGCTGCTGCAATTAATTTAATAGGAGCCGGAACGGAAATAACAGGAGATATTAATTCTAACGGAGATATTAGAATTGATGGAATGTTAAACGGAAACTTAAAAACTGCAGGCAAAGTTGTTATCGGAGAAACTGGTAGGGCAAGCGGTGAAATTGAATGTAAAAATTCAGAAGTGTTAGGGGAAGTCCATGGCAAAATAAAAGTTAGTGAACTTCTTTCTCTTAAAGCAACCGCTAAAATATTTGGGGACATTGTCACTAAAAAACTAGCTATAGAACCGGGCTCAAGGTTTACAGGAAACTGTAATATGGGCGAAGAATCAATTAAAGATGCCAGAACAGAAAAACCAAAATTCGGAACAGAAGAACAAAAAAGCGCCTAGCGAATTAGTAAAATATTCTGCTATTGGGTTTCAAATGATTGCGATCATTGTTGTTGGAATTCTAGGTGGAATGAAATTAGACAAATGGATAACAAGCATTGAGTTCCCTGTGTTTACAGTAGTTTTGTCAATTTCAAGTGTAGTATACGCTACATATTTTGCTATAAAAGACTTTATTAAGCCACCAAAAAAGTAATGCAGGCACTAAAAAAATTTATTATTCGGGAAATTGTATTTGCATCAATTCTTGGTGTAATTGCCTATATTTTATTTCAAACAATTTTAGAAGAATACTATTTACCGATTTTCTGGATTTTATTCGGCTTAATAACTGTTTTTACGGCAGTTTTCCATTTTTCCGTTTTACAGGTTAGCGAAAAAGAACCATCTAAATTCTCTTCAAGATTTATGATGGTTTCAGGCATAAAAATGATAATTTATTTAATAATAATTGTTTTTTATGCCTTTTCTTTTCCTGAGAAAGCAAAGATTTTTCTAATTTCTTTTTTTATTCTTTATTCACTTTATACGGTTTTTGAAGTTATTCTCATTATTAATTACTTCAAAAAAAGAAATTAATTTCCCTGCCTTTTTATATCTTACTACGAACATTAAATAAAATATTTTTTTGCAGATCATTATTTATGCGTATTTGGATAGTAAAAAGCCTATTACTGAAATATAATTATATGTAATAATTTAGATATTTATTGCTAAATTAATTTAAGTTATTAGTTTTGTATTCAATTTTTTATTTAAAACAATAAGATCTTATAAATATGGAAAACAAACTTCAGGAATTAACTCAGAAGCTTTATAACGAAGGAGTTGAAAAAGCGAATGCTGAGGCAGAAAAAATTATGGCCGAAGCAAAATCTGAGGCTGAAAAGTTAAAGCAGGATGCTAAGAAAGATGCACAAAAAATTATTGCTGATGCTGAGCAAAAATCTGCAGAGATCAAAAAGAATGTTGATGCCGAACTTAGCCTTGCTACAAAACAATCAATTAGAACTGTAAAACAACAAATTACGGACGTTATAGTAAGTAAAGTGATTGATGGGCCGGTTAAAAAAGCTTTCGACGATATTAAATTCGTTAAAGAGATAATTGAAACTGTAGTAAAAAACTGGAATCCAAAAGGAAATGAAACAATAGATCTTTCAGTTTTACTTCCTGCAGATATGGAAAAAGAATTTGCTAAATTTTTCACTGCAAAATCAGGAAAAGAGTTAAACGCAAATCTTGAATTAAGTTTTAGCGAATCAATTAAAGGCGGATTTAAAATAGGTCCTGCTGACGGATCTTATAAGATCAGCTTTAGCGATGATGACTTTGAGAATTTCTTCAAAACATATCTTCGTCCAAAAACAATCGAAATGTTATACCCGGGAGAATAGATATGTTTCGTAATTATTATCATTATTTCATAGCAGGGTTGCAGGACATTTTCCTGGATGATACTGAAATTCATTTTTCAATGATTGATTTCAAGCAGATGTTAAAAGAGCATCTTCATCCGGAAGATAATAATCTGATAGAACTGTTGTTTTTACCATACGATAACCAGGAACTTCTGCGATTCGTGAATGGTGATTTTGAAAACAGGAACGATCTTGGACCGTTTTCGACACAGGATTTTGAAGTAGAGTTTTCAGATGAAAAACTAGGTATTCTGCCTTCATACATGTATAAGTTTGTTGAGTTATACAGAGATGAAGAATTATCAAAGAACATTACAAAAAGTTGGGAAACTGTTCTAACTGAAATGTATTACGAATATGTTTTACAAACAAAAAATAAGTTCCTTAAACAATGGTTTGAATTCAGTCGGAATCTGAATAATATCTTAATAGGGCAAAATTGCCGCAATCACAATCTTGATGTTGAAAAACAACTGATTGGGAATAATTTTGTTACACAATCTATTCTTAATAGTAATGCGAAAGATTTTGGCCTGGATGTAGAACTTTCTTACGTTTCAGAAATAATGACACATACCGATAACGAAAATTTATTGGCTCGTGAAAAAGGACTGGACCAACTAAGATGGGATAAGGTAGAAGAGATTACTCTATTCGATTATTTTACAATTGAAGTTGTATTAGCATATACAATTAAACTCGATATGGCTTATCGATGGTTAGAGCTCGACGAAGAAACCGGTCGACAAATGTTCGGTAAGATCATTGATGATTTAAAATCTGGTTTTGAATTTCCTAAAGAATTTGCAATAAATGGAAAAAATAAATAAAATGACAAAAGGAACAGTAGCAGGAATCATAGCAAACCTTGTATTTGTTGAGGTAGATGGACCTGTTCAACAAAACGAAATTTGTTACATTGATTTAGAAGGTACTAAATTAATGGCTGAGGTTATTAAGGTTAATGGAACACAGGCCTATGTTCAGGTATTTGAAAGTACCCGTGGACTTAAAGTTAATCATACGGTTGAATTTACTGGTCACATGTTAGAAGTAACTCTTGGACCTGGTATTTTATCTAAAAACTACGACGGTCTGCAAAACGACCTGGATAAAATGGATGGTGTTTTCTTAAAAAGAGGAGAACATACAAATCCATTAGAAGATGATAAAAAATGGGAATACAAGCCAATTGCAAAAGTTGGTGATGTTTTAGAAGCCGGTGGTTGGATAGGCGAAGTTAAAGAAAACTGGATGCCTCATAAAATCATGGTTCCTTTTAAGTTCGAAGGTAAATATACTGTAAAAAGCGTTACTAAAGCCGGTGAATATACTATTCATGATACCATGGCTGTTGTTACGGACGAAAAAGGGAAAGAGATTAATTTAACAATGATTCAGAAATGGCCTGTTAAATTGGCTGTTAAAGCATATAAAGAAAAACCACGACCATTTAAATTACTGGAAACAGGTGTTCGTGTAATCGACACATTAAATCCAATAGCTGAAGGTGGAACAGGATTTATTCCCGGACCGTTCGGAACAGGTAAAACAGTATTACAGCACGCTCTTTCAAAACAAGCCGAAGCTGATATGATTATTGTTGCAGCTTGTGGTGAACGTGCAAACGAGGTGGTGGAAATCTTTACTGAATTCCCTGAATTAGACGACCCTCGTACAGGACGCAAATTGATGGAGCGTACTACAATTATTGCTAACACTTCAAATATGCCTGTAGCAGCACGTGAAGCTTCTGTATATACTGCAATGACTCTTGGAGAATATTATCGTGCAATGGGATTAAAAGTACTATTACTTGCTGATTCAACTTCTCGTTGGGCTCAGGCACTTCGTGAAATGTCGAATAGAATGGAGGAATTACCTGGACAGGATGCATTCCCAATGGATTTACCTGCAATTATATCGAACTTCTATTCTCGTGCAGGATTTACTTATCTGAACAATGGCGAATCAGGTTCAATAACATTTATTGGAACAGTATCACCTGCTGGTGGTAACTTAAAAGAGCCGGTAACTGAGTCAACTAAAAAAGCTGCTCGTTGTTTTTACGCTCTGTCTCAGCAACGTGCAGACAGTAAGCGTTATCCAGCAATTGATGCATTAGAATCTTATTCGAAATATGCTGAGTATCCTGAGTTACAGGATTATTTTAGAAAAAATATAGATCCGGACTGGCCGGAAAAAATAGCATTAGCAAGAGATATTCTTATCAGAAGTAGAGAAGTATCTGAGCAAATAAATATTTTAGGTGATGATGGTGTACCGGTTGAATATCACAATAGATTTTGGAAAGGCGAAGTAATCGACTTCGTAATTTGTCAACAGGATGCATTTGATGAAGTTGACCGCTCAGCATCACTGGATCGTCAAAAATATATGTTAAATAGAGTTTTAGATATTTATCATACTAATTTCTCCTTTGAATCATTTGAAGATGTTGGTACTTATTTCAAGCGAATGATAAACAGCATGAAACAGATGAATTATGCTGTATACGAGTCAGATAAATATCACGATAGTGAGAAAGAACTTAATTCAATAATCGAAGAAAGAAAGACTGCATAATGGAAACAAAAGCATTTCAAAAAATATACACAAAAATCACCCAGATTACAAAAGCAACATGTTCTTTAAAAGCCACAGGTATTGGTTACGAAGAAATGGCAATTGTACACGGGCGATTAGCTCAGGTTGTAAAAATTATGGGCGAAGATGTAACACTTCAGATTTTTTCGGGAACTGAAGGTATTCCTACAAATGCTGAGGTTGTGTTTTTAGGACGACCACCAGTATTAAAAGTAGGTGAAGAATTGTCAGGCCGTTTCTTTGACGCTTATGGTGATCCTATTGATGGCAGACCAGCCATTGAAGGTGAAGAACGTCAGATTGGAGGTCCTTCTGTGAATCCTGTTCGTAGAAAACAACCATCAGAATTTATACCAACAGGTATCGCAGGAATCGACCTGAACAATGCTCTTGTTACAGGACAAAAAATTCCTTTCTTTGCCGATCCTGATCAACCATATAATGAAATAATGGCAATGGTTGCACTTCGTGCCGATGCCGACAAGATTATTCTTGGTGGTATGGGATTAACAAATGATGATTATTTATATTATAAAAATGTATTCGAGAATGCAGGAGCATTAGATCGTATTATCAGTTTTGTTAATACAACTGAAAACCCTCCTGTTGAACGTATTCTTGTTCCTGATATGGCTTTAACTGCTGCTGAATATTTTGCGGTAGATAAAAAGCAAAAGGTATTGGTTCTTTTAACAGATATGACGCTTTATGCTGATGCATTAAGTATTGTGTCGAATCGTATGGATCAGATTCCATCGAAAGATAGTATGCCGGGATCACTGTATAGTGATTTAGCTAAGATTTATGAAAAAGCAGTTCAGTTTCCTGATGGAGGCTCAATTACAATTATCGCAGTAACAACATTATCGGGTGGTGATATTACTCATGCTATTCCTGATAATACTGGTTATATTACTGAAGGTCAGCTCTTTTTACGTAAAGACACTGATATTGGTAAAGTTGTAGTTGACCCGTTCCGTAGTTTATCTCGTTTAAAGCAATTAGTTATTGGTTCAAAAACTCGTCCTGATCATCCTCAGGTGATGAATGCTGCAATTCGTTTATATGCAGACGCTGCTAACGCTAAAACCAAACAGGAAAACGGCTTCGACCTTACCGATTATGATGAGCGCACATTGAATTTTGCAAAAGATTATTCAAATAAACTATTGGCTATTGATGTAAACGTTGAGGTAGATCAAATGTTAGAAACAACATGGAACTTATTTGGAGAACATTTTTCTCAGGTAGAAGTAGGTATCAAACAAGAATTTGTTGATAAACATTGGCCAACTGAAAATAGTTCAGAAGTTTAAAGTTCATAGTTTAGAGTTATGGCAACTATAGAGAAATTTGAAGATTTAATCGCTTGGCAAAAAGCAAGACAGTTTGCTCATGAAGTTTATGAACTAACTTGTTTGGATAAATTTTCCCGAGATTATTCTCTAGTTGATCAAACAAGAAGATCAAGAGGTTCTGTTATGGATAATATTGCAGAAGGTTTTGAAAGGGGAGGAAATAAAGAATTCATTCATTTCTTGTTCATTGCAAAAAGTTCTCTGGCAGAAACAAAATCACAATTGTATAGAGCTTTTGATAGAAAATACATTTTAGATGATGTTTTAAAAGAAAAACTAGAAAAAGCAGTAGAACTTTCCAAAGTAATAGGAGGATTTATAAATTACCTTTTAAAATCTGACATTTCCGGAAGAAAGTTCAATACGAAAAGTCCAAACTCAAAATTAGGAACTCAAAACGCATAACTTAAAACTCGAAACTAAATATATATGGCAATAAAATTCCAATATAATAAAACATCATTACAGCAATTAAACAAGAATCTCAAAATTCGTTTAAGAGCTTTGCCTACACTTCAAAGCAAGGAAGCAGCTTTACGAATGGAAGTTAAGCGGGCAAAAGATCAATCGGAGGAGTTGCTTAGAAAGTTGGACGCAGGCATGAAAGAATATGATGCTATGGTTAGGCTTTGGGGTGAGTTCGAAGATGATTTAATTACAGTAAAAGATGTAAAAATGACAGTTAAAAAAATCGCAGGTGTACCTACACCAATTTTAGAAGATGTGATTTTTGAGACTAAGGAATTTAGCCTTTTCAATAAACCAGGTTGGTTTTTAAGCGGAGTTAAGATAATTGAGTCTTTGGTTAAGATTTCTATTGAAAGTGAATTTTTTGTACGAAAAATGGTGCTTTTAGATTTTGCCAGAAAGAAAACAACTCAAAAGGTTAATTTATACGAAAAGGTACAAATTCCAGGATACGAGGAAGCTATTTCAAGAGTAAAACGATTTCTTGAAGATGAGGAAAATCTTTCCAAATCATCTCAAAAAATTGTTAAGAAACGACAACAACAGAAGGAGGCCGCATAATGATTACTCCAATGATGAAATATTCTTTCTTAATTTATCACAAGGAGTATATCACTTTTCTTGAGA
The DNA here is from genome assembly GCA_019038645.1 of Bacteroidales bacterium. Lineage (GTDB taxonomy): Bacteria > Bacteroidota > Bacteroidia > Bacteroidales > UBA12077 > UBA12077. The sequence goes on from JAHOYT010000042.1 coordinate 27,516, forward strand.
AACTTCAGGAATTGGGAGTGCTTCATATTATAGAAAAGAAGAAAGATATTGATGATAACATCAAATTATCTTTACAACAAATAAGCGAAATCAACAAGGCCCTAAAATTTCTTGGTAAAAGAAATCAGGAGGAAGTTGCCGGTAATTCTGAAATGGATGGATTGGATTTGGTTGAATCAATCAAAAATTTAACTGAAGAAATTTCAATCATAGAGCAGGAACAACTTTCATTAAATAAAGAAATTCAAAAGGCGAATCCCTGGGGAAATTTCACTCCTGATATTTATGAGAAATTTGCAGATTTGCAAATTAAGCTTAGATTTTTTGTTTGTAGCGAGAAAAAGTTTAATCCCGAATGGAAAGAAAAACATCCTCTTGAAATAGTAAACACTATTGATGGGACAACCTACATTGTTGCTTTCCAAAGAGGAGCAAATCCAATTGATATTGATGCTGAAGAAGTAAAACTTCCTGAAACATCATTGTCAGAACTGATTGCAAAAGATAATTCGAATAAGGCTCGTGTTAAAGAAGTTGAAAATATTTTTGATGAATATGCAATTAAACATCAAAGTAGATTAAAAGATACAAGGAAGGAATTACAAGCAAAGGCTGATTTTGATTTAGCATTAAATCACACCCAAAAGGAAGCGGAAGAGAAGGTTATGCTTTTGGAAGGTTGGATTCCAACTGAGAAAAAAGAAGAACTTGAAAAATCACTTGATGAACAGAATGTTTATTATGTTTCGGCAAGAGCAAGTGTTGAGGATAATGTGCCAATTAAACTTAAAAACAATAAGTTTATGAAGCTCTTCGAACCAATAGGTGAGTTATTTGCTTTACCTGATTACAAAGAAATGGACTTAACGCCGTTTTTTGCACCATTCTTTTTGCTCTTTTTTGGTTTTTGTGTTGGCGATACAGGATATGGAATACTGTTTTTAGTTGGCGCAACAATTTTTAAATTCAAGGCTTCAAAAGAAATGAAACCAATCTTGTCATTACTTCAGATTTTAGGAGTTTCGACAATATTATTAGGAGCTGTGTCAGGAACATTATTTGGGATTAATTTAATTGATACCGGATATGTTTTAAATGAGATTTCAATTTCAAACTTAAAAGTTCTTTTACCATCGGATGTATTGGCAAATATTCAACCGATAATCGGAGAACATTTTACAACTAAAGATGAGTTTGTAAAAGCTGTAACGGCAGTTCTTGGAGAAGAAAGCTTTTTATTATTTAAAACAGACTTATTAAAGAGTGCTATTTCTGATTTCAACTTTTTAAACAAGTTTAGATATTTGTTATTAGATGCAAACAGCATGTTTAATTTTGCTCTTGTTCTTGGTGTTATCCAAATTATTTTTGGAATTAGTGTGAGAGCTGCAAATAAAATTAAGCAGTTCGGATTTGTTCATGGCTTATCAAGTATTGGGTGGGCGATGGCGTTTATTGTTCTTATTGTATTTAAGGGAGGTGAAAGCGCAGGCTTAATAAACTTAGAAAAATATAAGATTCTATTTTATGCTTTATTAGGTTTAAGTGGAGTTTTTGTAATCTTTTTTAATAATCCATCTGCAAGTATTTTTGCTAGTTTTGGAGGCGGAATTTACGATATTTATGGAACAGCAACTGGTGTTTTTGGTGATCTGTTATCGTACATTCGTTTGTTTGCTTTGGGAATTTCAAGTGCAATTCTGGGTTTAGTTTTTAATCAGATTGCGGTACAATTCTTAGAAATTAAATATATTGGTTGGTTACCATTTGTATTGTTATTAATATTCGGACACGGAATAAATATATTTTTAGCTTCGCTTGGTGCATTTATACATCCAATGCGTTTAACATTTGTAGAATTTTATAAAAATGCCGGTTTCGTTGGAGGCGGTAAACAGTATAAACCTTTTTCAAAATAAAAGAAATTAATAAAAAATAGGAGAATAAGAATTATGAACACACCAGTAATTTTAGCGTACATAGGATTAGCAATTATGTTAATTTTATCAGGAATCGGAAGTGCAATTGGAGTTTCAATGGGTGGTAATGCCTCAATTGGAGCTTTGAAAAAAGATTCAGAAAAATTTGGTAACTATATGCTATTAGCTGCTTTACCTGGGACTCAGGGTCTTTATGGTTTTGCAGGATTTTTTGTTATAATGGGTAAAGGTGTTATCGGTGCAGGAATGGAAATGTCTTCAGCAGTTGCAATTCTTGCTGCAGGATTAGCTCTTGGATTTGTTGGCTTATTTTCAGCCATAAACCAGGGTTCTGTTACATCAAATGGTATTGCTGCTATTGGTGGTGGAAACGATGTGTTTGGTAGCACAATGATTTTGGCTGTATTTCCTGAACTATATGCTATTATAGCATTTGCAGCGACTTTCTTAATCAGTGCTCAATTATAAGGAAACAATATTTTATTACGTAACAGGACAGTGCAAATTTTTGCACTGTCCTTTTTTGTAATATCTGCAAGCATTTTTGTTATTAATTGCATAAATTTGTAAATACTCAATTTTCGTAGTATGTATAAAATCCTTTTAAATATTTCATTCGTTCTTGCGATATTGATTTTATCTCAGGAAAACATATTTGCAAACGAAATCACTGAAGAAAAGGATCCGGAACACACACAATCAAATGGTGAAGAACATAAAGATGAGGGATTTAATCCCGGCGATTTTATTTTTGATCATATAAGAGATAACTACAATTGGCATTTATTTTCTTATAAAGGGCATCATGTTGCCATTCCGTTACCGGTAATTTTGTATAGTAAAACACAGGGCATTGTTTCTTTTTGGTCAAATAAGCTTGATCATAATCATACCTATAAAGGGTTTATAATTGCTCAGGAGGGAGATTATGAAGATAAAATTATTGAAGTAGATAGTCACGGAGAATTTATTGCCAGACCATTCAATATTTCAATTACAAAAAATGTTACAGCAATTTTATTTAGTTGTTTTTTTCTGATATATATTTTTGTATCGGTTGCAAACTCTTATAAAAAAAGAAAAGGATTGCCACCTAAAGGCTTACAATCATTATTAGAACCAGTAATTTTATTTATTCGTGACGATGTTGCAAAGTCCAGTATTGGTGAAAAGCATTACGAGAAATACACACCATTTTTGTTAACTATATTCTTTTTCATTTTATTGAACAATTTACTCGGTCTGGTTCCTTTATTCCCTGGTGGTGCAAACGTAACAGGAAATATTACGGTAACAATGGCTTTAGCTCTTTTCACCTTTTTTATTACAACCATAACCGGAAATAAAACTTATTGGGGTCATATATTTAATACACCGGGAGTTCCCTGGTGGCTAAAATTACCTGTTCCCTTAATTCCTTTTATTGAACTGTTTGGTGTGTTAATTAAGCCATTTGTTCTGATGGTTCGTTTATTCGCGAATATATCTGCCGGACATATAATTGTTTTAGGATTCTTTAGTTTGATTTTTATTTTCGGAAACATGAGTTCCGGATTAGGACTTGCCGTTTCGCCTGTGTCCATTTTGTTTACCATATTTATGTCAATACTTGAGTTATTAGTAGCATTTATTCAGGCATATGTATTTACAATATTATCAGCCATTTATTTTGGGATGGCATCAGAAGAAGATCATTAAAAATATAAATTATACTCACCATTAAAATTAATATTATGACTACTCTGGGAATTATTTTACTCGCAATTGAAGGTGCGGCTATTTCAAAAGCTGCAGCAGGTTTTGGAGCTGCTTTTGCTGCTTTTGCTGCTGCTATGGGTATTGGTAAAATCGGAACATCAGCGATGGAGTCTATTGCCCGTCAACCTGAAGCCGCCGGCGACATCAGATCTAACATGATTGTTGCAGCAGCTCTTATTGAAGGTGTAGCCTTTTTTGCAATTGTTGTGTGTTTCCTTATTTTATTTGTATAAGGATTTTGCTTTACAGAGCAGCGGTTGGCTGCCTGTAAAGTTTTTTATTTTTTAAATCGGAAATTATGGAACTGATAAAACCGGATATTGGATTATTGTTTTGGATGATTGTTTCGTTCAGCATTTTGCTTTATGTGCTTATCAAATTTGCGTGGAAACCAATACTTAATGCGTTAAAAGACCGTGAGAGGTCAATTAGCAAAAGTCTTTTGGCTGCTCAAAGAGCAAAAGACGAAATGGCTAAAATAGAGTTTGGTAATGAGAAAATTACCCAATTAGCAAAAATCGAAAAGCAAAATATACTTAAAGAAGCCAAAGAATTAAAAAATAAAATTATTGAAGAAGCACGTGAAAATGCAAAGCTGGAAGCAAAAAAGATTGTTGAAGAGGCCAGACAAAGTGTCGAGCATGAAAAAAATCAGGCAATAAATGAGATTAAAAACCAAATTGCTGCATTATCAGTTGATATAGCTGAAAAAATCATAAAGCAAAAACTTGGCAAAGAATCTAAACAAAAAGAGTTAATTGATGATCTCGTAAAAGATATCGATTTGAATTAAGCTTTTTATAATTAATGTACCACAGCCAAATAAATATCAGATATGCACGATCTCTGTTTCTTCTTGCGGAGGAAAAGGATCTGGTTGACGAAATTAAGCAGGATATTGGTCTGATTCTTCAATTGCTTGAAGAAAACCAAGAGATTAATATTTTACTGGAACATCCTGTTGTAAAGGCATCAAAAAAAACAGAAATATTAACCAATTTAGTTAAAGATAAAGTTCACGCTTATACAGTGTCGTTTTTGCATCTTATCGTTAAAAATAAACGCGAAAAACACCTTAAAAACATGTGTAGAAACTTTAATGATTTATATAAAGCACATAAAGGGCTTAAAACGGCTGTTTTAACCACAGCATTTGAATTAACAAGAACACATAAAACAAATATCAAAAGAGCAATTGAGAAGGCTTTTAACGCTTCGGTTGAGCTAAATACGAAGATCGACGAAGACATACACGGAGGAATGATTATTCAGGTGGAAGACAAACAGCTGGATTTAAGTGTAGCAAGACAAATTCAGCAATTAAGGAATCAATTTTTAAATATTGATTTCAATAAAAAAGGCTAAAATTAAAACATTAAAATAATAACTATGGATGGAATTAAACCCGGAGAAGTCTCACAAATTTTAAAGAAAGAATTAGAAGGCTTCACAACAAATTCCGAACTTGAAGAAGTTGGTAGTGTTTTACAGGTAGGTGATGGAATTGCAAGAATATATGGTTTATCAAATGTTCAGTCGAACGAACTAATTGAGTTTGAGAATGGTATGATGGGTATTGTTCTGAATCTCGAAGAAGATAATGTGGGAGCAGTTCTTTTGGGGTCATCCGAAGAAATTAAAGAAGGAGATCAGGTTAAGCGTACCAAAAGAATAGCTTCAATTAAAGTTGGCGAAAGTGTTTTAGGAAGAGTTATTAATACTATTGGAGAACCTATCGATGGCAAAGGACCACTTAGTGGAGATCTGTATGAAATGCCTCTGGAAAGGAAGGCTCCAGGGGTAATATACCGCCAACCGGTAAACGAACCTATTCAAACCGGAATTAAACCAATTGATGCCATGATTCCAATCGGTCGTGGACAACGGGAATTAATTATTGGTGACCGGCAAACCGGGAAAACAGCTATTGCAATTGATACAATTATTAATCAAAAGGAATTTTACGATAAGGGAGAGCCGGTTTTTTGTATTTATGTTGCTATCGGACAGAAAAGCTCAACTGTAGCAAATATAGCTGATACTTTGGAAAAACATGGAGCTATGGCGTATACTGTTATCGTAATGGCAACAGCATCTGATCCAGCTGCATTACAGTTTTTTGCTCCTTTTGCCGGTGCTTGTATAGGTGAATATTTTAGAGATACCGGCCGTGCAGCTTTAATTATTTACGACGATCTTTCTAAACAAGCTGTTGCATATCGCGAAGTTTCTCTTTTACTTCGTCGTCCGCCAGGACGGGAGGCTTATCCGGGAGATGTATTTTATTTGCATTCAAGACTTCTGGAGCGCGCAGCTAAAATTATTCAATCAGATAAGATAGCAGCCGAAATGAACGACTTGCCTGAATCATTAAAAGGAAAAGTAAAAGGCGGAGGTTCATTAACAGCGCTGCCAATAATTGAAACTCAGGCTGGTGATGTGTCGGCATATATTCCTACCAATGTAATTTCCATTACCGATGGACAAATATTTTTGGAATCTGATTTATTTAATGCAGGAGTAAAGCCAGCAATTAATGTTGGAATTTCTGTTTCTCGTGTTGGAGGAAACGCTCAGATAAAATCGATGAAAAAGGTTGCCGGGACTTTAAAACTGGATCAGGCGCAATACAGGGAATTAGAAGCATTTGCTAAATTTGGTTCCGATTTGGATGCTGCTACTATGGCAATATTGGATAAAGGTGCAAAAAATGTTGAGATACTTAAACAGGGACAGTATTCACCAAACACAGTTGAAAAACAGATTGCAATTATTTATTGCGGAACAAAAGGCTTATTAGGAAATGTTCCGGTCGAAAAAGTGAAAGAATTCGAAACAGATTTTCTGGATATGATGGAGTTGCAGCACAAAAAAGTGTTGGACACTCTAAAATCAGGCAATCTTACCGATGAGGTTACAAGTACAATAGAAACCGTTGCAATGGAAGTAGCAGAGAAATATAAAGCTGTTTAACCTGATATTTGAATGGGTAATTTAAAGGAAATACGAACACGGACTGCTTCTGTAAAGTCTACCAGACAGATTACCAGTGCTATGAAAATGGTGTCGGCATCTAAATTAAAAAGAGCTCAGGATGCTGTTATTAACCTTAGGCCCTATGCCGGGAAATTACACCAAATATTATTTCACATCAATCAATCCATTGAACAGGAAGAGGAAAATATTTATACACGTTCCGGGATTTCGGACAAAATACTGATTGTTGCTATTACATCGAATAAAGGACTATGTGGTGCTTTTAATGCAAATATTACGAAACAGGTTTCAACCCTGATTAATGAAAAGTTTCCGGGAGAAAATAAAGAAGGAAATGTTTCAGTTTTGTCTATTGGTAAAAAAGGCACTGATTTTTTTAAATCACGAGGCTTTAAATTGCTGAGGTTTAATAATGAAATTCTGGATGATTTAAGTTTTGTTAATGCGGTTCCTCTTATTGAGGACGTAATGCAACGTTTTGTGAATAAGGAATTTGATAATGTAATGCTTGTTTATAATAAATTTAAAAATGCTGCAGTTCAAATATTAACAACAGATAAATATTTACCGATTGAATTGCCTGAAGACATTGAAACGGATGATAATTTCGATTACATTTTTGAACCAACGAAGGAATATATAGTGAAGGAGTTAATTCCAAAATCCCTGAAAATTCAGTTTTACGAAGCGATGCTTGAATCTTTAGCGGCAGAACATGGCGCACGTATGACAGCTATGCACAAAGCAACGGATAATGCATCTTCTTTAATAAAAGACTTGCAGCTAACTTATAATAAAGCCCGACAAGCAGCAATTACAAATGAAATATTGGAAATTGTTGGTGGAGCAGAAGCTTTAAGCAAGTAATTATTCTATTAAATATTTACAGAGCTTTCAATTAAGGCAATTAATTTAGTTATTGCAGAAGTAGTTTGCTCATCCAAATGATTTTGCTGGATTTCCCCGTTATCAACCATAGTTGCAAACTGTGAAGCAAGATAGTTCCCTGCCAGGTTATTAATTTCTATATACTCACTGTTGGCCTCAGGAATACCTATTCGTTTATTAAGAATGTATTTTTTGAAATCAAATTTTGAAAATAGATCTACAATATTTTCTTCCTTCATTAAAATTAGCTTGCTTTTGCAAAGGTCTACATCATTAATAAAGACGCTGTTTTTAAGCTCTTCAAAGACCTTTTGCCCTTCTGTCGTTCCTGGTAGTAGTACAGAAAAATCTGTTCTCCATCCGGTTAATAAATTTGTCATTACAGGGATTTCATTTACTCCATTGGATGGAATGTAATGAACCTCTCCTTTATTACCAATAAGCTTTGAGAATGCAGATAAATAATAGAAAGTGCTTATGTTATCAACGATAAGATTTCTAGCTTTTAATATACTTTTTTCTTTGATAATATGGCCACTAAAAACAGAATGTACAGGCATCATTGTTTCATTATTTGCTGCCTTTAAAGATTTTGAGTCAAGAATAACGGATTGGCTGTTTATACCTTTTCCTTCTTTTCTCTCAACTGCCAAAATTCGAAACATTTTTTCTTTATCTATTAACTGAGTTGAGTGTGTGCAGTAAATGATTTGCAAATCATTTTTCATATTATCAAAAACCTTCAACACATCGTGCTGGGCTTTAGCGTGCAAACTTAAACCCGGTTCATCAATAAGTAAGACTTTCTTTTGCTTACTCATCGCAATTGATTTAAGTTCTAAATAGAACGATAAAAACCAACGTACACCTCTGCTTCTTTGTTTTGGATAGAGTCGTTCATAATTATCTTTTATCCAAAATTCAAGATACGGCTTGCCACTTTTTTCAGGGATACTATCGTTATAATGTTCTAACTCAAAATTTAAGTGAATTTTATTTTGTTTGCCAATCTTTTGACTCCAGAATTCATGAAAATCGATAGTAATTTCACCGTTGAGATTTTCAATTCTTTGTTTAAGAATCCGATCATTTTCCTGCTTGAAAAAACTTGAATTTAATCCTGATATAGAAAGAAAATTATTAACCGCCTTATAGCCTTCGGCAGAAATGTTTTGATCGAATAAATCAGCTAAATCAATTCTATTTGGTAACAAGCTTGAAAAATCTTCAAAAAACTCAAATATTGGAAGATGTTTACTCAATACATCACCAATTTCTTCGAGTGTATAAAATTCTTTTTGTTTTGAAAGTTCAATCTTAACTTCACTTTCAGCTACGCGAGTATTTTTCCCAACTAATACTTTCTCAGTTACTCGCTCAATAAAATCAAGTTTATTTTGTGTTTCAATGAAGTTATTCTGAAGTTTTTCTTGTTCTGTTTTTAAATATTCAATATTATTAGCAAGTAACTCTAATTCTTTAGGATTAATAGTTTTAGAACGCAGATTCTCAAAATAATGCAATTCCTCGATACGTTTATTAAAGTTTTCATGCTCAGCATCAAAATTTCTTTTTATTTCAAGGAAACGCTCTGCAAGTCTGTCCTTTTCGCCATATGCTTCTAGTTTTTGCTGCTTTTCATTTAGTATCTTAAGGATTTCATCCAAATCATTTTTCTTTTGGATATAAATCTTATTTGTTGCTTCAAATTCATTTTGATATAGTAGAATTAAATCCGGCTTTTTTGCTCTATCAATACTTCTTTTAGTTTTGTTTAATCGTTTTGTTAAATCTTCGGTTTCTTTGACTAGATCTGTTTTATCTTTTTCAATAATTTTGATATCTGCTCTTAATTCATTTGTTTCATCATTTATTTGCTGAATATTCTTGTAGATTGTTTCAACCCGGCTGTGATGCGACTCACTTAGGTTCTCGTAGAAATCAACCAGCTCACTATCACTGCATCTGAAAACATTCTTAGTTAAAGTCTTCCATTTCCTTTCTAGCCAAATACCAGTCTTTTTTTCCAGTTTCTTTTTTAATCCATTAGGTATTTTATCCAGATCAAGGTATTCTTTTAGGTATTTATCGTTGAATTCAAAATAACATGCAATTTCTGGAAAAGCACTATCACTTCGTAACATATCTTCACTAATTATTCCATTTGAAAAGCTGTGCAAGCCTTCCAGAATAGTAGTTTTCCCAGATTCATTTTGACCAATTAATGCAGTAATGTTGTCACTAGAAAGATGATTGACTTTGGAATCAACCATTGATCGGAAATTTCTAATGCGAAAAGCAGATAGTTTCATAATAGCAATTATAATAATTTAGTCCATTTTAATTTTTAAAAAAGTTCATTATTGAGCAATATAGCGAATACCTATTATTAATATGTCATCCACCTGACCGTGGCTCCATTTCCACTCATGGAATGACTGATTAATCATTTCTTTTTGATCTTTCAATGGTAGTTCGCTTGCAGCAACTAATAACTCTCTAAATGGTTTGTATTTGAATTTCTTTCCTTTTTTACCACCAAATTGATCAGCAAAACCATCAGAAAACATATAAAGCATATCATTACTTTTTAATGGAATATCATGGTTTTTAAAAGGTTTTTCTTCAAGAGGATCTATCCCTATAGGCATCCTGTCTCCAGGAAAATTAATTAAATGACCTTTTCTAACCAAATACAAAGGATTATATGCTCCGGCAAATTGCAACTGATTTGTTGAGAGATCAAGAATGCCCAGGGCAATATCCATTCCATCCTTTTGTTCACCTGAAGAGCCTGTTTGATGAAGAGATTTCATAACGTGTTCGCGAAGAAGATCTAAGACGCCTCCTGCGGAAATATTTTTATGGCTAAGAACAATTTGATTAAGTATTGATATTCCTAATACACTCATGAAAGCACCGGGCACACCATGTCCTGTACAATCAGCAACAGCAAATACAATTTTATTTTTTAAGCGATAAAACCAGTAAAAGTCTCCACTTACCACATCTTTTGGTAAATACAAAATAAAATTTTGCGGAAAGTATCTGTCAATTTCCTTTTGAGACGGCAACAAGGCTTTTTGGATATAACTTGCATAGTGAATACTGTCATTGAGTTCCTTTTTATGTTTCTCAATCAAAGAAAATTCTCCCACCTCATTTATAGATGACAACGAATCCATGTAGTTTAGGTTTTTACAATAATTTCTAAAAAATTAATAAAGAAATTACCAGGCCTAATTTAATGTATTAGGACATGAATTACAAGAATATGAGCTCAAAATCAAGACCTAAGAGGAATTAGGATTGAAAATTGATTGTTTTTGGTTTATTTAAAAATACTCATAACTTCGCTTTTCGAATTTATTTAATCGGCATGAACGAGTATATTCATAATTTAATCAAACAAGGCGAACATCAGAAACTGGATTTTAAGCACTCCATAACAGATTCAAAAAAAATTGCCAGATCGCTGGCTGCTTTTGCAAATACTAATGGTGGGAAATTATTGGTTGGCGTAAGAGATAATGGATCGATAGCAGGAATTCAGTCTGACGAAGAGTTTTACATGGTACAGGCTGGAGCAGAATTATATTGCAAACCAGAATTAAGTTTTGAAACAAAAGTCTGGCATCCTGATGGAAAAACGGTTTTGGAAATTACAATATCGAAAACCGAGGCAGACCAGTTGTTTACTGCACCAGATAAAGACGGAATATTTCGTGTTTTTATTAGGGTAAATGACAAGAACTTTATCGTTAATAATATATACCTCAAAGCCTGGAATAGAAAAAAATATGGAAAAGGTGTATTAATAAGATATAATAAACCGGAAAAACTTTTATTTGAATATTTGCAAATAAACAATGAAATTACATTTTCAAAGTTTATTAAAACTGCAGGATTATCGAAATACAAAGCTGAGAAGGTTCTTGTTAATTTAATTGCTCTTAATATTATAGAGATTGTGTTTACCGAAAATCACGTAAAATACAGGCTTGTTCAACATAAAGAATAGATCGTTAAAATAGCGAAAGAGCATAACATATTGTTATTTATTAATATATATAACAAATTAAATCTGAAAATAATTTTATTATTAATTACGTTTTTATATTTTAGAGCCGGAAAAAAAGTGATCAGATATAAAATTAAATTTTAACAAAAAAAACAACCATGAAATTCAAATTAATGAGCAAATTAACTGTAATGATAATTCTATTGGGTTTTGCAGTTAGCGTAAACGGACAAACAGCTACTGAAGCTGTAGATGCATTAAAAGATGGTGTGGCTAAATCACAGGCGAAAGATTATTTAGGAGCTATCGAATCTTTTAAACAATGTATTGATATTTATGATCAATTAGATGAACCGGAAAATGAGAACAGAGCTACTGCTATTACTCAGATTCCTGGCATGCAGTACAAACACGCAATTGGCTTTTATAAAGAAAAAAAATATGACGAATCTATAGCAGCTTTTGAAACTTTAATAGAGTATTCAGAAACTTACAATAATCCGAAAAATTTAAAGAAAGCGAAATCAACAATACCTAAATTATATTATGCTAAAGGGGTCGATTTATTAAAGAAAAAAGAATATGCAGGCGCTATTGAAGCTTTAGATAAGTCGTTAGAACTTGATCCAAGATATCCAATGTCATATGTAAGAAAAGCACAGGTTTATAAAGATCAGAATGACGAGGCAAACTTTAAGCTTTCTATTGACGGTGCTATTAACGCTTCTGTGGCAAAAAATGATACTAAATCAGAAGGAACTGCTAAACAATTAGCCAGCAGTTTTTATTTAAAAGCTGGTGTGAATGCAGTGAAATCTAAAAATTATACAGAAGCGGAAAAGAATTTTAAAAATTTAATGGAATATAAAGAGGTTGATTCTGATATTTATTACCAGTTAGCAGTAATTTATAACAAGCAATCTAAGTGGGAAAGCGCAATTGAAGCAGGAAATAAAGCTGTAGAATTATTTGCTAATGCCGGAACAACAAAAGATGCAAAAATTTATTATGAATTAGGTAATTCATATTTTGGAAAAGGCGACAATACGGCTGCCTGTGATGCATACTCAAAAGCAAATAAAGGTGATTATGCAGAAGCTGCAAAATATCAAATGGAGCATGTAGTTAAATGTAAATAAACCATATTGTTAAAATAATATTAAGATAAAAAGAGCGCTCCCGATAGTTTTCGGGAGCGCTCTTTTTATCGTCATAATTGAAAGCTATTTTTTTTGAAATTCAGTTATGTTATTCGATATTTTTAGGATCTTATAAATTTCACCGTCCGCATTCTTGATTGGAGTATATGTTTCCGCAAAAATATATTCTTTA
>JAHOYT010000074.1 GCA_019038645.1 Bacteroidales bacterium
TGGTTTTAACTAAATTTTATTTAAAAACTTGTCAACCTATTTTAGGATGACTCAATATAATAGTAATTTGAAAACTATTCTTCTCCAAGCATAATTTCAAGCATCTTTATTGCTGCAACCGGGATTTGAGTTCCAGGACCAAATACTCCTGCAACTCCTGCATCGTACAAGAATTTGTAATCCTGTGCAGGAATAACTCCTCCAACAATAATCATGATATCTTCACGACCAAGCTTTTTCAATTCTTCCATTACCTTCGGTACTAGTGTTTTATGACCTGCTGCTAATGAAGAAACACCCATGATATGAACATCATTCTCCACTGCTTGTTTTGCCGCTTCATCAGGAGTCTGGAATAAGGGTCCGATATCCACATCAAAACCTAAATCGGCATAACCTGTAGAAACAACTTTTGCACCACGATCATGTCCATCCTGACCCATTTTGGCAATCATAATACGTGGCTGACGACCTTCCTGTTCAGCAAATTTTTCTACCAGTTCTTTTGCTTTATTGTAATTTACATCGTCTTTTGATTCTGACATATATACTCCTGTTATTGATCTTATTACAGCTTTATATCTTCCTGCAGTTTTTTCACAAGCATCTGATATTTCGCCTAAGGAAGCTCTTTTCTTTGCAGCATCAACAGCTAATTCTAATAAGTTACCTTTACCTGTTGCAGCGCATTCCTCAATCTTCTTTAAGGCAAGCTGAGTTTCTTCCTCATTTCTTTCAGCACGTAATTTAGCTAATCTTTTTAATTGAGCCTCACGAACGGCTGTATTATCTACATCCAAAATATCAATCGGATCTTCTTTTTTCAGTCTGTATTTGTTAACTCCAACAATAGTATCCTTACCTGTATCAATTCTTGCCTGCTTTCTGGCAGCAGCTTCTTCGATACGCATTTTTGGAATGCCGGTTTCTATTGCTTTTGCCATTCCTCCCAGACTTTCAACTTCCTGAATTAAAGACCAGGCTTTATCAGCTATTTCCTGAGTTAATTTCTCAACATAATAAGAACCAGCCCATGGATCAACTGCTTTACATATCTGTGTTTCTTCCTGAATATAAATCTGAGTGTTTCTGGCAATACGAGCCGAGAATTCAGTAGGTAAAGCAATTGCCTCATCCAAAGCATTAGTATGTAATGATTGTGTATGACCTAAAGTAGCCCCCATTGCTTCGACACATGTGCGGGCAACATTATTAAACGGATCCTGCTCAGTTAAACTCCAGCCTGAAGTTTGTGAGTGTGTACGTAATGCCATGGATTTTGGATTCTTAGGATTAAACTGTTTTACCAACTTAGCCCAAAGCATGCGTGCAGCACGCATCTTGGCAATTTCCATAAAGTGATTCATTCCAATAGCCCAGAAAAAAGATAAACGTGGTGCAAAAGTATCTATATCCATTCCTGCATTAACACCAGTACGTAAATATTCCAAACCATCGGCCAAAGTATAAGCTAACTCAATGTCAGCAGTTGCTCCGGCTTCCTGCATATGATATCCTGAAATACTGATTGAATTAAACTTAGGCATATTTTTGGAAGTGTACTCGAAAATATCAGCAATAATTTTCATTGAAAATTCAGGTGGATAAATGTATGTATTACGCACCATAAATTCCTTCAAGATATCATTCTGAATTGTACCACTTAATTTTTCTAATGAAACTCCTTGTTCTAATCCTGCAACAATGTAAAATGCCAAAATCGGTAGTACTGCACCATTCATTGTCATTGAAACAGACATTTTATCCAATGGAATCTGGTCGAAAAGGATTTTCATATCCAGAATAGAATCTACAGCTACACCTGCTTTACCAACATCACCAACAACACGCTCATGATCTGAATCGTATCCACGATGAGTCGCAAGGTCAAATGCTATTGATAAACCCTTTTGCCCTGCGGCTAAGTTTCTACGATAAAATGCGTTTGATTCTTCAGCAGTTGAAAAACCCGCATACTGACGAATTGTCCAGGGACGCATTGCATACATTCCTGAATAAGGACCGCGCAAAAAAGGAGCTAATCCAGCAGCATAATTTAAATGCTCCATGCCTTCCAAATCTTCTTTGGAATATACATTCTTTACATCAATCTGCTCCGGAGTTTTCCAATTGGCTTCAATGCCATTTTCATTTTCCCAATCTTTTACAGAACTGTATTTTGACCCGGGAAGATCTAACTTTATATTATTAAAATTTGGTTTCATCTTTTTATAGATTTTAGATTGATAGTATCAAGTATCAAGATTGCTTTATCTTGTTTCTGAAACTATATATCATTTTTTGAACTTCTTTAATTTTATTTATAATACTTTCAAAATCAGATTTATTTAGATATTCTAAATCACATGAAAGAATAATTAATGTTTCCAATTCATAACTTGAACCATTTGCAATATCAAGAAACCTGCCGAAATCTTTATCAGTATTTCGTCCAGTTCCTTCTGCAATATTTGCAGGAATAGAAACACACGCTCTTTTAATTTGAGAAATAATTCCAAATTTTTCATCATCTGGAAAAGATTTAACAACTACATAAACATCCTTTACAAGTTTACGAGCTTTCTGCCAGATAATAAGTTCTTTGAAGTTATGCATATTCTTTGTCTTGGTTCTAATATCTTAAAATCTAATATATATTTATTATATCCCTAACTCGTTTTGAAATCCTTGTAACGTTTCAATTAAATTTGATTTCATGTGAATGAAATGTTTTATTCCTTTTGATTTTAATTTTTCAACACTCTTTGGATAACCAGCAACAACTGTAATTGCTTTACCAGCCAATTGCTCTAATGTAGCAGGCGCAACATCCATGTATTCATCATCAGAACTACAAACAACAACAATATCTGCATTTTGCTCCATTGCTGCTTTTACACCTTCATTAACTGAGCTGAAACCAGAGTTATCAACAACTTCAAAACCTGCACATGCAAAGAAGCCTGAAGCAAATCCTGCTCTTGCTTTACGCATATTTAAATCACCAACGGTTAATAAGAAAACTTTTGGAGTTTCATTTGCTTTTTCGGTTTTTAAACGCAACAATTCCATTTGTTCAGCGCCTCGATATTGTTTTATTGGCTCAGCAATAGCATCGTCTCTTTTAGTTAATTTTGATGTAATCGTATCAACGGTAATATTAACTTCAGCTTTCTCTAAAGCATTTGGATACTGGTTAGTACCCAATAAAACATCACGCCGGGTTGCAATATTTATATTACGCTTATTTGCTGATTCGTTCACTTGTTCCTGAATAAATCCTATTTTGAATGCTTCAACGTATCCACCTTTTTCTTCAATTTCGATAAATAATTTCCAGGCATGCTCTGCAATTGAATGCGTTAAATTTTCAATATAGTATGAGCCACCTGAAGGATCAACAATTTTATCGAAGTATGATTCTTCTTTTAATAAAATTTGTGTGTTTCGTGCAATGCGATCCGAAAATTTAGTTGAGCTTTCGAATGCTTTATTAAAAGGTGTAACAGATAATGAATCAACTCCGGCAATTATAGCAGACATTGATTCTGTTGTTCCCCGAAGCATATTTACATATGGATCGTAAATGGTCTGATTAAATTTAGATGTAGTTGCGTGAATATTCATTTTTGCAACTTCCATATTATGTGGTTCGTAGGCTTCTACTATTTTAGCCCATAACATACGTGCTGCTCTGAACTTTGCAATTTCCATAAAATAATTTGAGCTCACACCAAAATTGAATTTAATATTTTGAGCAACAGTATCAATATCTAATCCTTTATCGGTTAAAAGATTTAAATACTGATTTCCCATTGCCAGGGCAAATGTCAATTCCTGAACAATAGTAGCTCCGGCCTTATTAAACATTTCGCCGTTAACACCAATAACTCTGAAATCAGGTAAATCTTTTGCCTTTTCGATTAACTCTTTTGCTGTTTCAAAAACTTCATCCTGAGCTTTGCAAAAATTACCGTTTAAAGAAAGATGAGCCATTGGATCGAATCCAACAGAACCTTTTACTTTATTATTATCAATATTTTCAGCTTGAATCTTCGCTTTTAAGAAATCAACAAAAGGATGTGCTGCAGTTGCACCAATGATGTTTAATTCGATGTCTGCAACACTAATATCTTTTAATAATATTTCGAACTCTTCATTTGAGAATTTTTCTTTACACGATACGTCAAAACCTAAAGAGTCAACACCTTTCATTAAAACATCAAGTGCTTTTTTATTCGCTTCAGCAGCATCGGCAGCATCAATATTCTGACGAACAAACCAACTGTTACATTTTGCTTTGTTTCCCCTTACATATGGGAATTCTCCTGGAACGTATTGCAAATGATTCAGATTTTCAAGATGCTCAGCACAATAAAATGGCTGTACACTGAAACCTTCGATGGTTCTCCAAACCAGTTTCTTTTCATAATCCGCACCTTTCAGATCCGTTACGATCTTATCCTGCCACTCCTGTGTAGAAATCGGTGGAAATTCTTCGAACAATTTTGTTTGTTTTGTTTTGTCTGCCATAACAAATTGTAAAAAATTTAAATTTTGTGCAAAATTAGATCATTTAGCATTAAAAATCATGACTTTTGACATAAAATGACATGCTTTAGAATATAGAACTTGAGTAATAGAGATTCCGCATCAGGTGCGGAATGACAAAGGACGTGTTTTCCTTTACAAATGTCATTGTTCGATTTGCTCATGAAGATAAACGTTCCGGAAGAAGCGAAGCGAATATCCGGAATTTAAAACAAAACATCCGAAGATTTAGACTTCGGATGTTTATCAGTTTTTATTAAAAATGTTATTCTTTTGAAGGATCTTCTACACTACCCATGAACAATATTGAATTTGTGTATTTTTCGCGTATTACGAATAAAAATGGCCTGTCAGCTATAAACTGACTTATAGGATCAATACTTGTAAATCCTACTTCAACTGAAGTAACAGCAGCAGCTTCTGTACCTTTTTCATTCACTTCGATAAATGTTTTGTGCTTAACCTTCGAGATAAACAATTGCATATCTTCAATAATATTTGAGAAATCAGCCTGATCTGTATCAAATGCTAATTCAAGCCCCATATCAATTAGCACGTCATTGAGTTTTTTTTCGTAAGCAAATTTGAATTTTGGAATTACAACATCAAGCTTGCTGACTTCGGTAAAATCATTTAACCATTGGTTATAAGTATCATTATTCCACAATTCTAAAACATCATCAATGGTTTTGTCTTCATCCGGTAAAATTATAAACATATTGAAATTGCCTCGCCCATACAACAAGTTGAGAATTGCAAAATCCTCATGATTCATTACATTGGCATTAATTGATTGATGCATAAAAGGAACTGTTATTTTGCTTCCGTTGCTTAAAGTAAATTCGTCATGTACTGTATTCGATTCTTCGAATTGATATTTCCAGTTACCTTTGAAATAAACAGCATTAATCAGGAACATAAGTGTAGTTGGATCAATACTGTTAATGATTTCTTCGATCTTATCATTAGTTTTATCTTTCACCCATGCATTTATGATATCCACTGCCTCATCATTAAAAACCAATTGTTGTACTTCTGCATTATAATAATCTTCATTTACCTGTATAAATTCAGGTTTAATTGTATATCCATCACGATACCAAATCGAGTTTGCAATATCGATGATTACGCCCGGATCAACTTCAAGTAAGGCTTTTACCAGTTCCTGAGCAGATTGATTTACCTCATCAATTGTAAGATCATTTAAAAACAATGTTTCTTCAAAAGCTTTTTTAGTATCGCCATTAGCTCCATTGTAAGTCATTAATAAGGCCTGAGATATACTTAAAGGAGAAATCATCAGGTTTTTACCTTTGTCAACATTGAGCATTCGTTTGAATATTTCGATTCCAAACTGATTGTCGGATGATACCATCTCCATAGATTTTGCAGAAAGGATTATTTCTTTTTCTTCTGTTGGATATTCAGGACTATTATCATCCTTTTCGCATGATAATAAAATTAAACCGAGTAATATTAGCAGGTAACTCATTATATTTTTCATTGTTTTTAATATTAGGGTACAATACAAAGATGAAGCACGGATCGGTATGGTTGCGTATAAAAGAAATTATGAATTATTTCCTGCCTGAATCCAAAATATCCGAAGTTTTGTATTTAGATTTCCACTTATGCGGGATTAACAACTCAACATAAACCCATGGACGAGCCTGGGGGAAGTCTTTTGATTAAATAATTAAAGATCTAATAAATTGAGTTTATCTGCCAGATAAGTTAAAAGCAATGAAATTGAAAATGCAATTAAGGGAGCAATAAGCCACATTGCAAAAAATTTATTTACTTCCGTTTTTCTGAAAATATTTTTGAATCCAAGTTTTGCTACGCCAATTCCAATAATTGCAGCTACATTTAATTGAACAAGTGATGTGGGAATTCCTTTTACCAATGAAGCAATAAGTAATAAACTTGCAGAAATAAATGCAATAATAACGGCTTCAATTCTCCCAAACAGCACAATTTCTTTTCCTGTTTTTTGAACAACTTTGTGTCCAAAGAAAGAGCTCCCAATACCAAAACTTGGCGCAATAATTAAAGTTGCTAAAATCAGTACATGAACAAAATGTTTTTCTGCTATATTTAATTCGTTACCAGCCATGGTTGCAAGTGGACCGACTGCATTTGCAACATTATTTGTACCAATAGAAAAAGCAACATATAAAGACATAAATACTATTAATCCTTTTAAAAAATAGCTTTCATTTACTGCTTTTGAAATAGTATATCCCCTTTTTCTAATGGGTTTATATATGTATTTCCCAATTAAGAAAGCCAAAATAAAAGAAATTACGGGCATAATAAACCAGGTAGGTAAAATATCATTAAACAATTTATTCGTATTTAAAGAGCCCAAATAAATAGCTGGAGCTATAACAGACAATACTGTTGCCTGACTTGTTGATTGCGGAATGCCAAATAGGTTAGCAATGAGCAAAGAAATTCCAACCGAAAAAAGAATTATTGAAACTATTGTAAAGTTCATCATCTCCGGATCAAGTAATCCTTTCCCTACTGTTTTTGCAGTTTCTTTTCCACCGACAATGGCTCCAATAAATACCGAAATTCCAAACAGGCCAGGAATTAAATTTCTTTTAATAATGTTAACTCCATAAGCCGCAGAAAAAGAAGGCGCCGTACCGCTTCCCCCCATATTTATTGCAAGAAATATGGCAATGATAAAAGGTATCAAAAAAGGTATAAGCAAAATGAAAATATTTTGATTTATAAATAAATCAAAAGTATTTCATTAGAAGGTTCTGTTTAATAGCTTTAAAACGTAATTTGAAAAATTAGTGCTTAGGCGTACAAATAAGCTTTAATACTTATAAGCATCTGGTTAATCTAAATATTAAACCTCAAAAATTTCGTTCCTGATGGCATAGATAACTAATCCTGCAGTATTTTTAGATTGAGTTTTTAAAAGAATATTTTCTCTGTGCTTGTCAACGGTGCGTTTACTTATATATAAGAGATTTGCTATTTCCTGATTTGATAATCCTTTACAAATATTGTATAATACTTCTATTTCCCTTTCGGTTAAATCAGTATTCGTTGCTTTTAATTTTTTCTTGTTTAAATTTTTAATAATGGCTTCTAATATTTCAGGAGAAAAGTAGTTTCTGCCTTCATTTACATCAATTATTGCTTTTGTTACATCTTCAAATTTTGAGTTTTTTAGTAAAAAGCCTTTTGCTCCGGCATCAATCATTTCTGAATAGTAATTCTCATTACCATACATAGACAAGGCTATTACTTTGGTTTCAGGATATATTTTTAAAGCTTCCCTTGTAGCTTCAATTCCATTCATTACCGGCATTTCAATATCCATAAGTATAATGTCCGGCTTTACACTCAATACATTTTTTATCAAATCATTACCGTTTTCTGCTTCATGTATTTCAGAAAGCATATCATTATTAGAAAGCAAAAATTTTAATCCTTCTCTAAATAGATTATGATCATCTACGAGAAATATTTTTATTTTATTTGTCATATTGGTAAGGTTATTTTAAGAAAAAAACCTTGTTTATGCTTACTGTGCATTTCCATTTCTCCGTCAAGAGATTTTACTCTTGAATTAATATTTGATAAGCCCATACCCCTGTTTTTTACTTTTTTCATATCAAAGCCAATTCCATTGTCGGAATAAAATAGTTCTAGTTTTTTACTATAATTAAATAATGAAATTTCTGCTTTTGATGCTGAAGCATATTTTAAAGTATTAGCAATCAACTCTCCAATTATTCTATAGAGGATAACTTCAATATTATAGTTATAACGCCTGCCTTCAAGGTTAGAAGAAATAATAATCTCCAGCTCTTCTGTTGTAATAATAGAATCTGTAAATGTTTTAATGGCTTTTTCCAATCCAAAACGTTCCAATATATGCGGACTAAGATTATTGGAAATTTCTTTAATTGTGATAATTGCATTATCAACTGCATTTTCTGTTTTGTCGATAATTTGCTCGTTTGTTTTGCCAACAATAGTTTTATTTATAGCAGAAATAGCCATTTTGATCGATGAAAAAATTGGCCCCAGGCCATCATGTAATTCCTTGGCGAATTTCTGACGCTCTTTTTCTTCTGTACTAATAATTGCCGACAGAACTTTTGCTTCATTTTCTTTACGCAACTTATTCATTTTACCCTGCAGATTAAAAATTTGCCGGATATAAATTGAAGCGATAAACATCAATAATGAAATTAAAACTGCGACCCAGCTGTTAACATTTGTATGAACACTGCTTTGTCCATTATTAATTATATCAATAAGTTCGCTCAATCTTCGAAATGCCATAAGAAAGAAACCAATAGAAATCATTATCCATGAAATATTGAGCTTAGTTTTTTGGATAAGGCTAATGGTTATAAAAAAAGCTCCGAATTGCAGAAGTACTGATATAATTAAAGCTACCTGAATAAACATATATGCAATATTATGAAATTAACTTAATATTATTATACGCTTTAAATCGTATTTCAGCTTTTAAAGGTTAGGTGTGATTTCTCTTTTATTGCTTATGGTATTGCTTTGTAGATCAAAAATTAAACCCCCTTATTCAATCCGCAAGCTAAAAATCCGAAAAAGGTCGTTTATTATCAGCATGATAATTTGATCAAGTGACAAATTATTTAGATAAATCTTATAAAACGGGTGCTGAAATTCAGGGAGTTTAATACTGGAAGTATGAATAATCATCAGCTTGCTGACTATCATCCAGGTCGCCATATTTCTCGGAAATACTATCCAGGGTTTTTATCAACTCCGGGACATCAAGTAGAGTTACCAATTTCATTCGGATTTCTTTAAAATGTGGTAAACCTTTAAAGTAATTTGAAAGATGTCGTCGAATTTCATAAATTCCACGTGGCTCGCCTTTCCATTCAATGGATTTTTCGAGATGTAATTTAGCCAGCTCAACTTTTTCTTTAATTGTTAGCGGTTTCATTATTTCACCTTTTTCGAGGTAATCCTTTATCTCTTTAAACAACCATGGGCGACCTACTGTTGCCCGGCCAATCATAATACCGTCAACACCATATTTATCGAAAGCTAATTTTGCCGATTCTGCATCTTTAATATCACCATTCCCAATAATTGGAATTCTCATTCGTGGATTATTCTTTACTTTGCCAATCAATGTCCAGTCGGCTTCACCTTTATACATTTGCTGACGGGTGCGTCCATGAATGGCCAGAGCTTGTATTCCTGTATCCTGTAATTGTTCGGCTAATTCGACAATTATTTTACTATCCTCATCCCAGCCTAACCGGGTTTTTACTGTAACCGGAGTTTTCACTGCTTTTACAATAGATTCGGTCATTTCAAGCATTAAGGGGATATTCTTTAGCATTCCTGCTCCCGCACCGCGTGCAGCAATTTTCTTTACAGGACAACCAAAATTTAAATCAATAAAATCGGGCTTTGCTTCTTCGGCCATTTTTGCTGCTTCAACCATCGAGTCAATCTGATGTCCGTATAACTGAATTGCAGCAGGTCTTTCGTAATCGAAAAGTTGTATTTTCTTATAACTTTTTTTGCAATCGCGAATTAAACCTTCCGAAGCAACAAATTCGGTATACACTACATCGGCTCCAAAATACTTACACAAGTATCGGAACGACGGATCTGTTACATCTTCCATTGGTGCCAGAAAAAGTGGCTTATCACCAGACTCTATGTTACCAATCTTTACCAATTTGCCAAATAAATGATTAATTTAGGCGCAAATTTATATAATTTTAATCAATTCATTTAATAATGCGAAATTCCTTGTCAGAAGTACATCCATTTTCTAAAATTATTTTTTCACTATTTATAGTTTTAGTTACTTTCCTGATTGCTTTTCTTTTAGGGTTTTTAATTGCAATTCCGGTTTTTCACATTAACATTTCTGATCTTACAAATATTTTAACAAATTACGATGATCCTGACACTATTAAATTTCTAAAATATTTACAAACAATTCAGGCTATTGGATTATTCATTGTTCCTGCATTTATCATTGGTTATTTGTTCAATTCAAAATCAACCAGTTATTTAAGGTTCAATGAAAGGATTACCTCAAGATCAATTATATTCACAATATTCATTTTATTAGCTTCTGTTCCGATTATAAATTCTTTAGCCATTTTAAACGGAAATATGCAATTTCCTGATTTCCTGACAGGGCTTGAAAACTGGATTAAAGAAAAAGAAATGAGTGCCCAGGCTTTGACCGAATCATTTTTACAAATGGATTCTGTTGGAAGTCTTGTATTTAATCTTTTTATGATAGCAGTATTACCTTCCATAGGCGAAGAGTTAATATTCCGTGGTGTTTTTCAGCGCCTTTTTGCCGAATGGACTAAAAATATACATTGGGGAATTATTATCTCAGCATTTTTATTTAGTGCTATGCATATGCAGTTTTATGGCTTCATTCCCCGATTAATGCTTGGAGTTTTATTAGGATATCTTTTTTACTGGAGTGGCTCAATCTGGGTGCCAATATTAGGTCATTTTGTTAATAATGCCGCTGCTGTAATTTTCTATTATTTTTATGCTGATGAAATGACCAGGGATATTGAAAACTTTGGTGCCAGCAAGGACACATTTGTCTTTTTAATTCTTGGAATTGCAATCGTAGCTCCTTTGTTGTATTTATTTTATAAAGAAAATAAACAGCTCCCTACAGATTAAAAATTCTGGCTTCATTATCTTTAAACAAGCTAATACGCCCAATTTCATTTTTACGGTAAACATAAACTAATCCGTATTCCTGTGCCTTTTCTCTTTTAAGATCTTCAGGAAGCTTGCTATAGGATTCTTCAACTTCATTCCAGATATTCAGAATAATATCATCTGATTCATCCCGTATATCAGATAAATTATTTAATGCTCTGGTATGATTTTTTTGAAGCATCTTTTGAAACTTATAAGCTTCCAGAAAATTATCATAATGCACTTTTACAACTGCAATTGTTGGATTTGTAACCGAAGAATAGCCTTTCATTTTTCTTTTTACTTCGCCTTCGATTAAATTTTTTCCCAATTCAATTACATCTGATTCAGTATTAAGAGAAGGAAGTTTATTATTGTCCTCTTCTATTCCGTAAAAAGCCCTTACAGACTGTTGCAACTCGCCTCTCACAATAGCCATATTTACAACCTGAATAAAATGAGATATGTATAGTTTAGCCTTTTTTAATTTCTTTAAATATTCCTGGTTATTTTTTATCTGAATATCATAAGTAGTTTTATGCTCCGTTAATACTTTTTCCCATTTTGGAAGAAATGATCTTACCCTTTGAAAAGTGCTCTGTTTAAAAGCCATATCCATTGGTGTTAATTCTTTTCCTTTTTGAATTGCTGTTTTAAGGGCCTTTAATCTTGAACTATCAGTGTTGGGTAATCTTCTGTAGGGCATAATAACAAAATTTTAATACAAGATTGTTAATAAGATGTTAGTAAAGTACGAATATATGAAATTAAATGAAAAAAGCAAGTGTATTCGCATATTAATTTTTCAAGAATTCTATCTGATTCCTAATCTGTTATTATTAAAAACTTCTGAAACAATTATACCATCTGTGTTAAGGCAAATTTATTAACCCTTTACGGGTACGTAATCTTTTTTCCAAAAATTCTGTTCAATATTTTGTTTAATAAATTTTTTATTAATTAAATTTTTCGCTCCTTTGTTTTTCTGAATTTTCTAATGTAATTTAGTTTAAAATTAAAGCATTAATTATCAAACAAATCAACGAGTCATGTTTAAAAAAGAAGTTTATATACAACGCAGAACAAGATTAAAGAATAAATTAAAAGGCGGATTAGTCCTTTTAACAGGTAATATGGAATCTGCTTTTAATTACACCGACAATGCTTATCATTTTCGTCAGGACAGCTCTTTTCTTTATTTCTTTGGGCTTGACATACCGAATCTTGCAGGATTAATCGATCTTGATTCCGGGAAAGAATATTTGTTCGGAAATGATTTTAGTATTGATGATATTATCTGGATGGGGCCTCAGCCTAAAATTAAAGAATTGGCTGCTAATATAGGAGTTGAAAATACTGAACCCTTTGACCAACTAGCAAACTATTTACGAAATGCAAAAAGCCAGAACAGAAACATCCATGTTTTGCCTTTTTATCGTGGGGATACAATTATACAGTTCAGCAATCTAATGGAAATTCATCAGGCAGAAGTTGAAGACCATATTTCCGTAGAATTAGTAAAAGCAGTTGTAGATTTAAGGTCGGTGAAAGATAAATATGAAATTGAAGAATTGATAAAAGCTTCTGCTATTGGATATAAAATGCATACGACTGCTATGAAAATGGCTAAGCCAGGTATTTTCGAACAGGAAATTGCAGGTACAGTTGAAGGTATTGCTTTAGCTCACGGAGGCATGTTATCCTTTCCAATTATTCTGTCACAAAACGGTGAAACATTACATAATCACTATCATGGTAACATGTTACAGGAAGGGAAATTAATGTTAACCGATACTGGCGCTGAAACTCCTTTACATTATGCCAGTGATCATACACGTACGGTTCCTGTTGGAGGAAAATTTTCACAAAAACAAAAAGACATTTACAACATTGTATTAAATGCAAACAATCATGCTATTTCATTAATTAAGCCCGATATACCTTACAGAGATATCCATTTAGAATCGGCCAGAATTATTGCTGAAGGTTTAACCAGCCTGGGCATTATGAAAGGAAATCCTGAAGATGCAGTTCGTGAAGGTGCGCATGCCATGTTTATGCCACACGGATTAGGTCACATGATGGGACTCGATGTTCATGATATGGAGAACTTAGGTGAAGATCATGTTGGTTACGACAATGAGTTTAAACGTGCTACTCAGTTTGGATTACGAGGGCTAAGATTAGGACGCAGACTGCAGGAAGGTTTTGTTCTTACTACCGAACCAGGAATTTATTTTATTCCTGATTTAGTAAAAAAATGGAAAGCTGAAAAGATCAATGCTGAATTTATCAATTTCGATAAGGTCCTTGACGAATATGTTGATTTCGGAGGAATAAGACTGGAGGATGATCTTTTAGTTACGAAAGCTGGTCATCAGATGATTGGAAAACGAATTCCGATTACTGTTGAAGAAGTTGAAGAAACAATGAAATCGTAAATACCAATTATATGCAACAAAAAACCCGAAGAAGTTTCTTCGGGTTTTTTTATTAGAGATTCCAGCGTTACTCACTTCGTTCGTGAGAAAGGTTCACGGGAATAACACATTATTATTTATTCTTATTCACTCTCAGAGAACGAGGCACATAAATACTCGCGATTTAACTTCGCGATAAAGTCAATTCCAATTCCTTTTGGACATTCCACTTCGCAAGCACCAGTATTTGTACAACTACCAAATCCAAGTTCGTCCATTTTAGCTACCATATTTAAAGCACGTCGTTTTGCCTCTACTTTACCTTGTGGCAATAATGCTAACTGAGAAACTTTTGCGGCAACAAATAAGGTTGCTGAAGAGTTTTTACAAGCAGCAACACATGCACCACAACCAATACAAGCAGCTGCATCAAAAGCTTTGTCGGCATCAATTTTGCCTACTAAATTTGCGTTTGCATCAGGAGCCTGACCTGCATCAATAGAAACAAATCCACCGGCAGACATTATTTTATCAAATGCATTACGATCAACCATCAGGTCTTTTAATACCGGAAAACCTTTAGCTCTCCATGGTTCAATAGTAATTGTATCGCCATCTTTAAATGATCTCATATGAACCTGGCATGTAGCGGTTTCGCTTCCTGGTCCGTGAGGATGTCCATTTATATATAAACTGCAACATCCACAAATAGCTTCGTGACAATCGTGCTCAAAAGCAACAGGTTCTTTACCTTCTTTTATTAACTTCTCGTTTAACGAATCTAACATTTCAAGGAAAGACATTTCTGTATCAACGCCATCCAATTCATATTTTTCGAATTTTCCTTTGGCTTTAGCATTCGCTTGTTTCCAAATATTTAGTTTTATTTTCATGTTTTCTGGATTTTGATTTTAATATCAAGTACAGCGTACTATTAACTCAAGACTATTTGTAACTCCTAACTTTTACTTCAACATTTTCGAACTTAAGTTCTTCCTTGTGAAGCTTTGGCTCTTTTTCTTCACCATGATATTCCCATGCAGCAACAAATGAATATTTGTCGTCAATTCGCATAGCTTCTCCCCCTTCAGACCGGCTTTCTTCCCGGAAATGTGCCCCACATGATTCTTTACGATTTAGAGCATCGTTCACAATCAGAATTGCCAAGTCTATAAAATCAGCTACTCTACTTGCTTTTTCAAGTTCCTGATTTATTTCGTCGGTTTTTCCCGGTATTTTTAAATCGCTCCAGAATTCCTTTTTAAGCTCACCAATCAATTCCTGCGCTTTCTTTAAGCCTTCTTCGTTACGCTGCATTCCTGCATAAGTCCACATAATATGTCCTAATCGTTTATGGAAAGAAGAAGCTGTTTGTGTTCCGTTAATACTTAAAAATTTGTCCAAAATTGCTTTTGCCTCATTTTCTGCTTCAACAAACTCCGGAGAGTCTGTAGAAGGAACTTTTGTTGAGATTTCATCAGCAAGATAATTTGAAACAGTATAAGGAGCAACGAAATATCCATCGGCAGCACCCTGTAATAATGAATTTGCACCTAAACGATTTGCTCCATGATCTGAAAAGTTGGCTTCGCCAATTGCAAATAAGCCAGGAATTGTAGTTTGTAAATTATAATCAACCCAAAGACCACCCATTGTATAGTGACCTGCAGGATAAATCATCATTGGTGTTTCGTACGGAACTTCGCCAGTAATTTTTTCGTACATAGCGAAGAGGTTTCCATATTTACCTTTAATAACTTTTTTACCTTGTTTCGCTAACGCATCTCTAAAATCGAGATAAACTGCTAAACCAGTTTTCCCTACACCAAAACCATTATCGCAACGTTCTTTAGCAGCACGTGATGCAACATCACGAGGAACTAAGTTCCCAAATGCAGGATAACGACGTTCTAAGAAATAATCACGCTCTTCGTCCGGAATATCTTTTGGTTTGCGTTTATCTCCTTCAGCCTTTGGCACCCAAATTCGACCATCGTTTCTTAATGATTCCGACATTAAAGTTAATTTCGACTGATATTCGTTTAATACAGGAATACAAGTAGGGTGAATCTGTATAAAACTTGGATTTCCAAAGAAAGCACCTTTTCTGTATGCCTGCATCGCAGCAGAAGCATTTGATTGTACCGCTAAAGTAGATAAATAATAAATTGTTCCGTATCCGCCTGTAGCTAACACAACAGCATGTGCCGCATGACGCTCCATTTCGCCAGTCACTAAATTACGCGTAATAATTCCACGTGCTTTACCATCAATAACCACAACATCGAGCATTTGTTGACGACCAAACATTTTTACTTTACCCAAAGCCACCTGACGTTTAAGTGCAGAATAACTTCCAAGAAGTATTTGTTGTCCTGTTTGTCCCTGCGCATAATTTGTTCGTGATACCTGAACTCCTCCAAATGTTCTGTTGGCCAGCGTACCACCATACTCGCGTGCAAAAGGAACTCCCTGGGCAGTAAGCTGATCGATAACATCACTACTTACTTCAGCCAGACGATATACGTTTGCTTCACGAGCGCGAAAATCTCCACCTTTAATTGTATCATAAAATAAACGATCAACACTGTCTCCATCGTTTTTATTATTCCTTGCAGCGTTAATTCCTCCTTGTGCTGCAACTGAGTGAGCACGACGAGCAGAATCCTGAAAACAAAAAACTTTTACATTATATCCCATTTCTGCTAATGAAGCAGCAGCAGGAGCACCTGCAATTCCTGTACCTACAACAATGATATCTAACTTTTTCCTGTTGTTTGGACTAACCAGCTTTTGCGTAGCTTTATATTTCGACCACTTTTCAGCCAAGGGGCCTTCTGGTATTTTAGCATCTAATTTACTCATAGTGTATATATTACTATTTTTATTTATTTAATTATTTACACAACGTATTTAACAAGAAAAAACAAGGGTATAAAAGCGAATCCACCTGCAATAATTACTGCGTAGATATATGCTATAACTTTTAATCTGCTAATCCATTTATCGTTATCCCAACCAATGGTTTGGAAAGCAGACCAGAATCCGTGTGTAAGATGTAGAAACAGGAAGATTGCTCCAGCAATATACAGGGCATCGTACCACCACCATCCTTTAAACAATCCTACAACAAGGCCGTAAACATCATGCAATTCTGTTTGTCCTCCGTCATAGGAAATTGCAGCTACGGTTCCAAATTTAATTTTCCAAAAGAAGTTTGCCAGGTGAATCACCAAAAAAACAAACACTAAACCACCAAGAATATACATATTCTTAGAAGCCCACGAAGCCTTTGCTTTGTTTGCCACTTTATACTTTTGTGGCCTTGCCATCTGGTTTTTCAGCGTAATATAAGATGCATAAACTATATGCACAATAAATCCTAATGCTAAAACAGGCTCAACAATTTTCATAATCGGATTACTACTCATAAAATTAGCAGCCTGATTAAATAACTCGCCATCGCCAAAAAGCAATAAAGAATTTAAGATTAAATGGACTATCAAAAACATCATGAGAAACAATCCGGTTATACTCATGAAAAATTTTTGTCCAATGGATGATGTGAAAAATTTGCTCATAGAATTTAATTTTTATAGAACATTATTTATAACTTGCAATTTTATTAGAAACACGTATTGTGATTACTCACAAATATATTTTCTAATATATATATATCCAATGTTTAGAAACACAATCGCAATAATTTAAAACTGTTCTAAGTTATGAAATACCCTCTGTTAAATAGTTCGCTATTTGAGAAAAACAGGAAGAAATTAATAAAACATTTACAATCAAATTCTTTGGCTGTTGTACACTCCAGTGATCAAATGCCACGAAACGGTGATCAATATTTCCCTTTTCGTCAAAGCTCTGATTTATTTTACTTAACTGGTATCGATCAGGAAAAAACAATTTTAACGCTTTGCCCAAATCACCCGGATAAAAATTTGCGCGAAATATTGTTTGTCATTGAGAGTAATGAAAAAATTGCTGTGTGGGAAGGACATAAATACACAAAGAAAGAAGCTCAAATAACATCTGGTATTAAAACAATAAAATATATTAGTGAATTCGAATCGGTTTTTCGTGAACTTGCGATTAAAGCAGAAAGTATTTATCTGAACTTAAATGAAAACCCGAAATTTAAAACAGAAATATTATCTAAAGATGCCCGATTCATTAAAACTTTGGAAAATGAATTTCCCGCCCATGAAATAAAAAGACTTGCTCCCGTAATGAAAAATCTCAGATTAAGAAAAGACTCTGAAGAAATAGAATTAATGCAGGAAGCATGCGATATAACAGGGAAAACTTTTCAGCGTATACTTAAATTTATTAAACCAAATGTAACAGAATATCAGATTGAAGCAGAAATTACGCACGAATTTTTATGGAACAGGGCAACAGGACATGCATACTCACCTATTATTGCTTCCGGTAAAAATGCCTGCATACTGCACTATATTGAAAATAACAAAAAATGCAAAAACGGCGATTTGGTATTAATGGATTTTGGTGCTGAATATGCTAATTATTCTGCCGATTGTACAAGAACTGTTCCTGCAAACGGGAAGTTTACTCCACGCCAAAAAGAATGTTACGAAGCTGTCCTCAGAGTAATGAAGAAAGCAATTAGCTGGCTAACTCCCGGGACAACCATTAACCGGGTTAATGAAAGAGTTGAAAAACTGCTTCAGAAAGAACATATTAAACTTGGATTATACTCTCAAAAAGATGTAGACAATCAAAATCCAGCTCAACCATTAGTTAAAAAATATTACCCACACGGAACCTGTCATTTTATAGGGCTTGATGTTCACGATGTAGGAGATAAAACCACGATACTTGAAAACGGAATGGTGTTAACCTGTGAACCAGGATTATATATTCCTGAAGAAAATATTGGAATTCGAATTGAAAACGATATTGTTGTTGGGTTAAAACCCATAGATTTAATGGAAAACATTCCAAAAGAAGTTGCTGAAATTGAAAAACTTATGTCGGGTAAGAAAAATTAACAATTGCAATAATCGATTTTTCTTATTTACTTGAGCGCATAATATAATTTTAATTTACTGTAAATATTACTATCATGACTTTCAATATAAACTGGGATAAAAAAGGTGTTTACGTTAAATTTCGCGGTGTAGTTACTGCTCAGGATCTTATTGATGCTAACAACTATGTTATAAGTAATGCTAATTTTGAAACTATTAATTATCAGATTTTTGATTTTATAAATATTGATGATTTTAAAATAACCTCATATGACATTAATATTATTGGTGTTATGGATAAGTCGCAAGTCGAGTTTAAGAAAGAAATGAAAATAGCAATACTAACACAGGATGATTACGTGCGTGAAATTACAACGGAATACGACCAATTAATGGCCGGGAGCAACTGGGTTACCCGGATTTTTGCTGACATTAATAGTGCACGCCAATGGGCTGCCATAAAATGACTTCTTATATTCGAATCAATAATAATAAGATATACTATTCCGACTGTGGTAAGGGAGAAGTTGTAGTTCTTCTGCATGGTTATCTGGAATCGTTGGAAATATGGAGCAGGTTTTCAGATGAATTATCAGATAAGTTCAGAGTAATATCATTTGACATTCCGGGTCATGGCAAAAGCGAAAATGTTGCAGACAGACATTCGATGCGCGAACTTGCCGAAATAATAAATTTTGCCTTAAAAAAGCTTGATATAAAAAGGTGTTTTATGCTTGGCCATTCTATGGGCGGATATTTAACTTTAATGTTCCATAATATGTTTCCTGAAATGCTTTCCGGATTTTCTCTTTTTCATTCACACCCGTTTAAAGACACAAAAATAACAATAAATAAAAGGTTTCGTGAGATTGAATTTGTAAAGCAAGGAAAAAAAGATCTGATCGCAAAGTTCAATATTCCAAATGCATTTGCAACCGATAATATTAACAAATTCAGAACTGAAATTGAATTTGCCAAAAGCATTGCTCTGAAAACAACTGAGAAAGGAATTATAGCAAACCTTTACGCTATGATGAATCGTCCGGATTTATCCGAATCTCTTGCAAAAACTCAAATTCCTTTTTTATATGTGGCAGGAAAGAAAGACAACTATATTGATTTTAAAACTGTTGTTCCTAAAATAAAACTGCCGGAAAATTCTGAATTACATGTTCTGGAAAAAACCGGACATATGGGATTCATTGAAGAAAAAAAAGAAGCAATAATTATAATAAGCCAATTCATAACAACCCGGCTTAAATAATTAAAATAAAAATGCAAATTAGTATAAACTAATGGATTGTGCACTGCTAAAATTTATATTAAAAATATATATATTTTAGCAAACCCATTATGTATTTTATCGTATACTTTTTTATTTTAATAATTAACGAACATTATCCGAATCAATGAAAATCAAACTTAAAATCCGACATAAAATTCAGTTTTTTGTTTTGTTAACAACAATTGTAGTTTATGCTTCTGCAATTGGATATATTAGTACCAAAAGTAAAAATATGGCATTTGACGATGCAATTACTATTTCGGATAATTATGTAAGAGGTGCAGCTGATGAAGTAAAAATATACCTTGAAAAATATTTTACATCAGTAAAGGATTTGAGTAATACTTTTAAAGTATATAAAGACATTGAAGAAGTAAACAGAAGGGATGTTATAAGTAATATTATGATAAAATCCTTACAATCAAATCCCGATTTTCTTTCCGTGTGGAGTACCTGGGAACCCTGGTCGATTGATAGTCTTGACAACTTATATATAAATAAAACAGGAAGCAGCATTGTTGGAAATTTTGGTCATCTTTATTATAAAGAAAAAGGCTTAGTAGTGCTTGATGAATCGATAGAATCAAATGCTGTAAGTGTATATTCCGAGCATTATTATCAGTTGCCTAAAAAAACAGGGAAGCCTGTTATTCTTGACCCATATTATTATTCCTATACAAAAAACAAATCAGAAGAAGTACTCGAAACAAGTATAGTTTCTCCAATTATTGTGGATAATCGATTTTTAGGTGTTATTGGAGTAGATATTCAGCTCGCACAATTTCAGGAAATAATAAATAATATAAAACCCTTTGAAAACAGCATTGCTTTTTTAATGTCTAATAATGGTGTTTATGTAGCAAATCCAAATCCTGAATTTATAGGAAAAACGGTAATAGAACTTTTTCCTGACGAAGCAAAAGAACAAGGCGTAATGGAACATATTGCGAGCGGTGAATTTCTTTCATATTCTGTTGTTGGTTTAGACGGATCTATGTATTATGTTGCGTATTCACCTATTCAAATCGGGAACACCGATACACCCTGGTCATTGGGAATTGCTGTTTCTATTGATCACGTTATGTCAAAAGCTAACAGGAATTTTATGATTTCCAGAATTGTTGGTTTCGTTGGCTTGCTTATTTTAAGTCTGGTTATCTATTATATTTCAAATAATATTACTAATCCGATCTTAAAAATTACGTCTTTTCTGAAAAAGCTTTCTAAGGGTCACATTGATACAAATATGTATGTTGATATAAAATCGGGTGATGAAATTGAAGAAATGGGTGAGGCCCTGAATAAATCGATCACAGGTTTAATAGAAAAAACAGTATTTGCGCGTGATATTGGAAATGGAAATTTTGAAACTGATGTTGAATTATTAAGCGATCAGGATATTTTAGGAGAATCGCTAATTGATATGCGGGATAAACTAAAAAAAGCACAGGAGGAAGAAAACCTGAGAAAAGCAGAAGAAGAAAAAAGGATGTGAGCAAACGAGGGGCTGGCATTGTTCAGCGATGTTTTAAGACAAAATAATGAAAATTTCAAAGAGCTTTCTTTTGAAATAGTAATTAACATGGTTAATTACTTAAAAGCTAATCAGGGAGGCTTGTTTATAAAAAATGATGATGATGATAATGAGGTTTTCTACGACCTTGTAGCTACTTATGCATTTGACCGAAAAAAATTCAGTGAAAAAAGGATTTATCCGGGTGAAGGTCTTGTAGGAACTTGTGCTATTGAAAAAAGCACTGTTTATATGACCGATATTCCTGATAATTACATTAAAATAACCTCAGGTTTAGGTGGAGCAAATCCACAAAGTATTTTAATTGTTCCTTTAAAAATTGAAGAAGACGTTTTGGGTGTTATAGAAATTGCATCATTTAATACTTTTGAAAAACACGAAATAGAATTTGTAGAGAAAATCGCACAAAATATTGCTTCTACACTTTCTTCAGTTAAAGTGAATGAACGTACTTCGCAGCTTCTGGAAAAAACACAGCAACAAGCAGAAGAAATGTCTGCTCAGGAAGAAGAGATGCGCCAGAACATGGAAGAGCTACAGGCAACACAGGAAGAAGCTGCACGCAAATCTTCTGAAATGGAAAGTTTCATAAATGCACTTAACTCAACAAGCTATGTTGCAGAATATGATTTAAATGGGAAAATCATTTTTGTAAATGATGCCTATTTAAATTTATTCAATATTACGTTAAAGGAAGCTGTAGGGACTCATCATTCTGAAAATGTTGAATTTACTGTAGAACAAGACAGAAGATATCAGCAGTTCTGGAAAGATTTAAAAAATGGAATGGTGAAGAAAGAAAAAACAAAAATCACTATAAAAAATAATACATATTTGTTTATGGAATCTTACACTCCATTATATAACGAGGACGGTGAAATATACAAGATTCTGAAAATAGCAAATGATATTTCAGAATACATTGAAAAATAAAACTTTTCAGCCTTAAATAAAAAAATATCGGAGCCAACAAGCTCCGATATTTCTATTTATACTTTTTTAAATACAATCTCTAGTTATTATCCGTATTGTAAGGACAATAAGGATTTAATCCGCGACCATAGCCTCTGCCATATCCGGCAGCCTGACCATAACCTTGTCCGTAACCTTGACCTACACCAGCTCCTTGTCCGTATCCACGCCCGTAACCAGCACCTCGTCCTGCACCTCTGCCATTTCTGTTTCCTCTCATAGGTCTGCTATCTAAATAAACTTTTTGTTCTTTGGTTAAAAAGTTTCTAACATCCTGACGGTGTTGTGCTGATGTTTTCATCATTTTGTTATGAAGCCCTGTCAATTGATCAATAACATTATTGATCTCGTTCAGATTAGCGTTATCTGATGTCTGTAAAGTTTGCTTTTTGGCTTGTAGTTCATTTATCTGATTTCTGAAAGTATTCATCTCTTTTAAATGATCTAAACGCAGAGCCTCTATTTTACCTTGCTGTTCTTCTGTTAAATCCGGTAACATCATACATGACTGGTTTTGTCCCAATCCTTTACCCTGATTTGAATAATTTCTTCCGCGTTGTGCATACAAATTTGATCCTGCAAACATTATTACTGCTATAGCTAATACTGCTGCTGTTTTGATTCTTTGTGTTTTCATGATTTTTACATTTATGTTATCCATTTTATTAATTTCAGATTTCTACCCCTTTGACACAAAAAATTTTTATTTATTACACATCTGCGAAAAAATATTCATTTATAAAAAAAGGCACCCACTCCGGAGCGCCTTCAAATAACATAAAAATTCTTAATTACTAATTAGTTATATGTGATGTAATTAATAATAAAATACTAATTCATTTCCGTATTTGGTTTCTCTTTTAAATATTCTATAGCTGTTTTCAAAGTAGTATCAATTTCCTGAATTATTGGATAAAATCCATCATTATCAATAACATTACGGGCAATATTCGCCTTTAGCAGAGTTCCAACCAAATGCCTGGATTTAACAAATCCCTTTGTTGAATCAGGCACACCATTTTCTTCTGCAAAGCTGGCAAACTGATTAAATATGCTTATTGATTCAAGATAATTGTTGATTGAAGCAGCATCTTTATATTTAATTAATAAATTTCTGTTATTATCAACATACTCAAATGCAAAATTATATAGAACACCTTTTCTGATAATTTCAGCATAATATTTTGAATATCTGCTTGTATCCAAAGGAACAAAAATGTCAGGCATAATTCCTCCACCTCCGTATACAATATTTCCTTCGGGAGTAACATATTTTAAAGAGTCGGAAAAGTGAATGCTGTCTTCTTCAGAAAATTCACCATGTTGGAAACGATCATTTAAATCATTAAAATATTCATTTTTATCATCTGAAAATGGTTTTTGGATACTTCTGCCTGTTGGAGTATAATATCTTGCGATGGTCAAACGAATAACAGATCCATCAGCTAACTGGTAAGGTTCCTGAACCAAGCCCTTTCCAAATGATCTTCTTCCGATAATTGTTCCACGGTCGTTGTCCTGAATTGCACCAGCAAGAATTTCACTTGCCGAAGCCGCAAACTCATCCTGTAAAACTACAACCTCAATGTCTTTACACACTCCCCTTCTGGTAGAAAATATTTCTTGTTTTGGACTGGCTTTACCCTGAGTATATACAATCAATTTACCAGCCTCTAAAAACTGATCAGCAATATTTGTTGCGGCTATCATATAACCACCTGTATTTCCTCTTAAATCCAAAATTAATTTTTTTAACCCCTTATCCTTTAATTTTTCTACTCCATCTACAAACTCCTTAAACGTAGTTTCAGCAAAGCGATTTATTTTAATGTATCCTATTTCTTCATTAACCATATAGGAAACATCAACACTATAGAGAGGTATTTCGTCGCGTATTATTTCCACATGAATTAAATCAGGAACATTTTCTCTTTTGAGGCCTACTTTTACTTTTGTGCCTTTTTCGCCTTTAAGCATTCCTACAACATCATTACTCGGAATATTTTTGCCGGCAATTAGCGAATCATCAACTTCAATTATCCTGTCTCCTGCCAGTACACCCACTTTATCAGAAGGGCCTCCGGTAATTACACTTATTATTATAGAAGTATCAGTCTGATGATTAAAAACAACACCAATACCTTCAAAGTTTCCGCGCATATCCTCATTTACACTTTGCATTTCTCTGGCAGGAATATATACAGAATGCGGATCCAGTTCATCAAGCATCGCCGGAATTGCAGATTCCTCAAGTTTTGCACGCGAAACTGTATCAACATAACGATTTTCTATATAATCTATAATTCTGCCAAGTTTATTGTTAACCTGGTATAAACTTGCGTAATTCTGATGTGGATTATTATTCAAAGCCTTCCCAAGTAAAATTCCTCCAACTAAAACAATTGCAAAAAATAATGGAAGATATATTTTATTTAATTTCCCGTTCATAGTAATTAAATTTTTATATGATTGATTTCTATATTAGCTCTTTCCAATAAACGTAATCCTTCTTCATTATGGTATTTATTGCAAAAAACAACTCTTTTAATCCCTGATTGAATTATTAGTTTTGAGCATTCCATGCATGGTGATGTAGTAACATATAAAGTTGCTTCCTCGGAACTATTATTTGACTTTGCAACTTTTGTAATTGCGTTTGCTTCAGCATGTAAAACATATGGTTTTGTCACATAATCTTCATCTTCACATACGTTTTCAAACCCGCCAGGAGTACCATTATATCCATCAGAAATTATCATTTTTTCTTTTACTATAAGTGCACCAACCTGTTTGCGTTTACAATATGAATTTTTTGCCCAGATACGGGCCATTTCAAGATATCGCTTATCATATTCTTTTTGCTTGTCCTGACGTACTGAATCTGATTCGCCCATAATTTAAAGTAATTATAACGTAATAAAGATATGCAAAAAAACCCTCTTGTGAGGGTTCTGTATGCGAATTTGTACCTGGAGTCGGGATCGAACCGACACGAACTTGCGTTCACTGGTGTTTGAGACCAGCGCGTCTACCAATTCCGCCATCCAGGCAGGTAGATTCTATTATTGAAATGCAAAAATAGAGAATAGTTTTATAATGCCAAATTTTTCAGAAATAAAACTATCCTGCATTAGATAATAAATTTGGCTTAACTATCGATTTAACTGTTTTGATGATTCCCTCAACGTCAAAGCCACATTCTTTGTGTAACTCCTGCAACGTGCCATGATCAATAAACTTGTCAGGTACACCTAGTCTCTTTATTTTCAAATTATATGAATTTTCACTCATAAACTCAAGTACTGCACTTCCAAATCCTCCTGAAACAGTACCATCTTCAACAGTAATAACAGCTTTATAATTCTTCCCGATATGGTGTAGCAGTTCCTCATCAATTGGTTTTACAAAACGCATATCATAATGAGCTGCTGATATATGTTTTTTATCCAACTCTTTTGTAGCTTCAACGACATAGTTTCCAACATGGCCTACTGAAAGAATTGCAATATCGGAACCTTTTTTAATAACTCGCCCTTTGCCAACAGGGATTTCTTTAAATGGTGTTTCCCATTCCGGCATAACACCGCGCCCACGCGGATAACGAATAGAAAAAGGTCCTTTGTTTTCAAGCTGAGCCGTAAACATCAGATTGCGTAACTCTTCTTCGTTCATTGGAGCTGATACGATAATGCCGGGAATGCTTCTCATATAAGCCAGATCATAAACTCCATGATGAGTAGCTCCATCTTCCCCAACAACTCCGCCTCTGTCGAGACAAAAAACAACACTCAGGTTTTGTATTGCAACATCGTGAATAACCTGATCGTAAGCTCGTTGCATAAATGAAGAATAAATATTACAATATGGTAGCATGCCTTCAATTGCAAGACCTGCCGAAAAAGTAACAGCATGTTGCTCTGCAATGCCCACATCAAAAGTTCGCTCAGGCATTTCTTTCATCATAATGTTTAATGAAGATCCTGTTGGCATTGCCGGTGTTATTCCAACTATCCTGTCGTTAAGTTTTGCCAGTTCAAGAATTGTATGCCCAAATACATCCTGATATTTTGGTGGTAATGGTTTGTCAGATTTAATTTTTAATATTTCTCCGGTACTTTTATTAAATTTCCCCGGTGCATGCCAGATCGTCTGATCAAGTTCGGCCTGTTTAAAACCTTTCCCTTTTTGTGTGATAACATGAAGCAGTTTGGGTCCTTTAATATCTTTTAGATCTCCTAAAATTTTAGCAAGATAAACAGCATCATGTCCGTCAACAGGTCCGAAATATCTAAAATTCAGTGATTCGAATAAATTACTTTGCTTAAGAAGAAATGATTTTACAGCATTATCAATTTGTT
This sequence comes from Bacteroidales bacterium, assembly GCA_019038645.1. Classification (GTDB taxonomy): domain Bacteria; phylum Bacteroidota; class Bacteroidia; order Bacteroidales; family UBA12077; genus UBA12077. The sequence continues at coordinate 26,844 of JAHOYT010000074.1, forward strand.
GAGCAAGTTTGCGGTAATTATGACCTAATTTATTTAAATGTCCCAACAAGTGCCACACATCGGTCTTTAACTTATTATATGTTTTTGATGTAGTAATATCAAGCAGATATTCTTTAAGCGCACCCACGTTGGGGTCAATAGCCATATTGTTATCATTAAGAATAACAAGCAGGTTCGTTTTTTCTATTCCGGCATTATTTAAACCTTCGAATGCAAGTCCGGCGGTCATTGATCCGTCTCCAATAACTGCTACGACATTACGGTCTTCTTCTTTTTTAAATGCAGCAGCTTTTGCCATTCCCAGAGCTGCAGAAATTGACGTGGATGAATGTCCAACTCCAAAAGAATCATAAGGGCTTTCAGATATTTTAGGAAAACCACTAATCCCGCCGTGTTTCCGGTTTGTATGAAACTCTTCTCTACGTCCTGTTAAAATTTTATGCCCGTATGCCTGATGACCAACATCCCATATTATCCTGTCATAAGGAGTGTTAAACACATAATGAAGTGCCACAGTAAGCTCTACTACTCCAAGGCTTGCTCCAAAATGACCGGGATTTGATGAAACTATATCAATAATAAACTGTCTGAGCTCTCCGCTCAGTGCAGGAAGATCAGCAAGATCGAGTTTCTTCAGATCCTCAGGGAATAAAATATTATTTAATAAGCTTTCTGACATATTATATCTTAACGTTTGCAAAGATATGAATAATTTTTACTTAGTATCAACGACAGAAAGCCTTTGATATTTTATATCTTTGCTTAAACTCAAATTTTATTATATTTAACAATTGTAATCTAAAATAGTCGACATGTTACTCAAAATCAAATCATACTTATTTTTTATTTTTTTTCTGATAGTTGTTGGATGTGTTCCTACAAAACAGTTCGAAGATTTACAGCAAAAAAATGATACTTGCCAGGACGATCTTGAAATAACCAAAGGGGAAAATAAAAATCTGATCGTCGAAAACACAGAGTTAAATTCCAGGCTTGATATTATGGGAAATCGTCTGAAAGATTTACGTGAAGATAGTCTGGAAAGAGAAACCAAATTGCATTCGATTGATATAAAATATGACAAATTAAACAGACAGTACGGAGATTTGCAACAAGCACAGGATCAGCTTTTAAGTGGCAATATCACCGAAACAAAAAAACTTCTGCAGGAACTTCAGAATACACAAGCCGGAATAATTGACAAGGAAGACAGATTGAGAAATCTTGAAGACAATCTGCGTTCTGAACAAGGTAAACTCGATAAGTATAAAAAAGAATTGGAAGAAAAAAATATCCGGTTAACCGAACTGGAAGACATTCTTTATAAAAAGGATTCTGTTGTTAATGCCTTAAAAGATAAGGTGTCAGGAGCATTAATGGGATTTGAAGATATGGGGCTTGCTGTTGAAATGAAAAACGGAAAAGTTTATGTTTCTCTGGATGAACAGTTATTGTTTAAATCGGGCAGTACTATTGTTGATCCAAAAGGTGTTAGTGCACTCAAAAAATTAGCCGGGGTACTTGCATCAAATCCTGATATAAGTATTATGGTTGAAGGACATACTGATGATGTGCCATATATTTCGGGCAATACAATTAAAGACAACTGGGATTTAAGTGTTAAACGTGCAACTGCAATCGTTAGAATATTAATGGAAAATAAACAAATTAGCGGAAGCCGGATAGTTGCTGCCGGAAGAAGCAAATATCAACCAGTTATTAATTCAACGGCTCCGGATGCAAGAAGAAAAAATCGACGAACGGAAATAATTCTTACTCCTAAATTAGATGAGTTATTTCAAATTCTTGAATCAAACTAATAACTAAACTCTATAAAACCGGAAACTGTCAGAAAAGTTACCAGATTATTCATATTTCGACAGGCTCAATATGACAAGCCTCTGTTTTTCTATTAGTCACACTGAGCTTGTCGAAGTGTGGATTAATATAATTTCTTTTGAGACAACTTCTTTTTCTATTATTAATGAACCAAACCAAGCTTTTTAAATATATAAGTTTTAAAAAAGTATATAATATAATATGTGTATACTTAGGATATCAACTTTCATCAATATTTAAAACTGTTATTCTGTGGGGTTATCCGTATAGCTTAACGACTGAGCCTACCAATCGTTGCAATTTAAATTGTTTAGAATGTCCTTCAGGAAATAACTCATCAAAAGCTCCAAAAGGGGAAATGGATTTTGAAAAATACAAGAAGATAATTGATGACGTAAAGAATTACATTATTTTTCAGATGCTTTACTTTCAGGGTGAACCGTTTCTTCATGCGGGATTATTTAAAATGATAAAATATTCAGATGATAACCGAATTTACTCCAGCATATCAACTAATGGTCATTTTTTGACTGCGGAAAACAATATAAAAATTATTAAATCCGGACTAAAACGTATTATTATTTCTGTAGATGGAGTAATACAAGAAAGTTATGAAAAATACAGAGTTGGAGGTAATCTGAATACTGTATTAAAAGGCATTGAAGATTTAGTAGAAGCAAAAAGAAAATCAAAATCCATTTATCCTAAAATTATTATTCAGTTTTTAATGTTTAGACATAACGAACATGAAATTCCAAAAATTAAAGCGCTGTGTAAAGAGCTATCTGTCGATAAACTCGAATTTAAATCAGCTCAAATTAACAATTTTAAAAATTTTGTTTTAATTCCAAAAATTAATAAATACGCCAGGTATAAAAAACATAATTCAAATTATCTTATAAAAAGCAAGTTGAAAAACAAATGTTTAAGAATCTGGAGTACCATGGTAATAACGCAGGATGGGTCGCTTATACCTTGCTGTTTCGATAAAAATAATAAATATAAAATTGGAAACATTATTAACTCTGATACGTTAAAGCTTTGGGAATCTGACACATTTAAAAATTTCAGACAGAAGATTTTAAAAAACAGAAAAAGTGTTGAAATGTGTTGTAACTGCTCTGAAGGTTTGAGTAAATAAGTAAATTCCCATGTAATCAATCTAAAATATTCAACGAAAAATAAGATTAAAATATTTTTTCTTAAATTACCAAATTTAGTACTATTCAAATGTGCCGGTTATGAAATTATATAGTTTATCAACATTGACAATTGTTTTTTCACTGATTTTGTTTTCTGCAAATTCCGTTGCACAGGATATAGACACATCATCTACAAGCAATCTTTTTGAGTTGTCTCTAGACGATCTTATGGATATAGAGATTGTTTCTGCTATTCGTCAAAACCAAAATATTACAGATGCTCCTTCTATTGTTTCAGTTATTACAGAAACTCAAATAAAGGAAAGAGGTTATGCCAGTGTTGCTGAAGCACTAAATAGCGTTGCCGGATTTGATGTTATTACGGATTACTTTCAGCCAAACATGGGTACACGTGGTATTAACGGAGGGCTTAGAAGCTGGTCCCGATTAGTAAAGGTAATGATTGACGGGCAAAATACGTCGTTCCGTTCAAGTTCAGATAATTATTTAGATCCCTCGCTTATCCCTTTAGAAGCAATAGAAAGAATAGAAATTATCCGTGGCCCCAACTCTGCCTTATACGGGAAAAATGCATTTTTAGGTGTCATTAATATTATTACAAAGAATGGTGCTGGTCTTGAAAACTCCATATCACATTACATCGGAAGTGTTAATGATAACGCAACTTTTAATATAAGTACTATTTGGGGAGGATCAAAAAATAATTTTGATATCATGTTCTCAAGTTCCTATTCACAAATTGATTATTCAGGTATTTCTCCTCACAATGTTCCGGGAAGCACTATTTATGGTTCGGGTGATGTCGCTCATAGAAATGAATCAAACCCGTTATCTGTTTACTTTAAAGTTAAATATGAAGAAGAATCTTTTGGTAAGCTAATTCTCGATTTTAATCAGCAAAACATAAACTCATTCGCGGAATTCCTTGATTGGGGTACTCTTACGCACAACAATCGGATTAGTTTGTTAAACGCATATGAGAGATTGAGTTATACGAAGGATATCTCCGGTAATTTCCAAACCAATATTTCTTTTACCCATTCAACCGGAAAACCTATTAAAAATGAAATTCTTGATAATGATGCTGATCCTTCTGAATGGATTGAGCGGGAATTAGGTTATTCAGCTTATGATTTAAGCTTTAATTCTTCCTATTCTTTTGATGATATAAATAATTTTTCGTTTGGTATTGATTATACTACTGATATTCATGAGCATCAGAAATTTTACACCGTTAACACCTCAGGAATCAGAACTTTAAATCCCGGAGGAACCGATGGGATTGAAAATTTTAATAATCTTGGGGTTTACTTACAAATGATTTTTAATGCTGCAGAATTTTTCAATTTTAATTATTTAAAAAACTTAACCCTAACGGCAGGCTATAGATTTGATTATCATAATATATATGGTGATGTTTTAAATTACAGACTAGCGGCTGTATATCATCTTACTGATCTGTTAACTACTAAAGTAATGTATGGCACATCATTTAATGCGCCTTCATCGGTTCAGTTATATTCTAACTATATAACTCCAGGTGGAATTGTAGGAAACCCGGATTTAAAACCGGAAAGAGCAAAGACTCTCGAATGGGCTTTAATGGGTAAAGTTTTTAAATATTTTAATTTTAACACAAATATTTATTATACCGAAATTGACGATAAGATAGAATATTTACTCCCAAATGGACAAATTTCAAACATCACAGCAGAAAATGTATCAAATATTTATTCGACAGGTGTAGAGGCTGAGCTAAATACAAATATTCACAATAATACTTCTTATTTGAATTATTCATATGAGCGGAGTATCCTTGAAAAAACAGACCCGCTATTGGAGGAAATCAGAATTAAAACTGCTCTGTATCCAAATCACATGATTAAATTCGGAAATATTTTACACTTGCATAAATATTATTCGAATATAAATATTGAAGGGAAATTTATTAGTTCAAGAATTGACAGCGATCAAAATAATTTTATTTATGATCCAATAAATTATACTATTAACAGATATGAATTGGATCCATATTTTATACTTGATGTAATGATTACATCGACAGACCTTGAACTACTGGAAAATAGTAAAACCAGAATAAGTATTAGAATACAAAACTTATTAAACACTAAATATTACTATCCTGGGTTTAAAAATTATGATATCCCCGGATTAGGACGTACATTTTATTTTAAGTTTACTCAATTTATATAGGTCATGAAGAAGGTAGTAAAACGTATCATACTGGTGTTTATTCCTTTGGTTCTTGTTTGTGCCAACAGCTGTGAACTGTTTGAGGAGGATTTTAACAAACCGGTATATGAAAAATCAATTAAAATTGGAGTTGTAGGTGATGTTTCTGTTTTAAGAGAGCAGGTTGAAAGTATGTTTTTTGGAGCTAAACTTGCCAGTGAAGAAATTAATACAAGCGGTGGACTTCTTATTAATAATCAGGCCTATAATGTTGAACTAATTTACAAAAACTCTGCCGGATCGGCAAGTAAGGGATTAGACGTTGTTGAAGAGTTGATAGAACAAGATGTTGACATTATAGTTGGACCAACTTTTTCGTCTGTAGCTATTGAAATGGCAGAAAAATGTATTGAAAACAACATTTTAATGATGAGCTATTCTGCCACTACTCCGGAATTAACTCTCCTTGAAGATAGTAATTTAATTTGGAGAACATGCCCTTCAGACTTTACTTTTGGCACAATATCAGCTCAATACTGTTTTGATTCTTTGCAAACAAGAAAAGCTGCAATATTATATCGGGAAGACAGATTTGGTATTGGTTTATCCGAAATTATCAAAAATAAATTTACTAATTTAGGAGGAGATGTAACAAGTTCTGTCTCATTTCCTGGTGATGTGGATTTATCTACATATAATTTTGATTATGAAATTAACACATTACTGGAAGAAGAGCCTGATATTATTTATACAATTTCCTTTTCATCAGAAATAGCAATATTGACAAACGAAATATATAATAATAGTTTATACCATTCATTTGAAAACCAACCGTATCTGTTTGTTAACGATGGAATATTACCAGAAGAGTTAATAATTAATGGTATTCCTGAAATGCTTGAAACAACAGTGGGAGTTTCAAGCACAAACGAAGAAAATGAAAACTATATTTTGTATAAAGAAAATTTTATTTCCCGATTCGGATTTGCACCATCAACGTATTCAGAACACTCATACGATGCGATATATTTAATTGCTTATGCAATGCAAATGGCAAGCTCAACAAGCCCAAATATATTTAAGAATTTTTTACTTAATGTATCAGGAACAGGAGGTGATCAGGGATCATCAACCGATCAAATTATTATTAACATTGATGAGTTTACTGTTGGTCAAAACATTTTATTAAAAGGAGGTTTGATTAATTATGAGGGTGCTTCCGGGCCAGTAGATTTTAATGAAAATGGAGACCCAAAGCCAAAAATCGTAATTTGGGGGATAGAGAACAATGAGTATGTTGAATTAACTTATTACGACTAAAATTTAGTGTTAAATATAAATTTCAAACATATAATTTATACATTCTTTAAGTTTCAAAAACTTAGAGCAATCTTGTTTATTCTGTTTTTTATTATTTCATTTCAGTCATTTTCTCAAACCAATATTTATGTTTTAAAGGCTGTATATCTTGAGAAGTTTTCGAGATTTATTACCTGGCCCGAAGAAAGCCAGATAAATAATGTGTCAGAACCTTTTATTATTTCAGTTATCGGAAGGACTCCCTTAACAAAAAATCTGGAGCAAATTTATTCCATCCAAAAAATTAATAATAAAAAAGTAATTATTAAACGAATTTCAAATCTATACGAAATTGAGAATAGTCACATATTAGTGATAGCAGAATCAGAGAAAAAAAACTTGCAAAATATTCTTACATTAACAAAGAATTTGCCGGTTTTAACGGTAAGCGAAGCCTCTGATTTTTCAGAAAAAGGCGTAATAGTTAATTTCTTTGAAGAAAATAATAAATTACGTTTTGAAATTAATGAAACAGCTGTTTTAGAATCGCCTTTACAAATGAGTTTTTATTTAATGAACTCAGCAAAAATAGTTCACCCAGTAAAAGATAATTAATGAGTCTTTTTCAACACATATCAATTAAAAACAAATTAGTTAGCATCATTCTATTTGTTAGCACCTTAACCATGGTAATTGGATTTACAATTGTTGGTATAAGTAATGTGAAAAGTCTTAAAAAAGAAATGCACCTAAACACATTAATGAACACGAGGTTAATAGGTGAATATTCTGTTGCTCCATTAACATTTGACGATAATGCCGGGGCTGAAAATATCCTGTCAAAATTATCTACTATACCTGGTGCCGTATCAGGAGCATTATATGATCGTAACGGGTTTTTATTTGCTTCTTATAAACGATCTGATGATATTTTTATACAACCTTTATATAAAAACCCGGATGAATTAACAGAATCTCTTTCATTTTTTACTAAAAATATATTAAAAGTTGATCATCCAATAATATATAACAATTATGAATATGGTATAATTGTTATTCAGGTTGAAACAACTCTGTTAAATAAAAAAATAAAGGACTTCATTTATATAATGGCAAGCATTTTAGCCGGCATGTTTATTCTGGCATTTTTTCTTGCAAATAGATTTCAAAAACCAATATCACAGCCCATATTAGAATTAGCAAAATTAACCCGAAAAATTTCTGTGGAAGGAAATTATGATGTTAAGCTGGAAAGAAGCAGTAATGATGAAATTGGAATCCTTTATGAAGATTTTAATAATATGCTTCAACAAATATTAATAAGAGAGGCGGCAAGAGACGAAGCAGAAAAGAAACTTCAAAAAGAAAAAGAAAGAGCCGAGGAAAGTGATCAGTTAAAATCTGCATTTCTGGCAAATATGTCGCACGAAATAAGAACCCCAATGAATGCTATATTAGGATTTACTGAACTTATCACCATGCCTGATTCTGAAGTTACTCCGGAGGAAAAAGAAAATTTCATAAAGCTTATTAATAATAGCGCGAATAATTTACTTCAGTTAATTGATGATATTATTGATATTTCAAAAATTGAAGCAGAACAATTAAAAATTATAAAAAAGGATTGTGCACTAAATTCAACATTAAAAGATATCTGGCAATCTTTTCTTGAAATAAGAAAACACAAAGGCAAAGAGAAAGTTGATATAAGACTTAATGAAAGCGCATTAGAGCAAAACATCTTTATTAAAACCGACCCTTTAAGACTAAATCAGGTATTAACAAATTTAATTGATAACGCATTGAAGTTTACTGAAGATGGTTTTATTGAATTTGGATATGAAATACAGAATGGTAAGCAATTACTTTTCTATGTAAAAGATACTGGTGTTGGAATGGATCAGAAAAAGAAAGATTTTGTTTTTGACAGATTTATTAAACTAGAAGATAATAGTTCAAGATTATACAGAGGTGCCGGATTAGGATTAGCAATATGTAAAAGCCTTGTCGAATTATTAAATGGTAAAATTTGGGTAGAATCTGCGCCTAATATTGGATCAACATTCTATTTTACTCTTCCATTCGATCAGGTTCATGCTTCGGAAAACTCTATGAAAATTGTTGATGTTAACGAAATATACAACTGGCACGACAAAACAATTTTAGTTGCAGAAGATGAGCCAGCCAATTATATATATATTGAAGAGGTGTTGAAAATTACCAAAGCGAAAATTCTTAAAGCAGTAAACGGGAAAGAGGCTGTTGATATGATTTCCAATAATAGCAATATCGATATTATTATTATGGATATTAAAATGCCTGTTATGGATGGTTACGAAGCAACCCGAAGAATAAAATCATTAAGAAAAGACATTCCGATAATCTCACAATCAGCATATGCAATGCCGGGAGATATTGATAAAGGACTTGAGTCAGGAATGAATGATTATCTTATTAAACCCGTAAAGCCAAAAGTTTTACTGTCAATATTAAATAAACATTTAAATCAATTATCTCCCACAGGATGATCTCAAAACTTCAGGAGAAAAATTAAAATTAATAGAAACAGGTTCGTAATTTCCGGGGATTATCACACTGAAACATCTAATTATTCTTTTAGATCTAAAGATTGTCAAATAAAAAAGCAGTCAACCAGGACTGCTTTATATATAATAATTTAATAACTGTATTAAATTTTCATAATATCCTCTTCTTTTGCTTTAACAATTTGTTCTATTTTTTCACCATAACTATCAGTTTGCTTCTGAATCGTATCTTCAGCTGTTTTAGCTTCATCTTCAGAAAGACCGTCTTTTTCCAGTTGCTTTATTTCATCATTTGCATCTTTCCTTGCACTTCGAACACTAACCCGAGCACTTTCTCCTTCCACGTTCACTTGCTTAACTAAAATCTTTCTTCTTTCTTCAGTTAAGGCCGGAATATTAATTCTTATCATTTCCCCATTATTCATTGGTGTAAAACCCAGGTTAGCATTAATAATTGCTCGCTCGATAGGTTCCACCATTGTTTTTTCCCACGGCTGAATAGCAATTGTCTTAGGGTCCGGAGTTCCAATATTTGCCACCTGATTAATTGGGGTTTGAGTACCATAATAATCAACCGATACAGTATCTAACATGCGAGGATTAGCTTTTCCTGCACGCAAGGTTCCCAATTCCAGTTCAAGATGACTAATTGCTTTATCCATCATCTCCTTGGCTGCGTCTATTACAAATTGCACTTCTTCAGTCATGACTAATTAATTTTAGGTTTAGGCTTATTATGTTCACAACAAATTTATAAAAAAAATGGAAATGCCAAAGCCAGGTCCATTTTATATGATATCTGTTCTTTACTTTCCAATTAAGGTTCCAATATTTTCTCCATTAATAACTTTTAGAAGATTCCCTTTTTTGTTCATATCAAAAACATATATTGGTAAATTGTTCTCTTTACACATGGTAAATGCCGTTAAATCCATTACATTTAATTCCCTTTTTATAACTTCATCGAAAGATATTTGATTAAACCTGGTTGCCTCAGGATCTTTTTCAGGGTCAGCACTATAAACACCATCAACGCGGGTTCCTTTTAATATAATTTCGGCTCCAATTTCCACTGCCCTGAGTGCTGAAGCTGTATCTGTTGTGAAAAATGGATTTCCTGTCCCTCCTGACAAAATCACAACCTTGCCTGCTGTCATATAATCAACCGCTTTATCTCTGTTGAATAATTCCCCGACCGGCTCCATTCTAACAGCAGTGAAAACAACAGACTTAACTTTAAGATTACTTAATGATGATTGCAAAGCCAAACTATTAATCACTGTCGCTAACATACCCATCTGATCTCCTTTAACCCGATCAAATCCACTTGTTACTCCCGACAAACCACGGAATATATTTCCACCGCCAATTACAATCCCGACTTCAGTTCCCGCTCCAACCAATTCCTTTATTTGTTCGGAATATTCGTTTAATCTTTTTGAGTCAATACCATAACCTTCGTTACCTAATAATGATTCACCACTAAGTTTTAATAAAATTCTTTTATACTTTATCATTTCCCTGTACTTTGGTTCAAAAATATCGTTCTAAATTAAAAAAATATCTTATCTTTTTATTTATAATTCCGAATCATTTTTGCCTGATTTAAGTAATAAACTACCCGATTAAATTATTTTACTTGTAATGTTTAAAACTTTATTATCAATTTTTACGTACAAATAGTTAATATAAATCACTGATAATTAATCAATTTACAACTATTCTTTTATAGAATGTTTCAAACATATTATAAATCAAAAAAAAGGCCATATTGTTGCCAGCGTATTGATATTTAGTTATTTTTATAAGGTTTCGTTTTGGTGCTATGATTTTACAAACATTTTATTAACAGATTTTGTACCTTCATAAGTTATAAAACAAAGACAAGTAATTAATGTTATATATGTTCGATTCATTCGAACAGCTAAAGATAGAGTGAGGTTAAATAAAAATAAAAATCGCATTTCCCAACATTTAATAACCAAAGAGTTAAAAATAAAGGGAAAGAGCTTTAGTCAATGTATTGCCTATATGTTGACTGAGGTTTTTATTGTTTATCCTGAAAATATTTTTTCAAAATTTATTCTTAAAAGTATTATTGAACATTATTTGAGCAAAATAATTACAATTAATGTTTTGCTTGCCAGATAAAAAGAAATAAGAACAAGGAGGTTATTATGGATACAAAAGTTAAAACAAGTTCGGGAGCACCTAGAATAACTAGGTGGATTGAAAGACAAACAAGTATCTCTCAAATAAAAATTGCATTAATACTGATTATCCTGTTCTCGGTGCTGGGAGGGCAAAAGATACTTGCCCAGGGAGTTGGAATTAGCGAAACTACAATTGTTCCGCATGCTACTGCTATTCTTGAGTTAAGTCATACAGCAGGTACATTTAAAGGATTTTTAGCTCCGCGACTAACTACAGCTCAAAGAACGAGTATAGCAGGTCCTGCAACGGGTTTGTTAGTTTACGATACTGATACAAAATCTTTCTGGTATTTCGATGTTACCTGGATTTCTGTTGCTGCGAGTCCATTCGGTACTTCAAATCAAGTTCTTGGTATGAATGCTGCAGGAACGGCAAATGAGTATAAAACGCTTAATGAAACAGCAAATCAAATCTCTATTGCTCATGCAGCAGGTAATGTAACTTTCTCAACTCCACAAGATATTCATATTGGAGCAACACCAACATTTACTGGATTAACACTAAGCGGATTATCTCCTAACGCAGGTGTGTATACCAATGGTACTAGTATTTTGACTTCTACTCCTCCAACCTCTGGAACTATAGGATATTGGGACCGCACAGGCACTACACTTTCTCCTGTAACTGCTGGTGATAATATAACTACAGCAGGAAATCTTGATGTGGATGGTGCAACAACATTAGACGGAACAGAGATTGATACCGATGATGCGAACTTTAATGTGATTGGTGCAAATCAGGTAAATCTTAATAATACACTTGGATTACAGGTAGCAAACGCTACTGACCTGAATGGTACTTTAGATGTGGCCGGAGTTACTGACTTAGCTGCTACCGGTCTTGCTACAAATGTAAGAGGCGAACTAAACGTTGCGGAACAAGCAACATTTACTGAAAATATTGATGCTAACAATGGTATTGATGTATTATCCGGAAATCTAAATGTTACTGCAAATACAAATCTTACAGGAAATCTTGATGTGGATGGTGCAACTACTTTAGATCAAACCGCAATAGTTACCGATGGTGGAACCTTTGATGTAACAGGTACCGGTACTACTAATATTGGTGCTACTGATAATGATGTAAGCATAACAACAGCTTCAACCGGTGATATTAACATCACAGCTGCTGATAATTTAAACCTAACTGGTACAACTGTGACCGTTTCCGGTACATTCTCTCCTGATAATCTTGATGTGGATGGTGCAACAACATTAGACGGAACAGAGATTGATACCGATGATGCGAACTTTAATGTGATTGGTGCAAATCAGGTAAATCTTAATAATACACTTGGATTACAGGTAGCAAACGCTACTGACCTGAATGGTACTTTAGATGTGGCCGGAGTTACTGACTTAGCTGCTACCGGTCTTGCTACAAATGTAAGAGGCGAACTAAACGTTGCGGAACAAGCAAC
>JAHOYT010000080.1 GCA_019038645.1 Bacteroidales bacterium
CAACAAAACTCTATATGTTAAGATTAATGACTAAAAATGAAGAAGCCATCCAAACTGGATGGCTTCTTCATTTTGATACCAAAAGAGTCTTTATCATTCGTATCTCAAACTTTCGGCAGGATTTATACGTGCAGCTTTACTGGTTTGTATATTAATTGTAATTAAAGCTATAATTAAGGCACTTAATCCTCCAAGTACAAACATCCACCAATCCAGATTAATTCTATAGGCAAAGCTATCTAACCATTTATTCATAATATAGTATGTAATTGGTGTTGCTATAACAAAAGATATAAGGATCCATTTTGTGAAATCTTTCGAAAGAAGAACAATAATTGTTTTGAAATTTGCCCCCAAAGCTTTTCTTATTCCAATCTCTTTTGTTTTCTGTTCTATGGAATATCCAGTCATGCCTATTAATCCTAATATTGAAATAAGTATTCCAATTGTGGTAAAGAATAGTATGATTTTACGAATAACCTTATCTTGTTCGTAAAGGTTTGCAAGGTCTTCATCGAGAAAATTAATATTTAATGGACTTTGTGATTCATAAGCGATCCAGTGTTCTTCTAATTTTTTGCTTATAGAACTCAGCTCCTTAATATTGATTTTTAAAATGGACCAGTAACATTGACTTGGTTGAAACATAATTATTTGCGGTTCAATGTCAGTGTGTAGCGATCTATAATGAAAATCTTTATTGACACCTACAACTGTCATTTTTCGAGGGTTTTCTACAAACCATAGTTGTTTTCCTATGGGATTATCAAACCCTATTGCCTTTGCTGCTGCCTCGTTTAAAATAATAGCTGATGAATCAGATGCAAAATCTTTTGAAAATTCTCTTCCATCGGCGAATTCTATGTTGTAAGTTGAGAAATAATCGTAGTCGGCAAATGTAGCCCGGAATAAAGTTTCTTTCGAAAGATCTTGCCCTTCCCATCTAAAACGACTGTTGGAGAAATTATATCCATATGTGGGCATGCTTCCTGCTCGTGTCATGTTTAATACTCCCGGCGATTTTAACATTTCATCTTTTATCGATTCAAAATGTTCTTGAAAACCTTCTGACATTCCAAAGTAGATAATACCTTCTTTATCATATCCCAAATCTTTATTTAACATAAAGTTAATTTGACGAGACACAAAAAAAGTGGAAGTGATTAATATAATTGAAATGGTAAATTGAAAAATCACCAATATTTTGCGGAAATTATATTTTTTTGATTCACCCGAACCGCCTTTTAATACTGCAACTGGTTTAAACGAAGCTAAATAAAATGCAGGATAACTTCCTGCAAAAAGGCCCGTTGTTAAAACAATCCCAAATAGTGCTAAATATATTCGAAAATCTGTATAGTCAATTTTCAATCCCATTTGGGTTATGTTATTAAATGTTGGGCGAAATAGTTCAACCAACATCATCGCGATGAAGACGGCGATAAAGGAAATTAAAATTGCTTCACCAATAAATTGAAATATTAAGTTGGGTTTATGGGCTCCGGAAACTTTTTTCATTCCAATTTCTCTCATTCTACGTGATGATCGAGCCGTTGCAAGGTTCATAAAGTTTATGCATGCCACAACAATTAAAAATATCCCAATTATTAAAAATATTTTAACATATTTTCCATCTATTATATCCGCACGCTCCATATCAATTCCTGCCGTAAGGTGAATTTCTTTTATGGGCTGTAAGTCAAGCTTTGCAAACTCTTCCAGGGTTGGTTTCGGACCTAAGAAATCTTCAATTTTAGTAACAACTTGTTCTTTTGTTACACCTTCTTGTAATGATACATAGGTGTTATATCCGCTATTATCCCATTGATCTATTGTGTAACCAAGATTTCCCAGATGTTCAAAAGGAATCACATAGTCAAACCAAATATGACTTTCCTGTGGATAATCTTCAAACACTGCTGTAATTAGAAACTCCCTATCAGGTAATGCACTTATGGTTTTCCCTATAGGATCTTCATCACCAAAATACTTTTGTGCGAAGCTTTCTGATATTGCAATATTGTTAGGCTCAGAAACAGGAGAGTTTTTTAATTTTTTAGTTACGTTAATTGTAAACATGTTAAAAAAAGATGGATCGGCATAGGTTCCTCTCTCACGAAAACTTTCTTCTCCCTTAATAAACCGAAGTCCGGATTGATTTAATCTGCAATAATCTTCTATTTCAGGAACTTCTTCTTTCAGATCAGGACCTAAAGGACCCTGAGTAATGGCCCATGTAGTATAATCTTCAAATTTAATGTGTTGTATAACCCTGAAAATATTGTCGGCTTTTTCGTGAAATTTATCATAGCTCGTATGATGTTTTACCCAAAGTAAAATAATTATTGAACATGCCATCCCTACTGATAATCCAATTATATTTATAGAAGAGAATCCTTTGTATTTCCAAATATTTCGAAATATGAGCTTTAAATTTGTTCTAAACATGATATAAAGATATTGGTTTTCTTGTTTCATTCCTAAAAATGTGCCAGTATTTGTAAGTAATAGTAAAAGAGGGTGTAAGGTGGACTTGAGCTGTATTTCGGAATTATGAAAGTGTTGTGAAAACGCAACACCGAATGTGCGATATTATAACAATTTATTATCTTTATGCAGAATTATTAAGTTATGGTTTTAGAAAAAGGTAAAATATTAATTGTTGATGATGATCAGGGCGTGTTACATAGCGCCAAAATGTTCCTTAAGCAAATTTTCGATGAAGTAGAGATTACAGATAAACCATCTGTAATGCTTTCAATGCTTAAAAAGGAAAATTTTGATCTTGTACTTTTGGATATGAATTTTACAAAAGGCGAGATTGATGGTAAAGAAGGGATTGGTTTATTACAACAAATTCTGAAAATAGATCCGGATTTGCCGATAATTTTTATTACTGCATATGGCGAGTTTGACTTAGCAGTGAACGCTATAAAATCCGGGGCGTATGATTTTTTGGCGAAACCATGGAAAAATCAAAAACTGCACGCTACGATTCTTTCTGCCTTAAAATATAGAAATTCCAAAAACGATTTAAGTAAATATAAAGAAACCATTAGTCAACTTGAAACTGATAGTGAAACTGATTATAAAGATTTTATTTGTGATTCGTTGGCCATGAATCGTGTAAAGGATTTAATTAAAAGAGTTGCAATTACTGATGTTGATGTTTTAGTTACAGGAGAGAATGGTACCGGAAAAGAAATGATTGCACGTCAGATTCATTTACATTCAACCAGAAAAGACAAAATTTTTCTAAAAGTGGATGTGGGATCAATACATGAGAATTTATTCGAAAGCGAATTGTTTGGTCACGAAAAAGGGTCGTTTACAGATGCAAAAGAAAAGAAAACCGGACGATTTGAATTAGCATCGGGCGGGACACTTTTTGTGGATGAAATAGGAAACATTGATTTAAAACTTCAGGCAAAGTTACTAAGTGTATTACAAAATCGGGAAATAAACAGGGTTGGTGGAACGAAATCAATTCCAATTGACATTCGGTTAATTTGCGCAACTAATCAGAATATAGCTGAGATGGTTAAGCAAGGAACTTTTCGAGAAGATTTGTACTACAGAATTAATATGTTTGAGTTGCCAATTCCGCCGCTACGTGATAGGATTGATGATATTTCTGCACTAAGCCTTTATTATCTTGAAAAGTTTAAAAATAAATATTCAAAGAGTAATCTAAAAGTATCACCTTCAACTATTGAAAAACTTAAAAGATACAATTGGCCGGGTAATATACGAGAGTTAAAAAACTCAATTGAACGGGCTGTTATTTTGGAGAATAAAACCCAAATTTCTGCAGAATCAATCTTTCCTGTTCAACAATCTTTTTCGAAAGCAAAATCTAACAAGACTTTTAATTTGGTGGAGAATGAAAAGCAACTCATTCTTGAAGCAATTCAAAAAAACCGCGGGAATATGACAAAAACAGCGCATGATTTAGGTTTGGAAAGAACAGCTTTGTATAGAAGAATGAAAAAGTTCGGATTATAAATTATCATATATGTTATTAAAGAAATTCTATATTAATCTTATCATTCGAATTGTATTAATCCTTTCGAATATGATTGCAATATCATTGATTTTTCCTGTTTTGTTGAAAAACCAGCTGATGTTTACATTCGTTGTTTTAGTTATTATTTTAACTCTGCAAATTATTTTTTTAATTAATTATTTAAAAAAATCAAACAGGCTTTTAGCAAAATTTATATTAGCTATTTCAAACTCAGATTTTACTTCCAAATTTGGAATTGATTATACCGATACGCCATACAAGGATTTAAACCTTGCATTCAATAAAATAATTGATCAATATCAGTTTATTTCGAAAGAAAAGGAGACTCAATATTCCTTTACTAATCATTTAATTCAGACAATTCCTGCAGGAATTTTAGTCTTTAATAAAGACGAAAAGATTTCTTTTAAAAATAAACTCGGAGAGAGTTTACTCGGTCTAAAAGAGATTTATTCGCTTAAACAGATTGAAAGAGAACTTCCTTTGTTTTATTTAAAACTTACCGAAATTGAAATATCAGGAAGCTTTGTTTACGAATTATTTAATTCTGGTGATAAGAAAAAACTTTCGGTTACAGTAAAATCATTTAAGCTATTCGAACAAAATCAGAAATTGGTTTCAATACAAGATATCAGCAAGGAAATTGATGCCGGAGAAATAGATGCAATACAAAGATTAATGAGAATTCTTACTCACGAAATAATGAATTCTTTAACACCAATAAATTCTTTAACAGAAACAATTACAATGATAATGAATGATGAAAAAGGGAGCCCTAAATCATTTGAAAAGTTGAGCACAAAGAATTTTAATGATATAAGAGAATCTATTTTGGCAATAAAAGAACGGGGAGAAGGTTTAGATCATTTCGTTAATAATTTCAGGATTTTAACCAAACTACCGGAAATGTTGGAAACCGAAACAGTTTTAGTGAAAGATATATTAAGTGCCGTATGTAAAATAATGGAGGTGGAGTTAAAAAATAGCGATGTTCAAATTGATATTGAAAGCGACGAATTAGACATAAGTGTTGATATTGCTTTAGTAGAGCAAGTGCTAATTAATCTTATTACAAATAGTTTAACGGCAATGTCGAATACAAAGAATCCCATTTTGAATCTTAAATCTTTTCAGATGGAAGATCAGGTTATAATACAAGTGTTGGATAATGGAGATGGAATACCAGAACAAAAACTTACAGATATATTTATACCGTTTTATTCAACTAAAGAAAAAGGTTCAGGAATTGGCTTGAGCTTTGCCCGACAAATAATGCGATTGCATAATGGATCTATAAATGTGCAATCTGAATTAGGAGAACGAACAACTTTTTCACTTAAGTTTCAAAAATGAAAACGGGAATTATTCTAAAGAAAAAAGATGAAGTTAAATAAAAAAGCAATAATCTGTTAGCACTAATTATGAATTGTGTTAACTGTTTTATGATATGCGAAGTTAGTATCTGTGTTTACTTTAATTTTCCTGATAAAGAAATGAAAAACTTATATTTTACAAGTCCGGAAAAATCTGTTGAGATAATTACAGAATTATTGAAAAATAAAGATTGGGAAGAGCTAACAAACTATTATTATTTAAAGAACTGTAATCAGAGTATAATAGATTCAATGCTGTCAGGAGACTATTTTATTAGAAAGGATAAACCCGAAATTGCTCATCCGGGAGGATTCTGGAAATTTAAAAACCCTTTTCCTCCAGGTTTTAAATATTCTTTTTATGAAGAATTAGAAGACAATATTATTCTTGTTAATTTGACAATTGAAATTGATCAGGGTGATAATAATATTCAGGAGGGAAGAACATTTTTCCAATTAATAAAATTCGGGGAAGGATACCAGTTAATTCCCTGATCTCTTCATAGTGTTATATTTTGTTTTTGCATTTTTTATTAATAAAAAATGCTATAAATCGTACTGTATTGTAAAAATGATGGCTTGTCACTTATTTGTCCCATTCTAACAGCGGGCTCTATCAGGGTGTGTTCTAGCGAGTTATACCACAATGGCCCATTTATACTATAAAACATGTAAATCAGGCCTAATTATAAAGCTCATAATAATAACTTTCATCACCTTGCCTCGTAAACAATTTTGAAGCACAAATTCTATTTGTGTGTTCTTTTAAACCAAAGTTACAGATGTTCCATTTTAGAAAAAGAATAATTGTATCACTAATAATCCTGTATATTATAGTTGAAGGACTGGCTTTCCTTGTTATTGAGAGATCCCACGACAGGGAAATGAACCAGACATTAAATAAATATACCGATGAACTTGAGGTAAAATATAAAGCGGCGCAAAGTGCGTATGTATTGTTGACCGAGAACATTATTCGTCCATATATTAATAAGCCAGAGGTAATGCAACTTTTTAGTAAGGCAAATCATGCAGATAGCTTACAAAAAATTGAAATTAGAGATAGCCTGTATTCAATATTATTACCTGTGTATAAGTATCTTGAAGCGAGTAATGTTGAACATTTCCATTTTCATTTGCCCAATAACGAAAGTTTTTTAAGATTTCACCGGCCTGAAAAATACGGAGACGACCTGAGCGATATCAGATATTCCGTAAAAATGGCAAATTTAACAAAACAGGATTATAAGGGCCTTGAAGAAGGCCGAACACTCATGGAGTTTAGCTATGTTTTTCCATTGTTTTATGAAAACGAGCATATAGGAAGTGGTGAAACATGTTTTTCTTTTGATGCTATAAAAACACAGCTTAAGGTTCACGGTAACGAAGTTTTCGATTTTATGATAAAAAAAGACACTGTAAACACAATAGTTTTTGAAGATGAAAAAAGTAGTTATATGCAGAGCTTAATATCTGATGACTATTTTCATGAAGAAAAACGTCTAAATTATAAAGATGATACACTAAATATTATAAATCAAATCAATAAGAGCTTAAAAGGTAAAATAGAAAAAAAACTGGCAAACAATAAAAATTTCACAACATATCTCAAAATCAATAAAGATTACTATTTGATTTCATTTGTTTCTGTAAATAACATTGAGGGCAAGCATGCTGCATATGTTATTTCTTATCAGCGAGACAATAAAATTGCTCAACATAAAACACGACATTACCATACTCATAGTTCAAGTTTTATTGGATTTTTTGCTATAGGTTTATTCGTTTTATTAATTGTCAAAAAAAATGAAAAAATTAAAGAAAGCGAAGAAGGGAAAAAAACAAAAAAGGAAATATTAGACACTTTTAAAGATGGTATTTATATTAGCACACCTGATTATAGAATTAGTTATGTAAACTCTGCTCTTCAAGAAAAGTTAGGTTGTGACCCTATTGGTGAATATTGTTATAAAGCACTGTTTAATTATGAAAAGAAATGTAGTTGGTGCGCCTATGAAAAACTTAAAAAAGAAAAAAATAAAAATTCTTATGAATTAAATACTGAAAATGGGAAAACCCTTGTGGTTAGCAATACCTTAATCGAAAACAATAACAAAATAACCGTTTTTCATGATATTACTAATCGCAAAAAAATGGAACAAGCTTTAACAGAAAGCATTCAAACAAAAAATAAATTTTTCTCAATTATAGCACATGATTTAAAAAATCCTTTTAACACATTATTAGGTTTTTCAGATCTTTTATTAAAAAACTATAAAGTATATGATGAAGAAAAATGTGGGCATATTGTAAAAATAATTAATGACAGTACAAAAAACACATATAGTTTATTAGAAAATTTACTTACATGGTCACGTTCACAATCGGGCAAAATTAAATTTTCACCGGAAGAAATAAAGATCAAAACAATAATCAATGAAGTTATATTATTATTGCAACAATCGGCAAAAAATAAAAATATTCGTTTATCAGACAATAGTGAAGCCAACCTGACTGTTTATTCCGACAAAAACATGCTAAATACTATTTTGCGGAATCTGGTATCAAATGCAATAAAATTCACTCACCAGAATGGAGCAATAATTATTTCAGCTTGTGAAACAAAGAACCAGGATTTTATAGAAATAACGGTAGCAGATACTGGTGTAGGTATCTCAAAAGAGAAAACAGCTGACTTATTCCGGATTGAAAAATCCGACGCAACCTATGACACAGATAATGAGCGCGGAACAGGTCTCGGGCTAATTCTTTGCAAGGAATTTGTAGAAAAAAATGGTGGCAGAATTTGGGTAGAGAGTGAACTGAACAAAGGTAGCAAGTTTGTTTTCACTACACCCACAATTATGCGATGATTTACAAAACCGTGTATTGTCTAGACGAATAATCGAAATAATTTGTTCCCCCTGATCCTTTAAGAACCCAAACAAAAAAGACCACTAATTTTCGGAAGCCTTTTAAAAACTGTTGACTCATCGGAATCTGATGCCCCGGATTTTAATTATGGTTAATAATTCCATTAATACTAATAATCTCAAATTAATATAATATAGGCAGTTTATAGATATATGTAGAAATTAATCATTTATGGAATGATTAATCATGTTCAAATTTCAGAAGGTCTATTTGCCAAATAAATTAAAATTCAAGAACAATATATGCATTTATAATGTATTTAAATTAAAGAAACTTTGACTTTGTTAAATCAAAGCCGTAACTTGAAGTAAATCAGTTTGGAGCATTAAATTATAATTTTATGGCAACTATTAATTGCTTAATAATTTCTGAAGATATTGTATTTAACGAGATTATTCACCGTTTAATTTGTTATAACATTAAAGAGGTTAGTTTTATTAGTTTCCGGTCATTTGCAAAGCTTAAAAACTTTCCAAAAGAAAATAAAATAGATATTGTAATTCTTGATGATTCTATTTCTGACTGTGTCCATTACGAGGTAATAACACATCTAAGGCTTACAAAAGAAATTGTTGCACCCATTTATTTTTTTAGTCCGGTTGATTACATTGAAAAACAAGCGTATTCTAATGGAGTAAATTTCTTTTTTAAAAAACCATTTGAGCCCAAAACTGTTATAAATCATATCATGTCAACTATTCAGTCAATATCACAGTAATGAAATTGAAAAACGTCATATTAAGTTGTTGTCTCTTTATGTCTGTTCAGGTAATGAGTCAGACCACTATTGATTCCTTATTTAATGCTGCCGATGAGTATTCAAAAGAATTATTTTTTAAACAAAGGTTCTGATGTTTTTTCTTACTAAAACATATCTTAAAAATCACGTAAAGTATTTGCTATTTTTAATGGCAATAAGCTTCCCGTTAATTATATTTCTTTTTTTAACAAATCCCGGAGTTATAATTTTTGGATACTTTATTGAAAATCCTATATACCAGAAATTTCCGGTCTGGGCTGTTGTAATTTTCGTTTTTATCATATTTAGTCTGGCAAGTTTTATAATGTTTTTCGTAATTAATCTTTTCTTAACATCACTAAGGAAAAGATCCGACAGGCAAAGTAAAAGATTGCAGGGACTGTTCTTAAGGCTAATTATTAGTTATTTATATCCGGTAGAACAAAGTATTGATGAAGAATACAAAACCATTGCCAGAATAAAGAAATTTCTTTACAATGGGTTTAGCAAAAAGGAACTTCTAATTTCTATAACAAAAGTGGCAGAAAATATTAATACTGATTTTAGTTATCAGTTTAAAAATCTGGTGCTAAAATTAAAATTGGATGGTATCGTTAAAAGCATGTTGTATTCAGCAAACCTGAGCGATAAAGTATTAGCAATGCATATTATTTATTATCTGGATTTAGGCAATGTGGGATATTTAAAAAGAATAATGAAATATTCTGAAAGTAACAATTTTGCATTACGAACGGAATCTTATATAACATTAATTCGCCTGATGAAAGATGAAAGTCAATTGGTTGAGTTTATCGGGAAGAAATATAATTTATCTATGTTGGATATAAATGTTATTGTGAATGCAATTTTAAATAATCCAATGCTTAAGATAGATTTTATTAAGCTACTGTCTTCTGATAAGACCAGAAAAATTCTTATTGGATTACTAATGGCGCAATATAAATACAGGGATAACTCAAGGAGTATTATTCTTATCCTGAATCAACTGGATAATGAAAACTTAATGGTTAAAAGGTTAGCATGGGACGCTTACTTAAGTCTGGTTCCCGAAAAAGAGGGTTTCGACTTAATCCGGGAACATTATCATGAATTAGATCATAATGTCAAGCTTATGATAATAAAGCATTTCGATTTTTACAACAATAAGCCGGAAATTGATTTTTTAGATGAAATTATTTTAAGTGAGCCAGCATCAATTAAAATAGAAGCAATGAAAAAAATGTTTAAGCTTAATATGAAAACTTTTATTAAGTATGTTGAAATAGAAGACCCGGTAATGGTGTCGGTTTGCAGTGAAGTAATAGATATTAATATAAATTAGAATAAAATGGGAATAGAACATTTTTTACATTCTCTCATTAATGTATTTTTCCTGGTATATGGCCTTACTCTTTTTGTTTCATATATTACTATAGGTATATTTTCAAGCCTTGAATTAACCTTTTATAATAATCGAAATAAGTACTTTAATTTCAATTCTATTACTGATTTTAAAGAGTTACCCACGATTTCAGTAATTGCACCATGTTATAATGAAGAAAAAAGTATTGTAGAAAATGTTCGAAGCTTACTTTCGCTTAAGTATCCTGATTTGGATATAATTGTGGTGAATGATGGAAGCACTGATGATTCTTTAAAGATTTTGAAAGAAACATATCATTTGGTGAGAGTAAATTTTGCTTACGAGCAAAGCATTAACACTGAGAAGGTTAGGGGAATTTACAAATCTTCCGGTAAAGAATACTCTCAACTAATTGTAATTGATAAAGAAAATGGAGGTAAATCTGATGCATTGAATGCTGGAATTAATTTATCACGTAACGAATTGTTTTTAGCAATTGATGTGGATTGTATTATAGAACAGGAAGCAATTTCAAGAATGGTTAAGCCATTCCTGGAAGAAGAGGATGACAGGAAAGTAATTGCTTCAGGTGGTGTTGTAAGAATCGCAAATAATTGTCAAATTGAAAATGGTCAAATTGCAAAAGTGAATTTTCCAAAGAATATTTGGGCTGAATTTCAAACTCTGGAGTATATGCGCGTTTTCACACTGGGACGTATGGCCTGGAGCAGAATTAATGGACTTTTAATTATTTCAGGTGCTTTTGGACTGTTTGACAGGGATATTGTATTAAAAATTGGAGGTTATGATATAACAAGTGTAGGTGAAGATCTGGAATTGGTTTTAAGAATGAGGAAGTATATGCATAATGTAGAAAAAAAGAAATACAAAGTTGCATTTATTCCTGATCCATTATGCTGGACTGAGGTTCCTTCTAATTTAAAAATGCTTTCCCGGCAAAGAAATAGATGGGCAAGGGGATTAATTGATACAATGATCAAACACCGGGATATGTTCTTTAATCCGAAATTTGGACGCATTGGGATGATTAGCTTTCCTTACTGGTTATTTTTTGAATGGATGGCGCCTTTTGTTGAAGTGATTGGAATTAGCTACTTAATTACAATGATTTCATTAGGCAAAATTGATCTAACTATTGTTATTTTATTTTCCATTTTTGCTTTTTCATTTGGACTACTTTATTCATCATTTTCGGTATTTTACGAAAAGTTAATATTTAGCAGATACAGAGATTATAAGTTCCTGTTTAAGATCTTTTTTATTTCAGTTACTGAAATATTTATTTTTCACCCTCTGAATACTATTTTCTCATTAAAAGGAAACTATGATTACTTTATTAAAAAGAAAAGAGGATGGGGAAAAATGAAAAGAGAAGGGTTTAATTCAAATTAATATTTAATGAAATATTTTAAAGGCCTTTTCACATTAATTATTCTACTAATTTCATTTCTTGCTAAAAGCCAGGATGTCGATTCGCTGTTTAATATAGCAAGGGAGTTGGCTTTTAATGGCAACCGCGAAGAAGCCCGAAAAGTATGCAATCAGATTTTAAACACAAAACCAACCTATCTGGATGCAGCAGTATTAAAAGGGAGGACATATGCCTGGGACAAAATGTATGATTCTTCAGTTGTAAGCTTTCAATATGTTTTTTCTCATAAAATAGGACATCGGGACGGAATTTCTGCAATGACCGATGTATTGATATGGAGTAAGAATTACGAAGAAGCTTTAAAATACGCCAATATCGGAATTTCATTTCATCCCACTCATCAGGATTTCTACATTAAAAAAGCTACGATTCTTTTAAAGATTGACGAAATAGAAAAAGCTAAAAAGGCATTGTCACAGGTTCTTGATTTAAATCCATCTAATGAAAAAGCATTGGCTATTTTGAAAAAAGAAAACCAAAAATTAATGCTGAGTAAAATAGAAGTAGTCCATGATTTTGAATTTTTTCAAGAACCATATATTAGAAGACGTCATTTAACATATATTTCGTATGCTAATAAAACTCCAATTGGTAGTGTTATTGCCCGGCTTTATGTAAACGATATTGTAAAAGATAACGAGCACATATACCAGAATGAGTTAGGATATCAGGCAGAATTAACAGCATATCCTAAAATTGCCAATGGATTATATTCATATGTAAGTTATGGTTATGGATTTAACCGCTTATTTCCAAAACATAGAGCCGGACTTGAGTTATTTAAAAGTTTACCATGGAGTTTTGAAACATCGTTGGGTTTCCGGTATATGCAGTTTATAAGTTCCACTGACTCTTCGAAAAAAGACATTTTTGTACTTACAGGATCTTTAGGTAAGTATTATAAAAACTTCTGGTTTTCATTCAGGCCATATATTACTCCAAAAGATGTGGGTGTTTCTCAATCATACTTCTTAACAATCAGGTATTATTTGTCCAGTGCCGATCGATATATTTTCTTACAATCAGGTATTGGTAGTACGCCCGATGAAAGTTCTGGTGATGTAGTTGATTACGAATTGTATAAACTCGATAAAAAGAAAATTAAAATTGGATACGAAGGTCCAATAAAAGATAGGTGGACAATAAAAGCAAGACTTGGTTATGAATATACAGAATATGACACTCAAAAGTATAGGGATCAATGGAATATAACCTTAGGTATTAATTACAAATTTTAAGGCAAGCCTCATGAGAAAATATATAGTTTCCGGTCTTCTCGTATTATTATGCATGCAACTTACTGCACAGAATGATACAAATAAAAAAAAGCAAATTGGAGATGAATTTTTTAATGCCGATTTTGTACATGACATCCACATTAGGTTTGCCCAGTGTAATTATTGGGATTCATTAATTCATTACAAAGAATATTACAAAGACCAAAATGAAATAAATAAATATTTACAAGCCAATGCAACTGTAACTGGAAAGAAATTTTATGCGGTTGGTGTGAGGATTAAAGGAGAATCATCATACGATTATACACCCGGTGATAAAAAATCGTTCAAAATAAAATTTAACAAATTCATTAAAAAGCAAGATTTGGATAATTTATCAACCATTAATCTTAATAATGGATTTAAAGACCCCAGCTTTTTACGAGAAAAAATATTTTTTGATATTCTCAAAAGTGAAGGAATCCCGGCCCCACATATAAGCTTTGCAAACCTTAATATAAATGATAAAAACTATGGTTTATATGTAGTTTCTGAGCATATTAATAGTCGATTTTTAGAGAAATATTTCGGCAATAAAAATGGAAATTTTTATAAGGGTGAGCCAAAAGCAACTTTTGAATATCTTGGCAATAAAACCGACGATTATCAAGGAAAATTTCATGCTGAACATAAAAAGAATAAAATAAGAAAAGACCTGGTTGATTTAATCAAAATTATTAACGATGACAGTTTAAATGAAACAGAATTTAAGGAAGAAATTGAGCAAGTCCTAAATGTTGGTAATTGTCTTAAAATCTTTGCAATAACAAATATCTTTTGTAATGTCGATGCTTATAATATGATTTATCCACACAACTTTTATTTGTATAAAAACACCGATACCGATCTGTTTGAATGGATTCCATACGATGCTAATTATGCATTTTGTGCCTGGAGTCCTGTTTTTGAATTACGTGAAGCAGAAAAGATGAGTATTTTTTATCAGCACCCTGATAATAATAACCCTTTATTTCAAAAAATCATTTCAAATAGCTATTACAGAGATGACTATATTAGCTATATGCAATCATTGCTCGACAAATACTTCACCAATGAATATATCGAAGACCAGATTGACAACCTAAGTTTAAAAATAAGGAAATACGTCTATCTCGATGACATGAAAATGTATTCAAATGATGAATTCGAAAAAAACTTATATGAAACAATAGGCGATCCTGACGATCCGGGCGCATTTATTCCGGGATTAAAATCTTTTTGGATTAAAAGAAGAAAAGCAGTGAAGGCAGAAATTAAAAAGCTTAACCGCGATTAATTGTAGCATCTGAACATTATTGATTTAAACCAAGGGAATGTATAATACGGATAAACTATATGAAATTATTAATAAGTTTGATTCCATTGGGCTTAAAGAGGCAGATCAAGTGAAGTTAATGAATCGAACTGATACTAAATACTGGTTTCATACAGATATTTTACCCGAAGTGTTAGAGTTGATATATAAAAAGTATTTCGTTCTTAAAATTGATGGTATTAGCATTTTGCCATACACAACTACGTATTATGATAGTTCGGAGAACAGTATGTACATTGCACATCACAATGGGAAACGTAATCGATTTAAAATCAGAACAAGAAGTTATCTGTCAACCAACCTAAGTTTTTTGGAAATAAAATTTAAAAACAATAAAAACCGAACAATAAAGAAAAGAATAAAAATTACAGATGAGAGTACTGATTTTTCTGATCAGGGGAAAAAGTTCATTTCAGAAAACACATCATTTAAAAGTGATGATTTGAAACCTGTTTTAATGAATAAATTTGATCGTATAACGATGGTAAATAAAGATTTTACTGAACGATGCACTATTGATTTAAATATTCAATATAAAAATGATAGTAAGAAATCAAATCTTCGAAATTTTGCGATTGTTGAAATAAAAGCAGATGGAAAAAATCGTAATTCATCTCTTGGACATGCTTTAAAAGTGTTTAAGATCAAACCTTCACGATTTAGTAAATATTGTATTGGAATGCTTCAACTTTATGAAGGGCTTAAACACAATAGGTTTAAAAATAAAATGCAGAATATTAACAAAATAACACTATAATTATGGAGTTTTTAGGTATACCTTTTTTTGATGACGATTTCTTTAAGATGATTTTTCGTTTGGCAATAAATATGGTTTTTCTAACCATTATTATTCGTTTTCTATATTACAGAAGCACAAAAAAGCCAGAATATATATTCACTTATTACATGATTGGACTGGTTGTATTCTTCATTTGTTTTACCTTAAAAAAGTTTGAACTTGAGTTAGGTATGGCTTTAGGCTTATTTGCAATTTTTGGGATAATTCGATACCGGACCGAAGCTGTTGATACTAAAGAGATGACTTATTTGTTTATTGTAATTGGAGTTTCGGTAATTAATGCTCTGGCAAATAAAAAAATGAGTTATGCAGAAATTTTTGCCGCTAATTTGATAGTTATAATCGCTATTTATATTATTGAAAGAGTACTTTTCAAAAATAAAGAAAGATCTTTAGAAATGACATATGAGAAAATAGAAAATGTACACTTTGAAAATAAAGAATTAATTATTGCTGATTTAAAATTGCGTTTAGGTATTAATGTTACACATTTTGATATCCATAGTGTCGATTATCTTAGAGACACTGCCAGGCTTACTGTATTTTATAAATTATAAATAGTCAAACACAAAATATATGTAATACGGTAGAATATTTTCCCGGGATGTGAAATTTATTAAGAAATAATTTAGCCAGGCTGGTAATTCTCCGTAAGGTTCCATAACAAAATCCAATAAACAAAGACTAAATGTGACAAATGTTGTCACTTCAAATTCGCCTGGCACATTGTAGAATAGATATTCAAGTCTTTATAAATGAATGTCCCATTTATATTCTAAACAAACTGTCGAAATACATGAAGATATTGCCGTGCAATTTTAAAAAAAAGCCTAACTTTCAGGTTGAAATATTGCATAAAGTTTTTTGGTGGAATTAAGAAAGTGATTATATAGGTTATTTTTTAAACACTTAAAATATTACAAAATGAGAATAACAAATTCAAAAAAGAACATGTTGATATTAAGAACATCAGTGGTTACATTTGCGATTTGCCTTTTACTTAATAATCCTTGGGGAATGGCACAAACAAAAGAAACGTCTATTGATAAAAATCTGGTAATTACGTTGCCTCCAGCTAAATTGAAGCTTGATCCTTTTTATAAAAAATATATATGCGCAAACGGGATACACATTATCAGTTCCGCAAAAGTTCCTGATGCAGCTATAATAGCCGCTTTCAAAACCATAAAATTTATGACCGATGCTCTTCCTGCTGAAATACATGAATCTATGATTAGCAGAGATACAAGGGTTGCCGTAATGGCACGATATGAAGGAACAACTGATATTCCCGAACACGCATTTCTGGCAAACGATACAACATTAAACTGGGATGTAAGAGCTCGTGGTTTGGGAGGTACAGTAGAATTGCCTTTAACGAGTTGTGCCGAGGAAAACTTATTGTGCTACCAAATTGATAAATACCATGCTGAAGATATTTTGATTCATGAATTCGCACACACCATTCACGGAGTGGGAATAATGCCAATTGATACGACTTTTAATAATTTACTTCAGGAAAAAATGGATGCTGCCATTAATATTGGAAAGTACGAAAATACTTATGCGATAACTAATATTTGGGAGTATTTTGCAGAGGGTGTACAAAGCTGGTTTAATGTGAATGCCGAAGTGCCAGAACCTGACGGCAAACATAATAGAATAAATACACGGGAGGAATTAAAAAAATATGATCCCGATCTTTACGAAATATTGAGTTGGTATTTTCCAATAACAAATGAATGCCCCTCATGCCATGAGGCAGAAAATAAATATTAGTACTATAAATGATTGTATCAGCGTCTGATTTTATTAAAGAATCAGAGAATAACCACAATAAATGTTCATGAAATAATATATACATAGTTTAAAAAACCACCATTGAATTATGTATTAGTCTTAATTTTTTTGGATAGCGACATTTTTCATATTCGGCTACACATCGGGAATCGGGACGAATCAGGGACATATAAAAAAAGACTCCTAATTTCTTAGAAGTCTTTTGAAGCCTGTGGACTCACCTATCTCGATAGCTATCGGTACCCCTGATTATGAGTCAGGTTTTAAATATATAGAGATTGTGTTATGAGTAAAAAATGAACATAAACGCATCTTGTGTTCATTATTTGTTGTGAAAATGAACATGTTATTAGTTTTTTTAAATAAATGGACATATATTTGTATTACGTTCACAAAAGCTTAAATATATGGACATGAAAAAAATGTTTGAAAGAACAAAACCTTATAACCAACTTCCGATGTTACCACCACGTGAAGATATTGTTGATAAGGATGTTCTACTTGAGTGGGGTTTAGCAAGTAGGAACTTAGCGGAATTAAATAAAAATTTATATCGATTGCCTAATCCTGCAATGCTTATTAATACACTAACATTACAAGAGGCCAGGAGTTCGTCAGAAATTGAGAATATATTTACAACTGACGATGAATTGTATAAAGCGGTATCAGATTCTTTAAAAGAAGAAAACGCGTCTCCAAATACTAAAGAGGTTCTAAGATATAGAGAGGCATTATGGGCTGGATATAATAACATACAAAATAATAGAGGAATAACATTAGATACAATTCTTAATGTATATCAGAAAATTAAAAATACAACGCAGGAAATACGCTCTCTACAATCTCGGGTAGTAATTCGCAGAGGAAATAGTGAATTGCGTGCCGGAGAAATTATTTATACACCTCCAAGAGGTGAAAGTATTCTTAAAGAGCTTATAAATAATTTTGTAATGTATCTGGCAGATAACAAGGATAATAATATTGATCCTTTAATTAAAATGGCCATAGCTCATTATCAATTTGAGGCTATTCACCCTTTTTCTGATGGAAATGGACGAACAGGTCGAATAATAAATCTGTTGTATTTAGTTAAGGAAAATTTGTTAACTCAGCCTGTATTATATCTGAGTAAGTATATTATTGAAAATAAAGATGACTATTATTTTAAATTAGGAGCTGTTACTCAACGTGGAGATTGGAAACCCTGGTTACTTTATATGATGAAAGCAGTTCAATATACGGCATTCTATACCAATCATTTGATTGATGATATTGTTCTGCAAATGGATGCAACACTTGAATATGGAAAGCAAAATTTAAAATGGTATAACAAGGATGTGAATGAAGTACTCTTTATGCAACCATATGTAAAACCAAAGTTGCTTGGAGATGTTTTAGAGCGCTCAAGTCGTACTACTCTTACTAAATACATGCAGGAAATGACAGATTTAGGCATATTAAGCCCTAAAAAAGAAGGCAAAGAAGTCTTTTATCTCAATAATGATTTGATTAGAATTTTAGAAGGATAATTAAAAAAAGACTCCTAATTTCTTAGAAGTCTTTTGTGCCCGTGGATTCAGCTGTGATAACTTTTTGTTCCTCATTTGTCATTTTTAAAAAGTCCTGAGAAATAACATATAGTTAATCAGGGCTTTATTGTTCGATGTTTTATTTATGAATTAAATAGGCACTATAATTGAGACTGAAGCAATGTGTTATATAACATAAGGATAAGGGGGTCACCTTTTTGTAGTTTTAAGAATAAATAGGTGAACAACCTAAACTTTATTGATTATGAGAAATTATAAACGAGTTTATTTAACAATTACGTTAAGTCTAATAGTCTTTTTAAGTGTTGGACAATCACCAAAAACGTTCAAATATCAGGCTGTAATAAGAGATGTCGCAGGGCAAGTTATTGGTAACCAGAATGTATCTTTTCAAATTAGCATTTTGAAAGGTAGTACTAATGGAACCTTTGTTTATACGGAATCTCATTTCGTCACAACAAACCAATTTGGATTGGTGAATCTTAATATAGGTAATGGAGCAACTACGGATGACTTTACAAATATAGATTGGGGCAGCAACTTATTCTTTATTCAAATTGAGTTTGACCAAACAGGTGGTACCGATTACAAATTGATGGGGACAAGCCAACTTTTAAGTGTGCCTTATGCTTTACACGCTAAAACAGCCGAGAGTATTACAGGTAGTATTACTGAAACCGACCCTGTTTATACAATCAGTGAGGCAGCTAACATTATTGCTGCTGATATTACCAATTTAGGTAATTTATCGGGAACAAATACAGGCGACCAGGATTTATCAGCGCTGGCATTAAAATCTAATGTACTGGAATTGGATAATATTACAGCATTTATACCCGATGCAGATTATGAACCTGCAACAAAAAAATATGTAGATGATAAAACAGGTTTTCCTGATTATGGAGCAGACACACAAATACCTTTTATGAATGGTACTACAGATTTTGATTATACTGCTAATATGACATTTGATAGTACAAATATTCTTTTAGTATTAGGTTCTACATCACCACCAACTGCTTCTGCGGATGCTTCTTTGATTATACAAAGATCAATAACGGGTGATGGTAATTCAATGTTTAGCGGTGGTAATACTCATGCTTTTGTTGATGAGAGTACTATTAATAGATCAAATACAACGGGTGGGGGTATAGGTTATAATAGTTTTGATAATAAAATATTAATTAATGGTGCTTTTCAATATGATCATATTGCTGGATTCCAATCTAGAATAAATTATACTTCTTCTGGTATGGTAGACAGATTAACTGCTTTTCAAGCACTACCGACTCAAAATGGAGGTACAGCAAGTAGAGTAACAGGGTTTGAAGTGAGAGATCCTTTAGGTACAGGAACTATAACTCTTAATTACGGTTTATATGTTAAGACATTAACAAGAGGGGGTACTAATGCTGCTATTGTTGTAGGGGATAGTGATGTTGATCAAACATTAATTCAAGTAGGCGTTACTGGAACTCCTGAATTTATTTGGGATGAATCAGAAGATGCTTTTGATTTTAATAAGAAAGTTCATTTTCAAGTATTTCCAACTACACTAACTTCAGTTCCTTCTAATGATTATGATGTAGCAAATAAAAAATATGTAGATGATAATGCTGTTACAACCTATTCCGTTGGCGATTTTGCCCAAGGTGGTGTTGTGTTTTGGGTAGATGAAACCGGACAGTACGGTTTAGTGTGTAATAAAACAGACCAAAGTACAGGAGTTAGATGGTATGCAGGAACAGATGGTGATACACGCGCTTATGGAGATCATATTAACGCAGGGAAAATGAATACTGATGTTATTATTGGAAGTTTTATAGGAATTATTGGAGATGATGGTTCTCCTTATGCTTCTGAAATATGTAAAGATTTAACTTTAGATGGATATTCAGACTGGTATTTGCCTTCGAGAGAGGAATTAAACTTAATGTATAAAAACAAAACTACCATTGACGCAACGGCAACGGCAAATGGTGGCATGGCATTTGAAACCCAACACTATTGGAGCTCTACCGAGTACGATGACGGCTATTCTTGTTTGCAGAATTTCAGTGATGGCACTCAGGATGTTACCGAAAAGGGTTATCTACAATATGTTCGCGCTGTGCGGGCTTTTTAATTATTAACAATACTATAGAGGTAGTCGATACAGTAATTTGAGATAATCCTTTACGAAACCCATAAAAAAAGACTCCTAGTTTCCTAGAAGCCTTTTTTTGCCTGTGGGTCTACCTGGGCTCGAACCAGGGACCCCCTGATTATGAGTGTCCAAAATTTGGAGAATTGATTATCTCAAAACGAATCTTTTTGGCTATAACTATTAAATACTATTTTTTAGTTATTGTAATCTCAATCCAATCATCTTCAATTTCTTTTTGTTCATAAATGGCTCCCATATGTTCTGCTATTATCTGATATACTTTTAATAACCAATTGTTAAATTCTTCATAACTTACTTCATAATAATCGCCTTTTTCAAATAAAGATTTAGAAGTATTCTTTACTTTGAATATAATTTGATTCTCAGATTGTTGTAATATTTCAATTGCAGGTTCGCTTGCTAAACGAAAACTTTCAAAATTAAAAAGTACTCCTTTTACAAAAGATTCAAAGCCACCTTCTTGATTCCATCCTGTTTTAAATAGGTTTCCTGTGTAAATACTTACTTCTTCTGCTGTTTTTCCTAGACTTTTTGCATATGACATTTCTGATATTATTATTCCATATGTTTGCCATACGACCCTATTATGCTTCTGCTCAATAGTACGTTCAGGTACAGTAAAGTTCTGTCCAAATACAAATGTTAGGCACAAAAGAAACGATAATGTAAAAAGTAATTTTTTCATGATAGATTAGTTTTAATTAGAATTAGTAATTGATTTTTAATAAATTATAATATCGTTCTAACTGTTGCTATAATTTGCTAAAAAACTTAAATCTACAAAAGGACAAACAAGTTATATAATAAATCTATTGATGTCAATTAAAGTGGAAAAAAAATTAAACAAAGCAATGGGTGATCCATTGATTATAGTAAGAAAAGAATGCCGTGGATTATGTTAAGATGTAAAACAGATCGACAGCAAATAACTATTCATATGTTAGAGAAAGATCTTATAATTAATATTTGCTGATACCAAAATTCATTACTCACAACGAATCCACATTTCCCTTATATTTGTTCTACACATCCTTTACGAATTATGAGTACGTTAAAGATTACTCTTCATAGGAACAGGAAAAGAAAGGATGGGACTTACCCAATTGTTATAAGAGTAGTTCATAATAGAAGAACCAAGGGGAGGTTTATTCTCAAAAATTAACAAATGAACCCAATAAAAAAGACTCCTAATTTCTTAGAAGTCTTTTTGTGCCTGTGGGCCCACCTGGGCTCGAACCAGGGACCCCCTGATTATGAGTCAGGTGCTCTAACCAGCTGAGCTATGGGCCCGATTTATCATCAGATAAATTTCGGAGTGCAATATTAACGAAATGTTATTAATTACGCAATACTTTTAGAAAAAAATCAAAAAAAGCAGGTTAAATTTTTTTCAGGCTTGTTAAAATCAAGTCAATTACGTTATGTACGTTTTGATTAAAAATCTCTAAAACGGCTTCCCATGTAACAGGTTCTTCATCTGTTTTCCAGCAATCGTAATCGGTACTCATGGCAATTGCTGCATATGGGATTCCAATTTCATTAGCCAGAATTGCTTCAGGTGCTACCGACATATTAATTACATCGGCACCCCACATTCGGAACATATTCGATTCGGCACGAGTCGAAAACCTCGGACCTTCAATACTCACAACAGTTCCTTTTTTATGGAATTTAAGTTTTAATTCTTCAGCTGATTGAATTAATAAATTTCGTAGATTTGAATCAAAAGGATCGGCCATTGGAGTATGTTTCATTTCGCCGGGCTTAAACTCATCAAAAAAAGTTGTTTTACGATGTTTCGTAAAATCAATAAACTGATCTAAAATAACCAAATCGCCACGTCCGATTTCTTCACGCAAACTACCACAGGCTGTTGTTGCTAAAATAAAATCACAGCCTTGTTCTTTTAATGCCCAAATATTTGCGCGATTGTTAACTTGTGTGGGAGGTATAGTATGTTTTTTCCCGTGTCGCGATAGAATTACCACATCGATATTTCCAATTTTACCAGTTGTTAATTCAGATGTTGGTTCGCCATAAGGAGTATCAACTTTTATTGTTTTGGGTGATTTTAAAATATCAGGATCTTCTAAACCTGATCCACCAATGATTGCAACTTTTGCCATTTCTAGAATTTGTTAAAATATTTTAATATAATTTCTTCAGCTTCATTTAAGAATTTCCCGTAGGAAATAATTCCTTCGCGATGTCCACCCATTATAATTATTCCGGAACTTTGATTCGCTAACTTTTTTATTTCTAATGCAATTTCAGGAGTACCAAATTCTGCTTTTTTATTTGTTGTCGGAAGATGATTTAAATATTTCTTCCACATATCATTATGATGGACATGAATTACGGCATTTACTTTAGGATTTGATTCGTAAATAATGGCGTGACTTAATGATTCCGAAGATGCTTTTGAAAATCCTTCACAACGAACACTGTTTTTATGAATATCATAATCCTTTACTAAAGAATAATGCTCTTTAGTAAGATTTTCAAAATTACCGGTTGCTGATCCGGAAATAATAAATTCATTTTTTTCAGTACGGATACTTAAATTTCCGAAACCAATTCCATCGGGATAAGCTCCGATTAATCCTGTTTCAAAAAGATTTTTGCGAGTTGAATTAATTTGTGAAAAATCCTGATCGCTGAAATTAAAAGCTTTCTTATCCCAGTTTAAGTTAAATTTAATATAGCCTTCGTCTGGTTGTTTCATTATTGAAATTTACTTATTAACACTTCGACAGGCTCAGTGTGACAAATTATTAGTGGAAAATTGTCATGCTGAGCTTGTCGAAGTATAGACAATTTTATGTTCTATGGGAAATCTTCATATTTTATCTTAAATTATTGATTTCTTCTTCATTTGTTTCGCAAACACCTTTTTCTGTAATAAGTGCTGTAACATACTTGGCAGGAGTAACATCAAATCCATAATTTGCTACAGGACTGTTTTCCGGCATCAATCTAACTTGTGTAATTTTATTATCATGCCATCCTTCAATATATTTTACTTCATCTTCAGAACGCTGTTCAATTGGAATTTCTTTAATTCCATCGTTAATATTCCAATCAATGGTTGAAAGAGGTAATGCAACATAAAAAGGAATATTATTATCGGTTGCAGCAAGTGCTTTTAAATAGGTTCCTATTTTATTTGCTACGTCTCCGTTTGCACTTGTTCTGTCGCTACCAACAATAACCATATCAACCATTCCTTTTTGCATTAATAATCCACCTGTATTATCGGCAATTACGGTATGCGGAATCCCTTCCTGTTCAAGCTCGTAAGCAGTTAATCTTGCTCCCTGATTTCGTGGTCGTGTTTCATCAACCCAAACATGAATTTTAATTCCTTTTTCATGTGCCAGATAAATAGGAGCAGTGGCTGTTCCATAGTCTACACAAGCTAACCATCCTGCATTACAATGGGTTAAAATATTCACTGTTTCTCCTCTTTTTGCTGCACTAATTTTTTCAATAAGTGGAAAACCATTTTCACCGATTAACCGACAGTTTTCAATTTCATCCGCTTTTAATTTATTTGCCGTTTCAAAAGCCAGCTCAGTTTTTTCTTTTATGGATTTAGCGCAACTGATTTTTTCTAAAACCAAATCCAGAGCAAATTTTAAATTCACAGCTGTTGGTCTCGATGACTCTAAATATTTTGCATGATCAATAATTTGATTTTTTAAATTTGCATTTTCTTTCAGACTTAATAATCCAAGATACATTCCGTAAGCAGCTGTTACTCCAATTAATGGAGCTCCGCGAACCCACATCTCTTTAATTGCCGTAAAAGAATCCTGAATTGTTTTTAGATCCTGAATTTTAAACTCAAATGGTAATAATCGTTGATCTATGATTTGAACAGTTTTCGGATCGTTTTCTTTTTCCCAAATAGTATGATAATGTTTTCCGCTAATTTTCATCGAGCCTGATTTTTGATAAAAGTAAGAAAAGATCAACTAATCTTTAAATGTTTTTTATTTTTGCTGATCAAATTAATTGAATTTCATGCAAAAAGATTCTGTAAAAAATATCATTTTCGACCTGGGAGTTGTGATCATTAATATTAATACTGATTTGACGGTAAAGGCAATGAAAGAACTTGGTTTTTCAAATTTTGAAGAAAGTTATACTTTGTTTAAACAAACCGACTTATTTGATAGACTGGAAAAAGGATTAATTGATGCTGATTTTTTTAGAAATGAGCTTCGTAAGCATATTATAAATGATGTAACAAATAAAAAATTTGATGAGGCATGGGGAGCTATGCTTCTTGATTTTCCGAAAGTACGAATTGATTTAATAAAAGAACTTGGTAAAAAATATAACATTTACCTTTTAAGCAATACCAATGCAATACATTACAAACAGTATACTCAGGATTTTATTGATCAATACGGATTTGAATTTAACAGCTTATTTATAAAGGCTTATTATTCATTTCAAATGGGAATGCGAAAACCCGATGTGGATATTTTTGAATTTGCTTTAACTGAAAGTAATTTATTACCTGAAGAAACTTTGTTTGTAGATGACTTACAGATAAATATAGAATCAGCTAAAAAAACAGGATTGCAAACTATGTGGATTGATATTTTAAAAGAAGATGATATTATTGAAAAGTTAAATGGATTTTAAGATCCAGACGGATTTAATTTCAGATGTTTCCCGAAGTCTATAAAGCTTTTTTAAAGCTTCTGTTTCATTGTTGTAAGAAAAAATTGCTATTCTAATAAGGTCTTCATCAGACTTAATGATTTCAGGATTATAACCTTTGTTTTTTAGCTCCGATGAAAATTTTTCTGCATTTTCCATTTTCCTAAAACTCCCTGCAACAATGTGAAACGAAGAATATTTTGGTTTCGGGTCTTCTTTTACAGGCTCCTCGTAAAACAAAGCATCTTTTATGTCTGTATTATCATCAATCGAATTAACGATTAATGCTTTTAAACTATCCGCATCTGCAATACTATCAAGATTTTTTTCAGTAATATCTTTAAGAGAGTTTTCTGCGGCCTGAAATTCAGTATTCTTAAAAGAAAGTATACTAAAATCGGTAAATCTATCTGTAAAATACCAGCTTGCTGCAATAAGAAATAGAAATACGATTGCCGATGATCCTATTAATATGAGTTTCTTATATGATTTTTGTTGTTTAACTGGTTTCGCTGTTTTGATCGCAGATTGCTGATGTATAATTTGTTTGGTTTTTACGCTTTTTAATCCGTAAGAATTGGATAGCAGGTTTGATTCTGTATTCTGCTCAAAAAGAATTACTCCTTTATTTGTCTGAGATAAAGTTCCTATTTCAGGAAATTCTATTTTTTCTCCTTTTTTTAGTTTGCTTTTAATTTCTCCAACAAATTTCTCTAAAAGTTTTTCAGAGTTCTCCTCATCAATATTTTCTCTTTTCGATATAAAATCAGTTAAAAGATTGTCGTGATATGAATAATCAGGATTAAATAATATTTTTTTTGAAGGAGGAAGAAATTTATTTTCATTAACATCAAAAGCGGCAGGTTCATATTCAGACACAAAACCACCTAATCCGGGGACGACAACTCCCTGATTTGTAAATAATAATTCCTTTATGTAATCCTTTATTTTCAATGTTTTTTTTAAACTGAAACAAATATATAGAAAATTCTGTTTTGACCAATAATATCGAATGTGCTATTAATGAACATTTCATTAACGATGCTTTCAGTTCTTAATTATTGTTTTCAGAATTATATGTTTTAAATTAGCATTCACGAAAATTGTTATCACGAAATGAATAAATTGATTTTAGTAACAGGAGGTACAGGATACATTGGCTCTCATACTGTTGTAGAACTTATGAATGAAGGCTTTGATGTGGTAATTATTGATAATCTTTCAAATTCTGAAAAATCAGTTTTAGATGGTATTGCCGAAATAACCGGACGAAGACCTTATTTTGAGCAATTTGATATTTGTGATAAAGAGAAATTAGATAATTTTTTCAGGGTTTATAAGAAACTGGATGCAATTATTCATTTTGCAGCTTTTAAAGCTGTTGGAGAGTCTATTGAAAAGCCACTATCATACTATCAGAATAATCTGGTTTCTTTAATGAATCTACTGAAAGGAATGAATGATTATAATGTTCCTTACATTGTATTTTCATCATCATGTACTGTTTATGGCGAACCTGATGAATTGCCGGTTACTGAGCAGGCGCCAATAAAAGTTGCTAATTCGCCGTATGGAAATACAAAACAAATATCCGAAGAGATTATAAAAGATACAGTTGATGTTAATCATAACCTGAAAGCTATTGCTTTAAGATATTTTAATCCTATAGGAGCTCATAATTCAGCACTGATTGGTGAATTACCGGTTGGTGTTCCGGACAATCTGGTTCCGTTCATTACTCAAACAGCGATTGGAATTCGTGACGAGTTAAAAGTTTTTGGTAATGATTATAATACTCCGGATGGTTCAGCAATTCGTGATTATATAAACGTTGTTGATTTAGCAAAAGCACATGTGGTTTCTGTAAAAAGGATGTTGGAAGATAAATGTAAAAGTAATGTTGAGTTTTTTAATTTAGGAACAGGAAAAGGTTCTTCGGTACTTGAAATAATAAATGCATTTGAAAAAGCAACCGGCGAAAAATTAACTTATAAGATTGTTGACAGACGCGTTGGTGATGTTGAGTCGGTTTATGCCGATACAAAATTTGCTAATGAAGAATTGGGATGGAAAGCGGAAACAGGTCTGGAAGAAACCTTGCTTTCTGCATGGAGCTGGGAAAAATATATTCGAAATAAATAATAATAAAATGGCAAAAAAATCAATTTTAATAACTGGTGGAGCTGGTTTTATAGGATCACATGTGGTTAAACTATTTGTAAATAAATATCCTGATTACAAAATTGTAAATTTAGATAAGCTGACATATGCAGGGAATCTTGAAAATTTAAAGGATATTGAGAATGCACCAAATTACGAGTTTGTAAAGGGCGATATTGTTGATGATCCATTTATTTTTGAATTGTTCAAAAGATATCAATTTGAGGGTGTAATTCATTTAGCTGCAGAATCTCATGTAGATCGTTCTATTGCAAATCCAAATGAATTTATCAAAACCAATATTGTAGGAACAGTTAATCTACTTAATGCTGCCCGAAATATTTGGAAGGATAATATAGAAGGGAAATTATTCTATCATATTTCTACTGATGAAGTATATGGCTCGTTAGGTGATGAAGGATTATTTGTTGAGGAAACATCTTATGATCCACGAAGTCCGTATTCAGCATCAAAGGCAAGTTCAGATCATTTAGTAAGAGCTTATAACCATACCTTTAAATTGCCGGTAGTTATTACAAATTGCTCGAATAATTATGGGGCTAATCAATTTCCTGAGAAGCTTATTCCTTTAGCTATAAATAATATAAAGAATAAAAAGTCAATTCCAATTTATGGAAAAGGTGAAAATGTGCGCGATTGGTTATTTGTTGATGATCA
Source organism: Bacteroidales bacterium (assembly GCA_019038645.1). Classification (GTDB taxonomy): domain Bacteria; phylum Bacteroidota; class Bacteroidia; order Bacteroidales; family UBA12077; genus UBA12077. The sequence goes on from JAHOYT010000080.1 coordinate 28,310, forward strand.
TGCAAATGCAATAGATTTAGTTTTCCACAAAGGGAATATTGGTGAAACTTACAATATTGGAGGAAATAACGAGTGGCAAAATATTCAGTTAATTCATTCTCTTTGTGCGATTATGGATAAAAAACTTGGGAGGGAAGAAGGAGAATCAGCTCAATTAATAACATTTGTTAAAGACAGGGCCGGACATGATTTACGTTATGCAATTGATTCATCAAAAATACAGAACGAACTTGGATGGAAGCCGTCACTTCAGTTTGAAGAAGGCTTAGAAAAAACCGTGGACTGGTATCTGGGAAATTCTGTGTGGCTTGATAATATTTTGAGTGGTGATTACGAGAATTATTACGACGAACAATACCATAAAAGATAAAAAAAGGAGAGCGTAATTTGCTCTCCTTTCTAATTATAATTAATTAATGTTTATTCTACTGTTACCGATTTAGCCAGATTTCTTGGTTGATCAACATTACAACTTCTAAGAACAGCAATATGGTATGATAATAATTGCAAAGGAACTACAGTGAGTAATGCTGAAAGCTCTTCGTGAGTTTCCGGAATTTCCAGAACATGATCAGCCATATTTCTTATAATAGTATCACCTTCGCTTACAATTGCTATTACAATTCCTTTTCTGGCTTTTACTTCCTGAATATTATTTACAATCTTTTCGTATGACTTGTCTTTTGTTGCTATTACAACAACAGGCATTTTTTCATCGATTAACGCAATAGGTCCGTGTTTCATTTCTGCGGCAGGATATCCTTCTGCATGAATATATGAAATTTCTTTTAATTTAAGAGCTCCTTCAAGTGCAACCGGAAATAAATATCCACGGCCCAGGTAAAGGAAGTTTGTTACGTCTTTGTATAAATTACTAACTTTAAGATATTGGTCATTATTAGTTAATATTTTTTCAATTTTGGCTGGTATATCATGTAATTCTGAAATAAGCTTTCTAAAACTTTCTTTAGGAAGAACTTTTTTCTCATAACCAAGAGTCATTGCAATCATTGCAAGTACAGTAACCTGTGCTGTAAAGGCTTTTGTTGAAGCTACACCTATTTCAGGACCTGCATGTGTGTAAACACCTGCGTCAGTTTCCCGTGGAATACTTGAACCAACCACATTACATATTCCCAGAACAGTTGCTCCTGCTTTTTTTGCCATTTTAATGGCAGCAAGTGTATCTGCTGTTTCGCCACTTTGACTAATAGCTATTACAATATCATTTTCGTCAATAATTGGATTTCGATATCTAAATTCAGATCCGTATTCCACTTCAACAGGAATTCGGGCCAAATCTTCAATTAAATATTCCCCAACTAAGCCTGCATGCCAGGAAGTTCCACAGCCAATAATAATAATTCGTTTTGCTTCAACAAGTTTAGGAAAAACGGTGTGTAATCCACCCAAATGAATCTCATTTTTATCTAAAGAAACTCTTCCTCTGAATGTATCAAGAATTGATCTTGGTTGCTCAAAAATTTCTTTAAGCATGAAATGATCAAACCCATTTTTCTCAATTTCTCCAATGTCTAAATCTACTTGCTGTACTTTTGGAGTTAATTGATCGTTCTTTAGGGTTTTTAGTGTTAAACCGTTTTTGCCTAAAATAGCAACGTCGTCATCATTTAAATAAATGACACTTTTGGTGTATTCTACTATTGGGGTAGCATCAGAAGCAATATAGTATTCTCCCTCGCCAACTCCAATTACTAAAGGGCTTCCTTTTCTTGCTGCAATCAATTTATCCGGTTCGTCTTTACAAATAATTGCCAGGCCATAAGCTCCCACTACTTTAGACAATGCAAGCCTGACTGCTATTTCAGCACTTACTTTACCTTTTAAATATATGTACTCAATAAGATTTGCCAATACTTCTGTATCAGTATCAGTCTGAAATTTATATCCTCTATCTATAAGCTTATCTTTTAACCGGCTGTAATTTTCGATTATCCCGTTATGGATTAATACAAAATGACCATTCATTGATGAATGCGGATGAGCATTTAAATCATTGGGTTCACCATGAGTTGCCCATCTTGTATGACCTATTCCTATGTTTCCGGAAAGGTCTTCTTTTGCAACATGTTTTTCTAAATCAGAAACTTTACCTTTTTTCTTATAAATTTTAACTTCTTTATTTAATAAAGAAATTCCGGCTGAATCGTACCCTCTGTATTCAAGCCTTTTTAATCCGTTTACTAAAATCGGATATGCTTGTTTATCGCCTATGTAGCCAACTATTCCACACATAAACTCCTAATGTTTTGTATATGTAACCTTTAATTTAATATTTTCACCTGTTTGCAGGATAACCCTGTTAGGATATAAACTGTAATCAGTCATACCAATGAATAACGTAGGGTCACTTAAGTCCCCGTTTATAAGATTTTTTAAATGTTTTGATATATTAAAATTATATTCAGAATTGTCTTCATCATAATATCCATTAAAAGCAGCTGAGTTATCAGCATCTTCAATTAAAGTGTAATTGCTGTCAAGGTAAAAATAAAGCCTTTCCGGAGGTGGACATATTTCAAATAAATCATCTTTGTATACAGGAACTGATAGTTCTGCATTTAAAATAGAATATGAAGAATCCTGATTAAATACTGATTCATAATTTGAAAAAACAAGTTTTGATTGAACACCACCCAGTCCCCATAGAGATATCTGGTCTGCAGGTGTTTCAGGATCATTATAATTATTTATTTCTGCATTTGTAGTATCGACTGAATATTCTACGAATCTTTCACCGGAATAAAAACTATAATGGAATTCTTTAATAGTATCATCTAAGTAATACATAGTAATTCTTGATTCAATGACAGAAAAGTTGTATAATCCTCCTACGCCAACAGGCTCTTCCGGAATTATTGCAATTCCTTTAAATTCTTTAATAAAATCTTCTCCCGTAACGTAAAAGTTGTCATTTATATCAATCAGCCTGCTATAGAAATTTTCTTTCAAAGGAAAAATTAAGATTGAATCACCCTGTACTTTCATTCCATCATTTATTGTTTCTATTGCTGAATAGTAATCGTTAATATTTGAATTGGAATCAAAATCCGCATCAGCTGGTATCGAATCAGTTAATTCATATACGCTAAATTCAAATTCATCAACGGGAGAGCCGTACATGTAATTAATATTGATAACGATATTTGCAGAATCTATTATTATATCGGTGAACGCATTTGTAAATTCAAGATCAGTTAAATAGTAAGGAGGAACAAACTGACCGGCATATGCACCAACCATTTCTCCAAAATATGGATCCTTTATATTGCCAATTGAATAATGGGATAAATTTTTCGTGTTAAACTCTCCTGTATTCATTAAAAACCCATCAAATGTTAGGGTCGTGTTGTAGTCAATATCTATTCTATCATCATCAGGAATTAAATCTGCACCCAGGGAGTTAGCATTATCTTCGCACGATAAAGTCATTGCAATTATTACAAATGGAATTAATACTGAAAAAAACTTTTTTAAGCTTTCAGTCTTTAGTTTTCGGAAATTTTTATTCATAAAATTATTACTATAGGATGTTGTCATAAAATTTTGAGTACGCTTCAATATATTGTTCTTCATTTTGAAATTCAAGGTAAGGTTTTTCAGAATTTTTAATAAAACTTAATAATTCCGGATTTATTGTTTCGCTACCAATAATTGTTGCATCTGATGCTTCTATTGCGAGCTTACTCAAATTAATAAATGTAGGTTCTTTTAATATTTTTGTGTCGTTTTTTGTTATATTTTCATACAATAATTTATCCTTGAATTCTTTATTAAGGGGTTTGTCAAATTCATCGTCATACATCGAAAAAACTACTTTCGAATTAGCAAATAAAGGATCATCATTATACGCTTTTTTAATATATAACGGTACAAGACTTGTAAACCACCCGTGACAGTGAATAATGTCAGGAGCCCAGCGTAGCTTTTTTACAGTTTCCAGAACTCCTCTTGCAAAGAATATAGTCCTTTCATCGTTATCGTCAAAGAAAGTCCCGTTTTCATCCTGTAAAGTATTTTTTCTTTGAAAATAATCTTCATTGTCAATAAAATAAACCTGCATACGTGCAGCTTGTATTGAAGCAACTTTAATTATAAGCGGATGATCTGTATCATTAATAATTAAATTCATCCCTGATAAACGGATAACTTCATGTAACTGATTGCGCCGTTCGTTTATACTTCCGAATTTGGGCATGAATGTTCTAATTTCTTTTCCCCTCTCCTGTATCCCTTGTGGCAAGTGACGCCCAATTAACGACATCTTGCTTTCAGGTAAATAAGGTGTAATCTCTTGCGAAATAAATAAAACCTTGGTATTTTCCATTTGGAAATTCAAATTAATTTAAACCACCGCAAAATTACTAAAAATTATATTAATCATCAACATAATACTAATTGCTTAAACTATTAAGTACATTATGATTGTTAATAATTGAAATATTATTTTTTACTTTGCCTCTCGGTTAGCGAAAAAATATGAATATATGAAAGTCGTTGAAAACAGAAATGAGCTGAATAATACGGTTGCGGATTTAAGATCAAGTGGCAGATCTATAGGATTTGTGCCTACGATGGGCGCTTTACACGAAGGACATCTTTCTTTAATTGAATGCTCTAACCGAGAAAACGATATTACTATAGTAAGCATTTTTGTTAACCCAACTCAGTTTAATGATTCTGAAGATTATAAAAGATACCCAAGAATAATACAGGATGATATTAAAAAATTAAAAAGGGTTAAGTGTGATTTTCTTTTTACACCTTCAAAGGATGAAATGTATCCGGATGAGGATAAAAGAGAGTTTGATTTTGGAAATCTCGAAAGTATAATGGAAGGAGCGCACAGACCAGGACATTTCAGAGGAGTTGCACTTATCGTCAGTAAATTGTTTGAAATTGTTAATCCACATAGAGCATATTTTGGGGAAAAAGATTTTCAACAGGTTGCAATTATTAATCGCTTAACCAAATTGCTAAATTTAGATATTAAAATAGTTTCTTGTCCGATCATGAGAGAAAAGGACGGACTTGCTATGAGCTCACGAAATATGCTTTTATCAACAGAGCAACGTGATAATGTATCAATAATTTCAGAAACTCTGTTTGATTCTTTACAGAAAAAGAAAATATTAAGCATTGCAGAAACAAAAGAATGGGTTATCCGTAAAATAAATGAAAACCCATTTTTAGAAGTTGAGTATTTCGAAATAGTTGATTCTGAAACTCTTAATTCCGTAAATGAATGGAGTCAAGTGGTAAAAATTACAGGATGTATTGCAGTTCAGGTTGGCAATATAAGACTGATAGATAATATTAGATTTTATTCTTAAATTTGTACAAAATATTATTGTTGTTATGAACATCGAAGTTGTAAAGTCGAAAATACATAAAGTAACTGTTACAGAAGCCAACCTGCAATATGTTGGTAGTATTACTGTTGATGAAGATTTAATGGACGCTTCAAACATTATTGAGAATGAAAAAGTTCAGATCGTTAACATAAATAATGGAGAGCGATTGGAAACTTATGTTATAAAAGGGGAGAGAGGATCAGGAGAAATTTGCCTGAATGGACCGGCTGCCCGTAAGGCCACGGTAGGCGATGTTATTATTATTATCTCATATGCTTCAATGGACTTTGAAGAAGCTAAAAAATTCAAACCATCTTTGTTATTTCCCGATACCGCAACCAATAAACTGATCTAAATTCTTGAAACGCAAGATTGTAAGAATAGTAAATTTTTTCATTTTTTTAGCTTTAGGAATACTACTGCTTTATCTTGCTTTTAAAGATGTCGAATTTGATACTTTAGCGGAAGATTTAAAAAATGCAAATTATTACTGGGTTCTGTTATCACTCCTTTTTGCATTGATTGGATACATTAGCAGAGCATACCGATGGAAATTATTGATAGAGCCTCTTAATTATAATCCTCCCATAAAAAATGTCTTTTATGCTGTTATGCTTGGTTATCTTGCAAATCTTGCATTTCCCCGAATTGGTGAAATTAGCAGGTGCGGATCATTAACGAAATCAGATAAAATTCCAATGGATTCTTTAATTGGAACAGTAATTATTGAGCGTGCAATTGATTTGATGGTTCTGTTATTTTTTTTATTAGTTATTTTTATTGTAAAGTTGGAGTCTTTTGGCTTTTTTATTAAAGACAACGTATTTATTCCATTATCCGAAAAATTTATTAATACCGTTGATTTTTCAATATATTATTGGCTTATAATAATTGTTGTAGCTGGAACAACAATTGGTTTATTTTATTATTTCAGGAAAAAATTTAAAAGAGTAAAAAGTATTATTAAAATCAGAAAAATAATACGAGGAGTTATTTCCGGCATAAAAACAGTTACAAAAATGCGAAGTCGTTCAGCTTTTTTAGTTCATACTGTTTTAATTTGGGTAATGTATTTTTTAATGACGTATGTTGTAATATTCTCAATTCCTGCCACCCAGGGATTAAAACCCATTGACGCATTATTTTTATTAGTTATTGGTGGTTTGGGAATGTCAGCGCCGGTTCAGGGAGGTATTGGAGCATTTCACTGGATAATTTCTTCCGGACTCACCTTATATGGAATTTCCAAAGCCGACGGACTCGTTTTTGCTACTATTCAGCATGAATCACAAGTAGTAATGGTGTTAATCTTAGGTGCTTTTTCAGTACTAATGTTATTTTTTAATTCCCGCCGTAAAAGAAAAAATAATATTTAACTTTACTGTTTTATCTTCAAATGTGCTTTTATGAATAAACTGGATGTTATTAAATCTAAGATTATTGATATTGATAATATCAAACCTTTTCTTGTAAACTGGAAACTGAAAAATCAAAAAATTGTATTTACGAATGGGTGTTTTGATATTTTGCATCGTGGACATGTTGAATACCTTGCTAAAGCGGCGGACTCCGGCGATGTTTTAGTTATTGGCTTAAATACAGATAATTCTGTTAGAAGAATTAAAGGTGAGTTCAGACCTGTTCAGGATGAATATGCCCGTGCTATTTTGTTGTCCTCATTAAGCTTTGTGTCTGCTGTAATTTTATTTGATGAGGATACTCCTTATGAATTAATTGGAAAGATTAAACCCGATGTGCTTGTTAAAGGAAGCGATTATAAGGCAGAAGATATTGTCGGATATGATATTGTTAAAACAAACGGAGGAGAAATAGTGACAATAGATTTTATTGAAGGATATTCAACAACATCAATAATTGAAAAACTAAAAAAATAAATGGCAAAATCTAAAACCATATATTTTTGCCAGAATTGTGGTGCTGAATCTGCAAAATGGATAGGCAGATGTCCTTCTTGCGGTGAGTGGAATACATATGTGGAACAGGTCGTTTCAAAAACAAAAGTACAAAGTCTGGCTGCATATGAAACTGAAAAACAAATTCCGCAAAAAATAGCTGAAATTAAATCTGCAAAGCAAGGAAGAATATCAACTGGAATAGGAGAGTTGGATAGAATTTTGGGTGGAGGATTAGTGTACGGTTCAGTAATTCTTATCGGAGGCGAGCCCGGAATAGGTAAATCTACTTTATCTCTTCAGATGGCGCTAAAATTAGAACAACATAAAGTGCTATACATTTCAGGTGAAGAAAGTCCGCAACAGATTAAATTAAGAGCCGAAAGACTGAATCTTCAAAATGATAATTGTTTTATTCTCAGCGAAACATTGCTGGAAAATATTTATACTCATGCAGTAAATATAAAACCTGATATTATTATTGTTGATTCAATTCAGACATTATATACAGATAAACTTGAATCCTCAGCAGGTACTGTATCTCAAATAAGAGAAACCGCAGCTTCTTTACTAAAATATGCGAAAGAAACCGGTACTCCTGTTTTTTTAATTGGGCATATTAACAAAGAAGGTAATCTGGCAGGCCCAAAAATTCTGGAACATGTAGTTGACACCGTTTTACAGTTTGAAGGGGATCATAACAACATGTACAGAATATTAAGGACAACAAAAAACAGATTTGGTTCTACTTCTGAATTGGGAATATTCGAAATGAATAATAAAGGCTTAATCGAAGTAAAGGACCCGTCACAGGTTTTGATTACGCGTACAGATGAAAATTTAAGTGGTACATCAATTGCTTCTACTGTCAACGGAGCAAGGCCGTTGTTGCTTGAGATACAGGCTCTTGTAAGTTCTGCAGCATATGGTACTCCTCAAAGGTCTACTACGGGGTTCGATAACAGAAGATTAGGGATGTTGCTTGCTGTTTTGGAAAAAAGAGCCGGATTCAGACTTGGACAAAAAGATGTGTTTTTAAATATAGCCGGAGGAATTAAAGTTGATGATCCGGCAACCGATCTTTCTGTAATAGCTTCAGTTTTATCATCTAATCTTGATATGCCCGTTGATAAAACATTCTGTTTTGCAGGTGAGGTTGGACTAACAGGTGAAATCAGGCCTGTAAATCGCATTGAACAAAGAATAGGAGAAGCAGATAAGCTCGGATTTAAGAAAATATTTATTTCAGAATTTAGTTCCAATAGTATGAATCTGTCTAAATACAACATTCAGGTAGTTAAGGTTGCGAAAGTAGAGGAGCTGTTCAGAGCTCTGTTTAAAAGAAATTAGTTTTGTGAAAATACTGGAAATAAAAAATTTATCATTATCCTTTGTAAATACTTCAGGAACAAAACAAGTTCTTAAAAATATTTCTTTTTCACTTGAAAAAGCAAAAACACTTGGTATTGTGGGCGAATCCGGCTCCGGAAAATCATTAACGGCCCTGTCCGTTTTAAAATTACTTCCAAATAATGCTGTAATTGATAATGGGAATATTTTTTTAGTTGACCAGGATTCAAAAATTGATTTACTCACTCTTACTGAAAAAGAACTTGTTAAAATAAGAGGAAATGAAATTTCTATGGTTTTTCAGGAACCAATGACTTCTCTTAACCCATCAGTGAAATGCGGGAAACAGGTAGTTGAAGTACTGACTAATCATGAAAGAGTTAGCAAATCAGATGCAAAAAAAAGAGTAATTGAATTATTTGATGAAGTTAAATTACCTGATTCTGAAAGGATATATAACAGTTACCCACATGAGATTTCCGGAGGACAGAAACAAAGAGTGATGATTGCTATGGCAATAGTGTTAAAACCCAAAATACTAATTGCTGATGAGCCAACAACAGCACTTGATGTTACCGTTCAAAAGGCTATTTTAGATTTGCTAAAGGAAATTCAGAAGAAGTATAAAATGAGTATAATTTTTATATCTCACGATTTAGGAATAATATCAAGAATTGCGGATGACATATTAGTTATGTATGGTGGCGAGGTTGCTGAATCAGGAAGAAAAAATGATATTTTAACAAAATCTGTAAATAGTTACACCAAAGGTTTGTTAAGTTGCCGCCCTGCACTAAATATGAAAAAAGAAAGACTACCGGTTCTTTCAGATTTCACTGAAAACTCAATGTCTGAATTATCGCTTAAAAATCAGGAAAACAAAAAAACAGAGGGACTTGGTAATATTTCAGATGAAATTATTTTAAAAGTCAATCATTTGTCAAAAAACTTTATTGTTAAAAAGAATTTTTTCGGGAAATCCAAACATATTTATTCTGCGGTAAATGACATGAATTTTGAGTTGTTTAAAGGTGAAACGCTTGGTCTTGTTGGTGAATCAGGATGTGGAAAAACTACATTAGGAAGAATGCTAGTGAGGTTAATTGATAGCACATCAGGCTTGATTGAATATAAGGGGAGAGCTTTGAATGTATTAACTAATAGGGAGTTAAAGAATTTGAGAAGAAATGTTCAGATAATATTTCAGGACCCATATTCTTCACTAAACCCAAAGCATACTATTGGAGATGCTTTATTAGAGCCTCTTATTGCTCATAAATTAATAAGCAACAGAAAGTCCGGAATAAAAAAAGTTTATGAGGTTCTGGAAAAAGTAAAACTGCAATCCGAAAGTTTTTATAAATTTCCACACGAATTTTCGGGTGGAGAAAGACAAAGAATTGTTATTGCCAGAGCTTTAATATTGCAGCCCCAATTTATAATTTGCGACGAATCAGTTTCTGCTCTTGATGTTTCAGTTCAGGCAGAAATTCTAAATCTTTTAAATGATTTAAAAAAAGAATATCAGTTAACGTATATATTTATTTCGCATGATTTAGCGGTTGTTAAATACATGTCAGATCGAATTATGGTAATGAAAGAGGGCCGGTTAATTGAAATAAATGAAGCAGATGAATTGTATCGTTCTCCTGCCTCAGAATATACTAAAAAACTTATTGGTTCAATACCTGAAATTAGTCTTTCTTAAAAGAAATCATCTCCGAAATTGTCTTCGTCTGTCTTGTTTTCCAGATATTTATCACAATCTAATTCGACAGAAAAATTTAATGGTTTTTCGAATTTATCCAGAGTTGTAATATTTAGTGTTGAATCTGCATATATTTTTTTCATGTAAAGAGCAAAAACTGGTAATGCCATGTTATGACCACCACCTTGTACGGTTCCTTTAAAGTGAATGCTTCTGTCTTCTCCTCCAACCCAAACACCAGAAACCAAATTTGGAGTTACACCCATAA
>JAHOYT010000086.1 GCA_019038645.1 Bacteroidales bacterium
CTTCCTTCCTGGATTGATATGTAAACAAAAGTATTATACTTTTATACTGAATTTAATCTGTTTAAAATGAGAAAAAGAATATTTCATGTTTTTCTGTTTATGATTGCAATTAATTTGTTTGCTGTAGGTAGTCAGAAAGATACTTTAATAATTTATTCTTCTGACGAAGAAGCCATTATTAAAATAAATGAACTAATTGATCTTTCAGACTCGAATCGAAACCGAAATCCTGAAAAATCGGTTGTTTGTGGCTTGTCTGCAATAAAAATCAGTAAGGAAATTGAAAATCACGAATTGCAGCGCCTGGCAGAATTTTCAACAGGCTTCGCATACTATATTCAAAATGATTTTGGAAACGCCCTGATTTACCTCAATAATTCTCTGGAATTGAGCAGGTTAAATAAAAATGCTGAAGGAGAAGCATCGTCGCTGAACCGCCTGGGAAACACTTTTCAGTTAATGGGCGAATATGATAAAGCATTAAACTTTTATGAGCAGGCAATGACTATAAACAGGAGTTTGCAGAACGATCAGGAAATTGCCCGGACCTTAACTAATCTTGGAAGTGTTTACAGACTTTATGGTAATTATGAATTGGCTATAAATCAGCATCTTGAGGCACTTCTTATCTACGAAGGGCTTCAAAACAATGAAGGAATAGCGTGGTCGGCCTTAAATATTGCGCGTTTGTTTAAAATGATGAAGAATTATCAAAAAAGCATTGACTATGTAAATCAATCTTTAAATATTTATGAGAAAATAGAAGAGGAGCAGGAAATTAGTACCGGAGTTACTCTTTGTTTAAAAGAGTTGGGAAGTATTTATTACGAAATGGGCGATTTAAATAATGCAATTGAGTACAGCGAAAAAGTGCTGGAGAGAAATAAAACAACAGATAACAAATTAGGTATTGCAAATTCTTTAAGTATACTTGGCAAGATATATTTCAACGCAGATAATTATAAAAAATCTGAAGAATTATTAATTCAGTCCAAAAGGTTGAAAGATTCATTAAATGATAATACAGAAATAGCTTCAATTTTAAGGTATTTAGGGAGAATTTATTTAATCGAAGGAGAAACTATAAAAGCCAGGGAATATTTAAACAAAAGCCTTGATTTTGCCCAAACCCAAAACCTTAAAGAAGATATTAAAGAAACGTATCTGGCATTATCAGAATTATATAAAAGCAGAAACAATCCGGCTAAAGCTTTGTATTACTATAAACGATATACTGACCTAAAGGATAGCCTTAACAATCAGAAGATTAACGAGCTGGAATTACAGTATGAATTTGATAAAGAGCAACGGCGAATAGAATTTGAACAACAACAAACAGAAGCTGAACAAAAGGCGAAACTTCAAAAACAGAAAATATTTACCTGGGTATTTGTTGGTGGGTTTTTGTTTATGATTATTCTGGCCTATGTTATTTTTAAAAGTTATCAGAGTAAAAAAAGAACAAATGTTATACTCACTGAACAGCGGGACCAAATTTCACATCAGAATACAATCATCACAGATAGTATTGAATATGCACGAAGAATTCAGGCAGCTCTTTTTCCTCAGAAAAAATTTATAGAAAAAACGCTGGGTGAGCATTTCATTTTTATGAAGCCTAAAAATATTGTTAGTGGCGATTTCTATTGGATGGCTGAAAAAGAGAATAAAATCGTTATAACTGTTGCAGATTGCACAGGTCATGGTGTTCCGGGCGCATTTATGAGTATGCTTGGAATAGCCTTTCTGAATGAGATTGTGAATAAATCTACAGAAATAGCTTCCGGAAATATTCTGGATCAGCTTCGCAAAAACATAATAGCTTCGTTACATCAGGAATACGGTATAAAAGGATCAAAAGACGGAATGGACATGGCCTTATGTATTATTGATAAAAAGAATCTTAAAATGCAATATGCCGGAGCTTATAATTCTATGTTTATAGTAAGAAACAAGGAGTTACACGAGCTCAAGGCTGATAAAATGCCCATTGGAATTCATGCTGTAAAAGTCGAAAAGAGCTTTGTAAATACGAATTTTAAATTGGAAAAAGATGATATGATTTACCTGTTCTCTGATGGCTATGTTGATCAATTTGGTGGCGAACAGGGATTAAAACTGAAACAAAAACCATTTAAAGAATTGATGCTAAAAATATCAGATAAACCAATGGATTTTCAAAAAACGAAGATTGAAAAAACAATGGAAAACTGGCAGGGAGATTATTCACAATTAGATGATATGATGATAATGGGAGTTAGGATATAATTGATTATCTGTAAAAATTATTATAACAAATTGGAAAATATGTTCAAATAAAAAACACGAAACCTCCCGTTTCGTGTTTTTTTATTCTAAATATTAATTATTGATTGACTTCTTCTATAGCCTCAGAAACGTTAATTGCAAAATCTGCCAATTTTTCGCACTCACAGTAGAGGTCATTATAAATTATTCCTGTTTGATAACTATACTCTTTTTTTTCGATACTTTTTAAGTGCTCGTTTTTTAGCTTGGTTCTAAGGCGATTTATTCTTTCCTCTAATTCCAGGGCATAGGTTATATTTATATTTTTATATCCATGGTCCAGATTCTTTTGCATTTCATGCAAAGCTTTCATAGCCAAGTCCATTATTTGAATGATATTTTCGTTCTGCGAAATATCAAATGTAATTTTCTTCTCTCTTTTGCGAATTAATGTTTTAGACAGGTTATAACAACTATCACCAATGCTTTCCATGTCGGTTACAACATTTAACATAGCTTTAATTCTTTTTGACCCCAAAATACTTAGCTCATCTTCAGAAACTTTAGTTAAATAGTCGGCAATCTCTTCCTCCATTCTATCGCTTATACCTTCGTATTTTTCTATTTTATCAAAGAATTTATAAAATTTCTTTTCATTGGTTTCTGCAAATAAACTCACAACATAATTATACATTTTTTCGATTCGCTCGGCAAATACCATGATTTCTCTTTTTGCCTGATGAATTGACAATTCTGATGTAGATAAAAGACCAGTGTTAATATGTTGTAATCTAAATTCTTCAGTATCATCTTGCATTGGAACCATTTTTGTCACGATTAACTGAATGAATTTCGTGAACCAGATAAAAATCAGCACGTTAGTAATGTTGAAGGTTGTATGAAAAATAGATAATGCAATTGGTATTGCATGTGGGGAATCATATGGAGATGTACCTCCAATTTTTACAATAAACCAGTTTATGGCTGATAAAAAATATGTAAAAATAAGCGAAACCCATATTACACCAAGTATATTAAAAATCAAGTGGGCCCGTGCAGCTCTTTTGGCTGAAACATTTGCCACGGCTGCTGCAATATTTGCTGTTACAGCCGTTCCAATATTTTCACCAAGAACCATTGCGGCAGCTATATCAAATGGTATCCACCCGTTATTACACATTACTAGAGTTAAGGCTATTGTAGCACTTGATGATTGAATAATAATGGTTAAAAAAGTACCTATGGCTAAAAATAGCAAGTGTGAAAAAAGACCATTTGATGTATAATCTGATAAAAACGCCAGTATTTCAGGATTTTGCTTAATATCCGGCACCGAACCTTTTAAATAAGTTAATCCTAAAAAGATCATTGCAAAACCAATAATAAACTCTCCCCACGACTTCCTTTTACTTATTTTTGAGAATAACAAAGGAAAGCCAATCCCTATCAGGGGTAACGAAATAACACTAATGTCAACCTTAAATCCTAGCAAGGAAATTATCCATGCGGTAACCGTTGTTCCAATATTGGCACCCATAATTACACCAATAGATTCTGTTAGTGAAAGTAAACCTGCATTTACAAAACTTACCATCATAACAGTTGTGGCCGAAGACGATTGAATAATTGCAGTAATCATTAATCCTGTAAAAACACCTTTTACCGGATTTGAAGTCATTCTGGCAAGGATGTTTCTCATCTTGTCACCTGCAACTTTCTGTAAAGCTTCGCTCATAAGCTTCATTCCGAAAAGGAAAAACCCTAATGATCCAACAAGGGTTAAAAAGTCAAGAAAACTGTATTCCATTTAACTGAGTTTTAAATATTAAATGCAAAACTATAAAAAAGCACAAATTATCATAGCCATAATTTAAAATTTAATTAACAATATGATAATACTGAGTTGATTATTTATTTGTGAAATCAGGATATAATCATACTTTTGAAAAGTATTTTAAAAGGATATAAATGTTTACTTTAAAAGAACTACAGGATCTAATTAATAATGCAATTTCAAATGAAAAAATAGGGCGTGAACCATTTTCATTATACGATCCCATAAATTACACCCTGGAATCAGGAGGTAAAAGAATAAGACCGGCATTAGCGTTAATGGCCTGTAACCTGTTTACGGACAATATTAATCCGGCAATAAAACCAGCGTTAGGACTTGAGATATTTCATAATTTTACTCTTCTGCACGATGATATTATGGACCATGCGGGTATTCGCAGAGGTAAACCCACTGTTCATAAAAAATGGAACGAGAATACAGCAATTCTGTCCGGCGATGCAATGTTTATTAAAGCATATGAATATTTACTGGATTGCCGTTCTCCTAATTTTCGTGATATACTGAAAGTTTTTAATGAGACAGCATTAGAAGTTTGTGAAGGTCAGCAATATGATATGGAGTTTGAAACAAGAGAATCTGTTTCTGAGGATGATTATCTACGTATGATTGAATTAAAAACATCTGTTTTGTTAGCTGCGTCCCTTAAAATTGGTGCAATGATTGGCGGGGCGGATAATGCTGATGCAGAATTGTTGTATAAATTTGGTAAAAATATAGGACTGGCATTTCAGTTGCAGGATGATCTTCTTGATGTTTATGGTGATATTAATGTTTTTGGCAAAAAGCCTGGTGGTGATATTGTTGCCAATAAAAAAACACTTATGTTGATAAAGGCGCTGGAATTAGCCGCGAATGATGAGCTTAAAACATTAAAGAATCTGTTGTCAGATAAAAACATTGATAGTGAAAAGAAAATCACGGCAGTAACAGAAATTTACAATAAATTAAACATTAAAAGCATTGTTGAAGAACAAATTAAAAGGCTTAATGCTGATGCAGTAAGATTCCTTGAAAGTGTTAGTGTAAATGAAAATAAGAAAGGCGAACTTATAAAACTTGCCGAAAAATTAACTAATCGAATAAATTAGAATTCGTACATTAATCCAGGACTAAATACAAGCTGATTTGTTTTGGCTATTACATATTTTGCTTCAGCAAAAAAAAGGATTCTGTTGCTTAATACAAACTGCATACCACCACCTATATTACCTCCTGGAACAAATTTAAATTCTTTTACATCGAGTTGAGGATCACTTCCTACAGAAGGGATTCTGTTGTCGGTAATATTCCACCCACCCACATGCGCTCCTGCCAGCAAATATAAACGATATGTTTCCCGTGTTTTGGGATTTAAAATGTAATGTGCATTTAAATTAAAAACAAAAACTGTAGTGCTTGATTCTCCTCCGGTTATAAATTCTTCTTTATTTGGTAAATAGATTTTAAAATCAGGAACAATTTTAAGCTTTTTACTATAGTCATAACTAGCCCTTAAATCTATTCCAAAGGATTTGTTATAATACAAATAGTCATTTAAATTGTATTCAGCACCAGTAGCCAGAGCAATTCCTCCGCCAATATAATTCAGCTGAGCAATTGCACTGTTTTTAATAAAAGAGAGAGCAATAATAAATGTGGCAAACAGCAGTATTTTTTTCATAATATTAATTAATTTAAAGAGGGATACTCAATTAAGAATATCCCCCGCAAATTTTATAAAAAATTATAATATAAAAAACTATAATTCAAATAAAACTCCAAATGTAATTTCTGCCTGATCGAAGCTACTTAGAATGTATTTAAACTCACTAAAGGCTTTCATTTTTTCTCCAAAATTATAAATTGCACCTGCACCCACATTTAAGCCGGGCTTTGTTCCTGAAGAGGTTACACCCAAAACAGTTGTTTTGGCCTGATAATAAGCAATGTTTAAACCACCAATGGCGTAAAATTCAAAATCAGACATTTCATAAAACTTATAATGTCCGTCAACATCAATAGCCCATCTGTTAAAAGTTGTGCCCAGGGTTGTAGAAGGAACAAAGAATGTGAATGCTGCAGAACCACTTAAATTTTCCAATAAAAAATCCATACCATATGTTCCGTTTATTTTTAGTCCGAGATTTGGGCGGTCTGTTCCTAATACCAGTCCACCACCAATATTTATTGGTTGAGCATTAGTTTTTATAATAAATAAACTACTAAGCAAAACTGTAAAGACAGCTAATTTTAATCCTTTCTTTTTCATTTCAATATGATTTTAATGTTAACAAAGTTTAAATTTTCAATCAGAATACAAATATCGTGCTACAAAAAGAATGACGAAATTATAAAAAAAAAGGTATCGGTGTATCTAAAAAGTGATTTAATCATATAAAAATTATAAATTTGTAAAAAGGCTATATATATTACTTCAAAAATTTACGGTATGGCAAATAATTCAGGTAAAATAATTCAGGTTATAGGCCCCGTTATCGATGTTAGTTTTGAAAAGGCAGACTCAGGGCTTCCGAATATTCACGATGCGCTGGAAATTAAACGTGACGATGGTTCTTTATTAATAGTTGAATGTCAGCTGCACACTGGCGAAAACACTGTTCGTTGTATTGCAATGGATTCAACTGATGGTTTACGGCGAGGGATGGAAGTTGTATTGACAGGTTCTCCCATAAAAGTGCCTGTCGGCGATCAGGTAAGAGGACGCCTGGTTAATGTGATCGGAGATCCGATTGATGGAATTGGAGAGCTAGACAAGGAGGGTGGTTATCAGATACATAGCCAGCCGCCTGAATATGTAGATCTTACTACAGAAAAGGAAGTGTTATTTACCGGTATAAAAGTTATTGATTTAATAGAACCTTACTCAAAAGGTGGCAAAATTGGACTTTTTGGAGGTGCTGGTGTTGGCAAAACTGTATTAATTATGGAAATGATTAATAATATTGCTAAAGCATATTCCGGCACAACCGTTTTCGCAGGTGTTGGTGAAAGAACACGTGAAGGAAACGATTTGTTGCGTGAGATGATAGAGTCAGGAGTAATTAAATACGGAAAGGAATTTGAAAAGAGCATGGCTGAAGGGGGCTGGGACTTATCAAAAATAGATCTGGAAGAGTTAAAAAAATCACAAGCCAGTCTTGTTTTTGGTCAGATGAACGAGCCTCCTGGAGCAAGAGCAACGGTTGCTCTAACAGGATTAACTTTGGCTGAATCTTTTCGTGATGGAGATAAATCATCCGGAAAAGGAAACGACATTTTATTTTTTATTGATAATATTTTCAGGTTTACTCAGGCAGGCTCCGAAGTTTCTGCTTTGCTTGGAAGGATGCCTTCGGCCGTTGGTTATCAACCAACGCTTGCCACAGAAATGGGAATGATGCAGGAAAGAATTACATCAACAAAACACGGATCAATTACGTCTGTTCAGGCTGTTTATGTTCCTGCCGATGATTTAACCGACCCTGCCCCTGCAACTACATTTTCTCATTTAGATGCCACAACGGTTTTAAGTCGTAAGATTTCGGAACTTGGAATATATCCTGCAGTTGATCCCCTTGACTCAACATCACGCATTCTTGCACCTGAAATTGTTGGGGATGAGCATTATAATACTGCCCAGAAGGTTAAAGAAGTTTTGCAGAGATATAAAGAGTTACAGGATATTATTGCTATTCTCGGAATGGATGAACTCTCTGAAGAAGACAAACTAATTGTGCACAGAGCAAGAAGAGTTCAGAGATTTTTATCTCAGCCTTTTCATGTTGCAGAAGCTTTTACCGGACTTAAGGGTGAGCTTGTTAGTATTGAAGATACCATTAAAGGGTTTAATATGATTATGAATGGTGAGGCAGATAAATATCCTGAAGCTGCATTTCAGCTTGTTGGAACGATTGAACAGGCGATTGAAAAAGGTGAAAAAATGCTTGCTCAAGCCAGGAAAAAGGAATAACTTACATTCTAAACTAGATTGGTTTTTATGTATTTAGAGATAATTACGCCGGATAAAAAAATATTTTCAGGGAAAGTTAATTACGTACAGGTTCCGGGAGACAAAGGCTCTTTTGCAGTCCTTGAATTTCATGCTCCCATTATATCTACTCTGGGAAATGGTAAAATAAAAATTAAGGAAGGTGGCACAGAATCATTTTTCGATATCAGTGGTGGAATTATAGAAGTAAAGGATAATAATGTGATTATTCTTGCAGAATCTGTATTAATTTAGTTGGTTAAACATGAGGGTTGTATTTGTTTTCATATTCGTGTTTTTATTCTGTGTAACAGAAGCTCAGGAAAAAGTCTCTTTTACAGCGTCTGACGGGTTAAAAATAACTGCAGATTTATATGAAGTAAATTCGGAAAAACCATATATTTTACTTTTTCATCAGGCGGGTTACAGCAGGGGCGAATATCGTCAGATTGCTGATAAAATAATTAAATTTGGTTATAACTGTCTGGCAGTAGACCTTAGGGCGGGAGGAGAAGTAAATTATATCCAGAACCATACAGCACTATTGGCAATACAACAAGGATTTCCTGCCGATTATTTAAGTTCCCGGAAAGATATTGAAGCATCCATTAAATGGGTGACTGAACGCAGCGAAGAACCAGTTGTTTTATTTGGCAGCTCCTTTTCAGCTTCTTTATGTTTATTGGTTGCTAAAACTAATCCTGATGTAAAAGCTGTTATTGCATTTAGCCCGGGGGAGTTTTTTGCACCAGAACTAAATATTCAGTCTGAATTGAAGGGTTTCGAAAAACCCGTTTTCGCTGCTTCTTCCGAACGGGAAAATGAATATGTAGACAAGATGTTAAGTTTTGTTCCTTCTGTTAACAAAACAATATTTGCACCTCAAAAAGGAGGAGAGCATGGCTCAAAATCGTTATGGAGAAGTAATTCAAACAATCAGGAATATTGGCTTGCTTTAACAATGTTCTTCAGTAAAATAAGGTAAAAAGAACATAATCAGAATTTTGATGTTGATTTAAAAAACAGGAAAGATTTTATTCGTCAGAGTTTTTGAAAAGATCCTGTTTTATATTTTCCATGAGCTGGCTTCTAAAATCTAAAAGCTTTTATATCTTTACACCCATTACCCATTTCTGTCAAAAAATATTTTTAGCTTATAATGAATAAAGTAAAATTTTTAATTATTCGTTTTAGTTCAATTGGTGATATTGTACTTACGTCTCCTGTTATTAGAATATTAAAGCAACAGGTGAAAAGTGCTGATATACACTATTTAACAAAGCCTCAATTCAAGTCTATTTTAGAAAGCAATCCATATGTAGACAGGGTACACACCTTAACAAAGTCCATAAAGGAAACTGCTCAGGAGTTGAAGTATGAGCATTTTGATTATATTATCGATTTACACCGAAATTTAAGAACAGCAAGATTTAAAAACAGACTAAAAATAATCTCGTTTTCCTTTGATAAATTAAACAAAGAAAAGTGGTTGCTGGTAAACTTAAAAATTAATAAGTTGCCCAAAGCTCACATTGTTGACCGCTATTTAGAAACTTTAAAAGTTTTTGATATTCAAAATGATGAAAAAGGACTAGATTATTTTATTCCTGAAAAAGACAAAGTTAATATTTCAGAGATATCCGAAGATTTAAAATATGGATATGTAGGAATTGTGGTTGGTGCATTTCATAATACAAAAAAGCTAACAAAAGAAAAGATTATTTCTATTTGCAGGAAGCTTGATAAACCAATCCTTTTGCTTGGAGGACCAGATAATAAGAAAGAGGCAGAAGAAATAAAAAATGCGGTTGGAAGGAATATTTATAATGCATGCGGAATGTTTAACATTAACCAATCGGCATCGTTGATAAAACAGGCGAATGTTATTCTTACGCCGGACACCGGTCTAATGCATATTGCCAGTGCTTTTAAAAAGAAAATTGTTTCAGTTTGGGGAAATACAATTCCTGAATTTGGAATGTATCCTTACTTGCCACATCCTGATTCGAAAATTATGGAAATAAAGGATTTAAAATGCAGACCGTGTACAAAAATCGGATTTACCGAATGTCCCAGGAAGCATTTTAAATGTATTAATGATTTGAATGAGGATTATATTGTTAATAAAATTAAAAATTTGTTTTAATATGATATCATTCAGATATAATAATGAGACAGGTATACTCGAAACAACATTTGAGGGAAAAATTGCTCTTAACGATCTTAAAGATTATATAATCTCAGTTAGAGAAGACGAATCACTTCCTAAAAGGCTGAAAATTTTTTCAGATGCATCTAAAGGTAAATTTGCAAGGAAGGTTAAGCCGAAAGAATTAGTACAATTTTTGGAAGAGAACAGAATTACCTTGTCTCAAAAGGAATTCATCTATGATGCATTTGTTATTTCTGGCCCGGTTGAAATGGCGCTGGGAATGCTATACAAAAGGCTAAATAAAATAGAAAATTATAAATTCAATATTTTCTCAACCAAAGAAGCTGCTTTACGTTGGCTTAAAGAGGTATAGCTTAAAAACTATATCTGAATCTTAAAAATAGCATTGTCATTTTATCGTATTGCCCGCCAAACGTTCCTTCAAATCGCTGACCATACAAAGCAAATTCGAAATTTTCGCTAACAGAGTATCCTAGAGATGGCATTAGAAAGTAACCATTTCCTAAAGAAGGGAAATACATTATTGCAATATTTCCGGTAAGCAAAGGATGAATAGGATACGAAACCTGTCCAAACCATGAAAACTTACTATATGAACTTGTTTTAACAGATAAAGGCATGAAATACAAATCGTTAAAACTGCTCATATTTAATTTGTCGAAATATCCATTGTAATTTCCTTCAAATGAAATGTTTAGCGAATTGTCAAACATATAGCTTAATCCTGCAGAAATTATTGTAATTCCAATTGAATCAGAGAAGTTTTCTTGAGGATGGAAATAACTTATTTCTCCTGTAAAACCAAAATCTCTGATACTGCCCGACCAGCCTGCTCCAACAACATAATCACTTGAATCAATTATTCCACCCAATAATTGTATATCATAACTCCATTTGTTAAATCTATATAATCCTGCTGCAGTAATATTATTATCTCTATCAATTTTAACAGCAATATCGGCAACAGAAGTAAAGTTTGGATAGTATTGAATTCTTAAAGCATCACTTCCGGGTCGTTCTTCATAGTCGAAATCAAAAAATGAGTATGAATTAAATATATCGTTGGGATTCCATGCAAATGATTGCCCCCAGTTTATTCGTTGCCGACCCACTGTAACCAACCATTTATTATTATTATACTCCAGATAAGCTCTGTCAAATGCAGTATTTAACACATAGGAATTCCCATCAGTTATATTATTCGTTAAAAAATTCAGGAATCCGTTATCTGCTTCAATTGAATTAGCATAATCAGGAATAAACTTAACCAAATCTCCATATATGAGCCTGTTACGCATATCAACAGCAAGAGTTAGTTTGTCGTTCATGTACCACCTGTAATTTAAGCGATTGTGAATTAAATTATCCACAAGCCAAACAGAATCAACATCATTAAACATTGAAGTATTCATGTATTTTACATAACCATTTAAAGTCATATTTGAGAAAACTGATTCTTTTTCTTGAGCTATTGAACTATATATAACCAGAAGAGATACTAGTACAAATAATATTTTTTTCATTGCTTATTATTTTAAGAATTCAGAGTACAGAACTCAGAATTGGTAATAGTGAATTCCGTATTCGATTATTAATTCTTAATTATTCATTTTTGATTGTTCGAAGAACTAACTTCTTCGTTCATCAGAAACAACACGACCATCTTCAACAGTAATTACTCTTCTGGCTTTATTTACAACCCGTTGATCATGTGTAGAGAATATAAACGTTATATTTTCTTCTTTATTAAGCGTTTCCATTATGTCAAGTAAAGTTTCTGTTGATTTGGAATCGAGGTTTGCAGTTGGCTCATCTGCTAAAATAAATTTAGGTTTTGATGCCAAAGCTCTTGCAACAGCAACTCTTTGTTGTTGACCACCAGATAATTTTGAAGGCCGGCTATTTGCTCTGTCTGCAATTCCTACGGCAGATAATAACTCCATAGCACGCTCACTTCTTTCTGCTTTCTTTTTACCTTGTAGTTCCATAATGAATTCGACGTTTTCTTTTGCCGTTAAAACGGGAATTAGATTATAAGCCTGGAATACAAATCCGATATTTCGTAATCTGAAATCGATTAATTTTGATGAGCTAAACTCTTTAATGTTTTTGTCATTAACAATAATATCACCTTCTGTTGGATTGTCTAATCCTCCAATCATATTTAAAAGGGTTGTTTTTCCCGATCCTGATGGTCCAACAATAGCAGCAAATTCTCCTTGTTCAAATGATAAATTAATATTATTAATCGCTTTTACCTGAATCTCTGAATCATTGTATATTTTAACGAGATTTTTTAATTCTAATACTTTCATGTTTTTTGGCTTTTGACTCTTAGTTTTTTACCGTAGGCTAAAGTAAAGAGCTATGTTAAACATTTTATTTTTATTGTTTTATTTTTATTGCTAATAGCTAAAGGCTAATTGCCATCCCGAAAGCTTTCGGGAGCCATTTATTCCATTCTTATTGCTTCTGCAGGATTTAGCTTAATAGCTTTCCGTGCAGGATAAATTGAAGATAAAATACCGGTTAATATTACCAGTATAGTTACCACAATTACTGAATCAATTCCTATTTCAGGATAAATCATGGTATCAAAACCGGCTGAACTTAAGCCTTCTGCCCACAATGATAAATCTACTCCTGTATTACCTGTGATTATTGTTAATATTACTGCAAATGCAATTCCAACTATCCCTCCAACTAATGATAGAAATATAGTTTCAAGCACAATCATAGTAAAGACTCTTAATCTGTTCATTCCGACAGCCATGAGCATTCCCAGTTCTTTAACCCGCTCAAGTATAACCATTAACATGGTGTTAACTATACCAAAGCCTAAAGCTAATAATATGATCACAACAAAAATGTACATCATAAAATTCATACTTTCGTTCATCATTTTCATTTCGGGCATAAGTTCTGACCAGGTCATTATTTGTAATTCTGGATATTTAGATCTTATCTGATCAGCCATTTCATTTTCAATGTTGTTTTCACTCATCAAAACAGCCATTTCATGTGCTACATTATCATCAATTTTTATAAGATTTTGAAGATCTTCTATTCTAACGAAAGCTCTCATTTCATCGTAAACGGAATTTGCTGTTTTAAAAATTCCAGCCACCCTAAATGCACCTCCAGAAAGTGTTCCGTCCATTTCAGTAACTGTAACCACGATTTTTGATCTAACTTTAACTTTTAATTTCCCGGCAAGTTTTTCTCCAATAACTATCGGATTTCTTTTTACACCTTCGAAATATGCTCCATCAATAATTTTAGAGTGTAAGTTTGTTACTTTTTGTTCATTTTCGGGATCAATACCTACAATTTGTACTCCGGAACCTGTTTCAGCAGAAGAAATCATGCATGTTGCAATAAGTCTTGTTGAAACACCTGCAACATTTGGATTCTTTTCGATATTTTCTTTTATGGAATTTACACCTGTGATATAATCGTGTACTTCGTTTGTTTGTAAATAATTGGCTTGGTGTAGCTGAATATGTGATACTTCTGTTTTAATGACATTATCAACACGTTGATTAACCCAACCAAGCATAAATGCGATTGTATAGACTCCTGCAAAAACTCCCAACGCAATAGCTGAAATTATTACTAAGCTTCTGGTTTTGCTTCTCCATACATTTCGCCATGATACTGACCAAATCATAATTTCTAAATTTTTGTTATTAAATATTTATACATCGGAATAATAATTTGAAAATTAGCACTGTATATTATCTTAATACTTGATACTAACATCTTATAATCTATTATTTTATGCTCTTAAAGCATTAGTAACTTTTAGGTTTTTAACCTTAAATACAGGGTAAAGTGATATTATTAATGTAATTATAAATATGGCTAATGCCTGATTAATAAACACATTTGGCGCCGTTCCGAAAAACATATAAGGCTCAAATCCGAATTGCAGGTATGCTTCAGCAAGTTCTTCAGGTAATTCAACTGGATTATCAACAAGAAAAAGAATAATAGGAATACTTGCAATAAAACCAGCAATAACACCAACGATACCAATAAGGATCGTTTCATAAAAAAGAATTACAGCCAGTTTAAATTTTTGCATTCCGACTGCTATCATGACACCTAACTCCCTTTTACGTTCAGCAACCATCATAATGATTGTCCCAAAAATCCCGAATCCAATTACAATATAAAGAATAGCTTTCATCACAATTCCTCCGGCTTTATCACTATCAATAAATTGAACAATTGCAGGATTTACCTCTTGCCAGCTTAATACATTATATTTATAAGCAACCAAGTTTTTTAGTTTTCGTGCAGTAGGAGCTACATCCGTATAATCATCTACCATTATCATTAATGAAGTAATCATACCCCCGGCGGAATAAAATTCCTGTGCAAGATTAATATCCATAAATATACCCAAACTGTTCATTTGTGGTGTTGAGAATTTTAAAATTCCTTTTACAGGATATTTGCCTGCGGCAGTTACTCCATGATAACCCTGACTGATCAAAATGATAGTATCATTAACATTTAATTTTAAATGTTTAGCAATATTTTCGGTTAGCAATACGCCTTTATCCCCGGAGTTTAAAAAATCTCCCTCGGAGATCCAGTTTTTAAGATTTGAAGTTTTGTTGTCTTTATCTGGCTCAAAACCAATTACAGCACCTCCGCGTGTATTTGGTCCTGATGAGAGTAAAGCAAAAGATTCTAGTCTTTTAGCCACTGTTGTTATTTCTTTAATTCCGGAAATTTCTGATATGAATTCATCAGTTGGTTCAAAGATATTGTTTATTGATTTGTTGTCTTGATATTCAGGATGCTGTATTTGTAAATATCCTGAAGAAAGCTTAACCGACATATCAATCATATTTCCGTAGGTTCCATCCTGGAGCGAGCTCATAATAGTCGAAATTAACACTCCAAAGAAGATCGATGCAACTGTTATTAGAGTTCTTCGTTTGTTTCTCCAAAGATTTTTCCAGGCCATTGAGAATATTCTCATAATTAATAATTAATAATGTATAATTAGTTTGATTTTGAAGTTTTAAGATTAGCAGTTAGTATTTTTAGAATTTCCTCACAATCCATCAATAAATCATTTGCTATTTCAAGATTAATAAGGCTACTGTCTTTTAGCAAACGTATCCAGTAGTGCACTTCACGTGCTTCTTTATATGAAATTGATAATTTAGCTATAAAGTCTTTTTTTGATTGTCCTCCAATTGCTTCTTCTACATTAGCACCAATTGAAGTTGCACTTTTTAAAAATTGTTTTGATAAAATATATTTATTATTTGATAATAAAGATTTGTATAGCCTAATTGCCTTAAGTGCGAAAGCGTATGTTTTTGAAACAATTATATTTTCAGATTTATTTTCCATTATTAATTTTTAATTATTCATTAATAATTATCGTAAGCGTTTCATATTTTGCTGTGAGAAAAACGCATCTTTCAACGGAACATTGAATTTCATATCATCAATAATTACAACTGTTTTTTGATTATCCTTATCTGCAGGAACAATTTCAATTTTTGATGGAATTTTTCTTCCATCTATAGTTTTTACATCAGTCCCGAATTCAGTTTTAACCAAATATTCATCTTCATCAAAGTATTCCGATTTCATCATTAAATATTCATCTTTACTTATCCATTTAATGATTTTACCCCAAACAACTGCGGCATCTTCGTTTGGATACATCTCAATTTTCCAACAATCCCAGCCATCTATCGTTTCTGAACCAATTATTTTATGAGTAAAATCAACTACTATCGATGATTCCTTTAAAATATCATCGTTGGTGTAATCAGAGCCCATCCATCCATTTGACATCATTGATGGTGGAAGTTTTATCATTCGACTGATAGTGGGCATCCAGTTCCACATCTCTGCATTACGTTTTAAAAACGCCTGACCTTTTTCTTTTGCCGGAGCTGTTATAAGTGTCATTGAATAATTTCTTTCAAGAGTCCAGATTTTGAATTGAATGGTTCTTTCCCAGGTAGGTCTAACTATTGTCATTGTCATAGTTCCCTGGCTGGATTTTTCACCATTCCATTTTGCATCAGTTTTTCTAATAATTTCTTTTGCATCTTGTGCAAAAACCGATGACAAACTACATAAAATCATCACTGTAAGAAGTGCTGATTTTAATACACGATTTGTTTTCATAGTGTTTAACATTTTTTTGAATACATTGATATTATTTTCTTTTCTACCGCATCAATTGGATAATTTTCCGGATCTGAAACATAAGTCATTCCAACACCATCAAGCATCGATTGGAATAAGTAAACCTCTGCCTGAGGGTCTTCATAGCCTTCTTTTTCAAAATATGCATATAATATTTTAAAGAATGGTTCAAACATTGCCCAGAATTCCTTTTCGAATAATTTCATTACCGGAGCTTGAAGTAATAATGAGAAATACAAGCGATAATATACAAGATGATCTTTTATTGTTTTAAAAGACTTTTTAATGAAGTGGATTAATTCTTCTTGTGTTAAAATTCCGCTATGATTTGGATCAATTAAATGTAATAACTCGTCAAATCCATGAAAAATTATAGCTTTTAATAAATCTTCTTTGCTTTCAAAGTAGTTGTACATTAATCCTTTAGATATGCCAGCTTTTTTTGCAATTTTACTTATGGAAGACTGAAAATAACCTTCGTTTGCAAAAAGCTCCAGAGCAACTTCCATAATTTTTTGGATGGTAGCTTCTCTTATTTCTTCAAATTGTTCTGGTGTTCTTGGAGACATGTTTCTTTAAATTATATGTCAGGTTAAAATTATTGTTCAAAAACCACTTATGAATGAACGGTTGGTCAAAGATAGTATTAATTGATTCATAAAAACAAATATTTTAGAATAAATTTTAATAAATTTAGTAATAATTGAAATAATTCATTAATTTTCAGTTGTTTAATTTCGCATGATAAATATTATGAAAATAAAATATTTTCTATTTATTATTATTGTACTACTAGCTGATTCAGATGGATTTGCCAAAAAAACCGGTCATTTAGAAAACGACAGTATTATAGAAAGATTCAATGTTCAATCTGTTGATTATCTTCTAAATATTGCAAGGGAAAAAGCGATTAGTGATTTTGATTCAGCAGAATATATATTGCTGACCGCGAATCGTTTGGCAGACAGCTTAAAAGAAACGGAAAAACAGGTAAACACATTAATATTATTAGGTCATTTATATTTTGATAACGCCTACTTCGAAAGTGCAGAGGAAATATTTAACAGATTACTGAGGGAATTTCAATCAGAATTAACAGAAGAGCAGTATGCAAATGTTAAACATACTCTGGGACTAAACCATATTAGGTTTAATAATTATGATAAAGCAATAAACTTTATTCAGGAAGCACTCTTTTATTATGAACAGGAAAACAATAAAGCAGAAATAGCCAGAGCTCTAAAAGATATTGGTGGTGTATATTATTATCTGGGAAATGAGAATTCTGCGTTGGATAATTATCAGAAAGCACTTCTAATTTACAGAGAAGTTAACGATAGCGATGGTATTGCAAGGTCGTATAATAATATCGGAATGATTTTCAGGGATAAAGGCAGCATTGAGCTGGCACTGGATTATTTGAATCGCTCGCTGGAAATTAAAAAAACACAAAATAATCTTTATGGCATAGCAAATACTCTGGGGAATATGGGTGAGGCTTATGTTTTGGCAAATCAACACGACGAAGCTCTGGAATATTATTACGAAGCACTTAAAATGTGGATAGAATTAGATTATTTGCACGGCATTACTGAAGTATATAATTATTTGGGTAATGCTTATATTAAAAAACGAGAATTTGACAAAGCCATAGAAAACTTATTAAAAGGTCAGGAAATATCTCTCAAAAATAATTTTAAACAAAGACTTATTGTTAATTATCAGCTATTATCTGAAGCCTATTTTGAAAAACAAGACTATTTAAATTCGATATCGAATTATCGGGAATACAATTCATTAAAGGATTCTGTTTATGAATCAATCAGTAACCAAAGAATTGAAGAGTATAAGATAAAATACGAAAACCTGAAATCAGAAAAAGAGCTTGCCGATCAGGATCAGAAAATTTTGAATCAGCGTTATCAGATTATTATAACGATGATTGTTTTGGTTGGTGTTGTTATTTTTCTTGTTCTCCTTATTCTTCAGAATAAGCTTATCAGGAAAAAAAGTAAAAAAATTCAGAATATTAATAAAGAACTGGACAAGAGGGTAAATGAAAGGACTTCTGAATTACGAATTTCACAATTTTCCATAGATATTGCAGTTGATGCTATTTTTTGGATAAAAAAAGACGGCAAATTCATTTATATTAACAATTCAGCTAGTTCAATGCTTGGTTATACTAAAGATGAGTTTATTGAGATGTCGATTTTTGATATTGTTCCTGAATTTTCTGAAGATGTGTGGAATGAATACTGGGAGCAGCTAAAAAAGAAAAGATCGTATGTAATTCAGCTTTATTATAAAACCAGAATGGGAAATGAAATCCCTGTTGAGGCAGCATTTAATTTTCGGGAATTTGAGGGAGAAGAGTTCAACTTTGTTTTTAGCAGAAATATTACAGAAAGAAAAATATCGGATGAAAAATTAAAAAATGCCAAAGATAAAGCGGAAAGGTCAGACATATTAAAATCGGCATTTTTGGCAAATATGTCTCACGAAATCAGAACCCCGATGAATGCTATTATTGGCTTTATTAATTTATTGGGAGATTCCGAAATTACGCCTGAACAAAAAGATGAAATAATTGAACTGGCACAGTCCAGTAGTTACGATTTATTAAATATTATAAATGATATTATTGATATTTCTAAAATTGAAGCTGACGAGTTATCTGTCAATAAATCGTTACATTATGTAAGTGAATTACTTAAGGGCTCGTTTAAGTTTTATTTAAATGATGCAGATTATATTAAAAAAGAAAATTTAAAATTAAATCTGTCAGTACAACCTAATAATGAAAGAATAGCCATTTTTACCGACAAGGCACGCTTCAGGCAGGTAATGAACAATCTGGTTAACAATGCGATTAAATTTACAAATTCCGGAAAAATTCTTATAGGATACAATCAAATAACGCAAGGAGGAAGAAAACTCCTTAAGTTTTTTGTGCGGGACACCGGGCCCGGAATTCCTGAGGATAAAATTGACATTATATTTGATCGGTTTAACCAGGTAAATGACGGGCGTAAAAAATTATTAAAGGGCACAGGTCTGGGGTTGTCGATTTCCAAAAAACTTATTGATCTTCTTGGTGGTGCTATAGGAGTTGATTCTCAGGAAGGAATTGGTTCAGAGTTTTATTTTACTTTGCCTTATCAAATACTCGACAATCCGTATATTTCAGACGAGAATGAAATCCCGCTACAAAATTTAAAAAACTGGTCCGATAAAACAATTCTAATTGTGGAGGATACACCTTCAAATTATTATCTGATTGAAAATTATCTGAAGCCAACCAATGCAAAACTGTTTTGGGCAAAAACGGGAAAAGAGGCGCTGGATCTATTTAATAGTGAAAATCATTTTGATCTTGTATTAATGGATATTCAGCTACCGGGAATCAATGGATATGAAGCAACAAAATTAATTAAAGCACACAACAAAGACGTTCCGGTTATTGCACAAACAGCATATGCATTGTCAGGCGAAAAAGAACACAGTATTAATGAAGGGTGCGACGATTATATTTCAAAGCCGATAAAAAAAGAAATGCTCCTTGAAATACTAACCAAATACCTGAAATAGTTTATTAAAATCCTTCCAGAGCATTTTTCCTTAGCGCATATTTTTCCTCGTTTGTTAATTCTTTATTGTTCTCAAAAACAGCATTTTCCCAGCTGCCATACATTGGATTGGGTAAAACAATAAACTTGTCTCCAAAATCTGATTTGTGTTTTTCAACTTCATCAAAACCGTAATTTAATGACCTGTCTTCAAAAATTTCAGAAAAATCACCCAGGTTATCACCAATCAATAAAATTATTTCATAATTTTCTGTAACCAGACTCCTTCTTTCTTTTTTACTGTTGGTGTTGGTTTTTAATAGTAGATGTGCACTATCAGCAAATGCAAAATTTTCATTTTGAAGGTTTTTTAATGTAACATCGAAATCGGCAACACCTCTGTTTGAAATATAAAATACCTCTACGCCCCGTGATTCAGCATATTTTGAAAACTCTACCGCTCCAGGCAAAGGCTTTGCATCAATTTTTGACGTCCAGCCGCCCCAGGTTTCTCTGGAATATCCCTGTCCGGTATTAATAGATTTGGTTTCAAACGGACTATTATCCAGCATTGTTTCATCGATATCAACAACAACAGCTTTTTTTATTTCTGAATGATTATTTTGCAGACTCATTTCAACACGAAGCTTTGCCCAGTTAAAACATTGGTAATATATAGCCTTCATTTCCCCTGACTTTTGATACCACAAAGTTGACATTATTAAATGATCCTGAGATTTACTTTCGTCAAAATCATTTTGTTTACACGAATGTAACAGGATAACAATTCCTATACTTAGTAAAGCGAGCTTTTTCATATTATAAAATTTAAATTTGAATAAGTGCTAAAGATAAAAATTTTATTAATCATGAAAAAAATTAATTTTGTCTGTAACTTTTAATAAACATAAACGTCATAGTTTAGAAACAGAGTAATTTTAATGACTGTAGAAGAGTATAATAAGAGTGTCGATTCATATTCTGACGGGATTTTTCGCTTTATCTTAAAAAATATTAAAGATGAAGATGAAGCAAAAGATATTGTACAGGATACTTATGAAAAAATGTGGATAAGGGCTTCTGAAGTTTCGTTTAGTAAAGTTAAGTCATACTTGTTTTCTACAGCATATCATACAATGATTGATAAAATCAGAAAAAATAAAAGAATAACAAGCCTTAGTGATTCAGATAATTATATCGGCGCACACACAGATTCTTACAATGGATTAAGTGAAGTTTTAGATGAAGCTCTAAATATACTTCCTGATATTCAGAGATCAGTAATTTTGTTGAGAGATTATGAAGGCTACGCATATAACGAAATAGCCGAAATTACTGACTTGTCAGAATCTCAGGTGAAAGTATACATATATAGAGGACGTCTTGCGCTTAAAAAATATATTGGCAGTATTGAAGCATTGGTTTAAAAAAGAACAGATAAATGATTGATATTAACAGAAATAATTATGAAAAATATTTTCTTGACTTTACAGAGGGAAAGCTGCTTCCTTTTGAAGAAAGTCTGTTAATGTCATTTTTAAAAAGCAATCCGGATTTAAAGGAAGAGCTTGATTTATTAACAGATATTCCGAAATTAAAATCAAACACAGCTTTCCGTGGGAAAGAAGTTTTAAGGAAATCCTTAACTGTCTCTGATAACACTTCAAATAACTTTGATGAATTATGTATTGCGAGGATCGAAGGCGATTTGAATGAAAAAGAAATTGTTGAATTTGATAGTTTAATTAATGACCACGAAAAGAGTGAAAGAGAATTTAATCTGTATAAGCTAACCAAAATAACGGCAGACGAAACAATCGATTTTTCGTATAAAAACAGACTTAAGAAAAAAACGACCGGTTCGTTTGTTTTTAAAAACAGATATTCTGTAATTTCTGCAGCAGCATCAATAGTAATTGCAGTAGCAGTTTACAATTTTCTTCCAAAAAATCAAATTGGAGAAACAATTCCGGCTGAAAAAATTGCGTACATTGACGATGTGGAAAGCAATGAAACAAAAACAGAAATCAACAGGAATATAAGTGAGGAAGTCACGGAGAGTGTAATTGTAAATAAAGCAAATAGTAACAGATTAATAAATGTGGACAAAAATGATAATATAGTCGAAAATTCTGCTTCAAATAACCCGGAATTAATTCGTGAGTATAATCAGCTTGCAAAACTCTATCCCGTTGAAATAGAAATGGAGTTTAAATCAACAGTTAAAAAGCTTGCTTTTATAAATCCTGTTGAATATAATTATCCTGAAAAGAAATCACAGGAAAACAACAGTCAGTATATATCAGTAAAATCATTTTTAGCGGAAACCTTCAATAAGCGAGTATTGAAAAAGGAAAATAAGGACAGACTGGAGCTTTTCGATTTTGCACAAGCCGGGGTTGAGGGGATTAATAAAATTACCGGAAGCAACATGACCCTCCAAAGAATATATGATGAAAATGGCATGCCGGATAAAACAGAATTTAATTCAAGACTAATAGCATTTTCTTCTCCTGCAAAAAAAGATCAGAACGAACTGTAACAATTCGATGTTGTTGTTCGTCACATACAAAAACAATCAAAAGTATAAATAAATAAATTTTAAAATCATGAAAAAAATAACATTAATATTAGTTAGCTTAATAATTACATTAAGTGTTTTTGGTCAGGATACTGAGCCAAATGTAAACGAAATGAAAGAAGAACTAAAAAATGAGAATGATGATACTACAAACATCAGATTTAAAAGAAAAACAGTAAAAATTATTGAAAATGAAGGAGAAACTCAGATTTTTGTAAAAAAACACGACAAAGACTCCTGGGACTGGATTTGGGATGATGATAAAGGATTTACCGGATCATGGTCAGGATTTTCATTGGGTATGAGCAACTTTGTAGACAAAAACTTTTCATTTAGTCGTGATGCTACAGACGAGTATTTGGATCTAAATACCGGCAAATCGTGGAATATGAATGTAAACTTTGCACAATACAGTATTAATTTAATAAATGATAAAGTTGGTTTGGTAACAGGACTAGGACTTGAGTGGAATTACTATCGTTTTGATAATAAAAATTCTATTCAAGAAAATACAACAACAGGTATAATTGAAATTAGAGATTTAGCTACTGAAAAACCAGGATGGGATATTTTGGAATCTAAACTATCTACAACATACGCCACTTTACCATTATTATTAGAATTTCACAGCTCTTCTTACCAACATAGTGGAGTAATATTTTCTGCTGGCGCTATTGGGGGTGTAAAGTTGGGGTCAAACACAAAAATTGTATATAAGGAAAACGACAATAAAAACAAAGAGAGAACGAGAGATGATTTTAACTTGTCTCCATTCCGTTATGGTGTACATGCTCGACTTGGAGTTGGAGACTGGATGATTTATGGAACGTATTATTTTACTCCTTTATTCGAAACTAATAAAGGACCTGAATTATATCCTTTATCTATTGGTATTGCTCTGTCTTTTGAATAAAAAAGGTTAAATTAGATTTCGACAGCTATCTTTACGGGTAGCTGTTTTTTTATTTTCCTGTCAGAGAAAAACAGCTATTTTAACTAATATTATTGTACCTTGCATATATGCAACTAATTATTTAATAATATGAAAAGAATTCTACTGTTAACATTCTTTATTATTCCGTATTCATTGTTTTCACAGTCAATAAAAACTGATAGTCTGAAGTTGTTGCTTAACAGGCCGGATGACTCAGTAAAAGTTGATATTTTAATTAGTATTTACGAAAACTATGAACATAGTAAAGTTTTATCAGGAAAAAAATATTTGGATCAGGCTCTGGAGATTGTTAATAAATTAGACAACGACTTTTTGAAATCAAAAGTGATGTTAAAATATGGGAATTTCTATAACATAACCGGAGATTTTGAAAATGCCATTAATTATATGACCAGGGCAAAGGAGATTTGTGAAAGAGAAAATTATTATAAAGGGGTTGGTTCAGCTTACATTAATTTAGGCAACACCTATGAAAAACTAGGAAAATATAATGAAGCTATGGATTGTCTCATCAAAGCACTTAGTATTTATGAAACTACTGATGATTCTTTAGGAATAGCTAAAACATACTTAAATCTCGGATTACTTTATTTCAGACAAGGTGATTATTCAAAAAGCATGGAATTATATAACAAGTCATTGGTAATTAGGGAAAAGATTAACGATAAAGCCGGAATTGCTCTTTTATATAATAATATGGCAATTGTTAATTATTATACAGAGGATTACGATAATGTTAGAAATTATTTTGAGAGTGCATATGAAATTTATGTTGAATTAGGATATTTAAGACAACAATTAATGGCCTTATCAAATTTGGCTGAGATACTAAATATATTAGGACAAAAAGAAAAAGCCTTAAAAAGCTATTTTAAGATTCTGGAGCTTGAAACTGAGTTGGGTCAAAAGGGAGAGCAGTCTAAAACACAAATGCTTATTGGAGACCTATATAAATCAAAGGGTGATATGAAAAATGCAAAAAAGCACCTGTCGCTTGGACTTGATATTGCAAAAGAAGTTGGAGCGTTAGCTGAAATCGGGGATGTGTATAACCTGCTATCACAAATCTACAAAACTGAATTTAAATATAAAGAAGCACTTGAATATCACGAATTGTTTTTTGCCATAAATGATTCTTTATTTAACACTGAAAAGTCAAGACAAATTCAGGAAATAGAAACCCGATATGAAACAAAGAAAAAAGAACAGCAAATAAAGAATCTTGAAAATGAAAAAACTATAAAAGATTTACAGATAAAAAAGCAAAAACATTTTTCAATTTTCTTGTTAAGTGGCTTTGTCTCAATATTAATATTTCTTTTAATATTATTTTATCAGATTAAAAAAATCAGAAGAGCAAAAGATTTGCTGGCATTTCAGAAAAAGCAAATAACAGATAGTATTGAATACGCAAGCAGGATACAGACTGCTGTGTTGCCGCCTGGAGAATATATTTCAAAACTTATTCCTGAGCATTTTATACTTTACAAACCAAGAGATATTGTCAGTGGAGATTTTTACTGGATAACACATAAAGATGAGAAAATAGTAATTGCTGCGGTAGATTGCACTGGTCACGGTGTTCCGGGAGCATTTATGAGCATGTTGGGTTTTGCATTTCTAAACGAAATTGTAAACAAAAACACTGAACTAAAAGCCAGCACTATATTAAATCAACTTAGAGATTATGTGAAAGAATCATTGCATCAGACTGGTAAAGATGATGAAACAAAAGACGGAATGGATATAGCATTATGTATTATTGATCCTGAAAACCTGAGATTGCAATATTCGGGGGCATATAATCCATTATATCTTATCAGAAACGACAATTTTATTTCATTAAAAGCTGACAGAATGCCCATAGGGATTCATATAATAGAAAAAGAATCGTTTACAAATCATGAAATAGATATTCAGACCGGCGACGTAGTTTATATATTTACCGATGGGTATATCGACCAGTTTGGCGGACCTGATGTAAGGAAATTTAAACTGCTGCCTTTTAAGGAAATGCTAATAAGAATTAAGGATATGCCAATGGATGAACAAAAAAAGGTACTTGAAGATGAATTTTATAAATGGAAAGGTAATTATGAACAAATTGATGATGTTTTAGTCATGGGAATTAGAATATGATTATCCTGTTTAGTATATTTAACCCATATTTTTTTTAATAGTAAAACACAATAACATGAGACTTCTTTTAATTAGCAATTCAACCAATGCCGGAGAGGCATATCTTGATTATCCAAAAATGGAAATTAAAAAGTTTTTGGGAGATGACGTAAAAAAAATCCTTTTTATTCCCTATGCGGCTGTAACGTTTTCATTCGATGATTATCAAAAAAAGGTTCAGGAAAGATTTTCAGAAATAGGTTACGAAGTTGATTCTATTCATTTATACGATCACAATAAGAAGAAGCAGGCGCTGAAAGATGCAGAAGCTATTGTTGTTGGAGGGGGAAATACGTTTAATCTTTTAAAGATAATGCAGCAGCAGGATTTGCTTGAGACAATACGTTATGAGTGCTTAAAAGGAAAACCGTACGTAGGATGGAGTGCCGGATCTAATGTAGCATGCCCGACAATATGTACTACCAACGACATGCCCATTGTGGAGCCGGAAAGTTTTCATGCTACGAATCTTTTAAGATTTCAGATAAACCCACATTATTTAGATGCAAATCCTGAAGGACATGCAGGCGAAACAAGGGAACAAAGACTGGAAGAATACTTGGTTGCTAATCCATACACATATGTAGTAGGCTTACGCGAAGGAACAATGTTAAAAGTCGATAATGCCGAAGTTAAATTAATTGGTCCGCGAAAGGCGAGAATTTTTAAGTTTGAGGAGGAGCCCAGAGAACTTGGTCCGGATGACGATTTTGATTTTTTATTTGAATAATAAAAAGCTCCTTTATGGAGCTTTTTTTATGCAGCAACATTTCTTTTTTATCGTCTTTTGTTTGTTTTGCAAAAAGTTAAAAAAGTGTTAAAAACAATAATTCAGCATGTTATAATAGAAAAAAAGTATAATTTGTAACAATTTATTATAAATATCGTCTCATAGTTAAGGTATTAATCAAATAATATAACAAGGAGAATTGTCATGATTAAAACAAATCAATTAGTAAAAATATTTAAAACAGACGAAATTGAAACTACGGCTCTAAACAAGGTTGATCTTGAAGTACAAAAAGGAGAATTTGTTGCCATAATGGGTCCTTCCGGTTGTGGTAAATCAACACTTTTAAATATTGTCGGATTACTCGATAATCCAACTGAAGGAAGCTTAATATTTGGCGGAACAGAAGTTGCTAAATTTAAAGAAAGACAAAGAACCGAATTGAGAAAAGCAAATATTGGATTCGTATTCCAAAGCTTTAATTTAATTGATGAGCTAACTGTTTCTGAAAATGTAGAGTTGCCGTTATTATATTTAAAAGTATCAGCGTCAGAGAGAAAGAAAAAAGTTGAAGCTGTGCTTGACAGAATGAAAATTGCACACAGACGTAAGCACTTTCCTCAACAATTATCAGGCGGACAACAGCAAAGAGTCGCAATTGCCAGAGCTGTCGTTGCTAATCCAAAGCTAATTCTTGCCGATGAGCCTACGGGTAATCTTGATTCTGGAAACGGAGAGGAAGTAATGAAGCTTCTCTCTGAATTAAATAACGAAGGAACAACAATAATAATGGTTACTCACTCGCCTTCTGATGCTGAGTATGCACACCGCATAGTACAGTTATTCGACGGACATATTGTAACTGAAAATATTAAGAAAATATTGTAATTGCTGAAGAGATATTTGAAGCGCCAAAAAAGATGCATTTTTATTGAAAATGCATCTTTTCTTTTTTTGTAAATTTTTATGGAGGGTGTATAGCATCAGATAAGTTGTTGCCAGACATAAATTTAACACCAGTTCTAATAAGGTGCAACAGGTTTGTGTTGTATCGAAATTTTATTATATTTGAAAAATTCTCACTTTCACTAAACCACCCCTCCCATGAAAAAGATTATCCTTGATACTGATTATGCCGAATTGACGCATGATTCTGAGTTAAAATTAGCGAAAATGGTATGGAAACGAAAAACATCAACAGAAGAATACCAATATGCTTATATAACACTTTTAGAGTTTTGTATAACACACACAACTGAAAATTTCTTGTCGGACATTAGAAATCAAAGCGTCGTTTCACCCGAAAACAGAAATTGGTTCGAGAAAGAAGTGATACCCCGGGGTATGGAATTAGGCCTGAAAAGAGCAGCGGTAATTTTTGACGGGAACGTATTTAAAAAGTATTACTTAAATATGATACTTAAGGTTTTGAATAAATTTAAAATGCCATTAAAACTATTTAATACAGAAGAAGAGGTTTTGGATTGGATTAAGAGCTTTAATCAATAAAAAAGAAATAGCGTAGTGCTTTTTTATTGTTGTTTAATCTTATCGGCATCAACTATTTTATATAGTTTATCTGATCTTCTGATTAAAGCTTTAATAGGAACAGAACACCGTTCTCCCTTTTGCGCTTTCTCCGTATTTTTAAGATCAACTCTTATTTCTTCTACTTTTGTTTGTACTACACCGGTTGTCGGCCCTGTAATCAATATTTCATCACCAACCTTTAAATCATGAGATTCTATTAAGAATTCGGCAACATTAATATTTGTGAAGTAGTTCGTGGCTTTGCCAATATATATTTTTCGTTTTGTGGCTCTGGAACCATACTTATGACTCCATTCTCCCATTTTTCTTCCTAAATAATAACCATCCCAAAATCCTCGGTTAAAAACCGCAGAAAGTCTATCTATCCAATCTTTAATTTTTTCATCACCAAAGCTTCCGTCCAAATATGCGCCAACAGCTTCGTTATAACACTCCGAAACAGTTTTTACATATTCCGGCGGGCGCGCTCGTCCTTCTATTTTTAAAACAGTTACACCTGCGCCTAAAACTTTATTTAAAAAGTTTATTGTGCATAAATCCTTGGGTGACATAATGTACTCATTGTCTATCTCAAGTTGATTTCCGGATTCTTTTTCTGTTACAGTATAAGCTTTTCGACAAGTCTGCAGGCAGGCACCGCGGTTAGCTGAATAACTTTTTTCGTGTAAACTTAAATAGCATTTACCTGAAATGGCCATGCATAAAGCACCGTGAATAAACATTTCTATTTTTACCAAATTTCCTGAAGGTCCGGTAATAGATTCTTCTCTTATTTTTTCGCTAATTTCCGAAACCTGATCTAACGACAATTCCCTGGCCAGTACAACAACATCGGCAAATTGCGCAAAGAACTTTAAACTTTCAATATTGCTTACATTTAATTGCGTTGATATGTGAACCTCGACATCTACTTTACGTGCATAATTAATTACTGATAAATCCGAAGCTATAATTGCGGTTACATTATTTTTTTTGGCAGCATCGATAACTTCCCGCATTAAATCCAGCTCTTTGTTGTAAATAATAGTGTTTACTGTCAGATAAGTCTTAATATTATTTTCGACACAGATTTTTACAATATTTTCAAGATCACCGAATGTAAAATTGTTCGAAGAGTTTGCCCTCATATTCATTTTTTCGATGCCAAAATAAACAGAATTAGCACCACCCTGTATTGCTGCCATAAGCGATTCGTATGAGCCAACCGGGGCCATTATTTCAATGCTATCTCTTGTAATATTTTTCATCGGATTTAAATATCTGAATAGTTTGGTGCAAAGGTAAATTATTAGAACATAAATCCATAAAAATGAACCAATAAGTAAATCTAATGCTTTGTTATTGCATCAGTAAATGTTAAAATAATATATAAAATTGACATTGGTTTTATAAATTAATAACTTGACGTAAAAAAAAATATTATGTGCCAGGACAAAGTTCTTATTGAAACCATTGGATATATTAAGAAAGAAGCAAATCTTTCAACGCTGGAAGGTTACATCATTCCAAACACCCTGGTTCTTGAAAGTTTACATCCGTATCCGGATTATCATGGAAAAAACCTGCCGGAGAAATCAAAGCCACGATCGCTATTTTTAATAGTTAACAAAGACTATTCTTACGAAGAAATAGCGCGTGTTACAAAAAAAATAAAGCAGGAGTTCGAATTTGATTTTAATGCATCTCAGGGGAATATTTATTTTAAAACAACATCATATCCATGTATTCGAATTAAATATTTGAAAAGCTTCACTTTTTTGCCTGAATTACAAGGCCTGTTTCAGGAATACGGAATAAAATTTGCAAAACAAAAAATGATTAATTCAAAAGGAATAATCATTATAAACAAACATTTTTTTGTTTCCGAATCCGGAGAGGGCTTATATAATGATCTGGAAGAAGATTCAAAGTTTTATATAGAGCTTCCAAAAGACTTGCCGTGGGATGAGTTTAAAGAATTTACTCAAAGTATTAAAAACAACATTGATAACAGCGACTTTGATGCTGCTCAGGGAGTTTTTTACAGGAAAGAGGGAATTATAGAAGTAGTAAGATTATATATTTGTGAAGGAGATACGGGTAAAGTAAAAAACATTCATAAACTTTATATAGACAAGATTCAAAAAAAGTATAAATAGGAAAAGTTTTAATAAGCCTGGCAGGATTAGGCAGTTCTCTTCCTTTATTCTTCCCAACCCCAAGGAGCAGAAGGAGTAGGAATAGGTTTAGTTAAATCAAATTGAATCGAAAATAAACGATCTGTTCCAATTCGCCTTAAATTGTACGTAAAAGTTGTCTCTTCAAGGGTAATCCACCAAACATTTGTAGAAGCATAAGAAATTAAATCAGCTGTTTGCTGATCGGCCGGGAAAAACTGAATATTAGGTAACCCCGAATTGGAAGCAATGCCACCATATAGTGTTACATCATCAGGTGTTCCATCTTCATGACGGTGATCATGTTTTAGCTGAATTCTGTCGTTTTGCAGATTTAATATCCAGGTTCTTGATTTGTCCTCACCCACAAAAAAAGGAATTCGGATGATGTTTTCTGAACACGACCGGACATGCATTACTAATTTTTTGCCTCTGAAACTGTCGTTTTCAGTTGCTTCAATCACCACTCCTTCATAGGTATTTCCACAGTGATATTTAAGATTTTTCCAAAATTGTAGCGCACCACTTTCTTGTTGAGCAACTCCCTTAAAGGCTACAAAAACTAAAAGAATTAGGATGTATTTTTTCATTTCTAAATTTTTTAGAAATATATGGATTAATTTTTAAAACAATACTGCTTAAATATTTTTTTAATCACATCAGGGTTGTGAGGGTGTATATGTTGAAAGTCAAATCAATTTTATAATTTTATCCAAATCTTGTTCTTTACGATGAAAATAGTTGAAATTTTCTAAATCATCGAACCAGTCGATTACCTCCTTTCGTTTTAAATGAGTGTTTTTTGGTAATGCAATTGTTAAATAAGAAATTAGCTGACGCGAACACTCCTAGCAACAAGTCCGGCGAGCGGGTCAGATCAAAATTATTCAAAAATTCTATACGGCCTTATCGAAAAAAACATAAGCTAACCATCAGTAATAACTAAGCCAACGTATAAAGTTGGCTTTTTTTATGCAAAACAGAAATAGTTTTTAATGCTTTGGTAAAGTATTTGATGATCTTTCTGATATCTTTATATAACTTTGTTTTTTGACCAAAATACAA
The DNA here is from genome assembly GCA_019038645.1 of Bacteroidales bacterium. Lineage (GTDB taxonomy): Bacteria > Bacteroidota > Bacteroidia > Bacteroidales > UBA12077 > UBA12077. The sequence goes on from JAHOYT010000086.1 coordinate 31,217, forward strand.
TATGAGAAATATAAAATCAATTTTTATTGGATTAATTATTGCCCTAACTATTTTGTTGGCATTTACAATTTCTGTAAGCATTATTTTTGAAGATGAAGTAAGCCAGTATCTGGTTGAAGAGCTTAACGAATATTTATTGTCGGAAATAGAAGTCGGTGAAATTAATTTTACGGTTCTTAAAAAATTTCCAAAAGCAACATTAGAATTTAAAGATGTTATTGCGTTTACAAAAAAGGGATATGAGGGAGAAATAAGGGGAATTAATACTGACACTCTGTTTTATGCCGGAAACATTTATGTTCAAATGAGCCTTGCGAACGTTTTTTCTAAAAACTATAATATTAGCAGTCTTAGTTTTGATCAGGGCAAAATAAATTTATTTACTGATAAATATGGAAATCCAAACTACATCTTTTGGAAAAAAAAATCAGAAGAACAAAACAAGAATTTTAGTCTGGATCTGAATGAAGTAAAAATAATAAATTCTGAAATAGTTTATTGCAACGATGCAACTGACTTGTTGTTTATAACACATGCAGACAGAATTGATTTTGAAGGAAATTTCTCAAGACAAAACTATTTAATGAAGATAAAATCAGGTCTTACAATTAGAGAGCTGAGCGTTAAAAACACGAAATACCTGGAAAACAAGAAGGTTAAAACAAAAATAGAACTGGATATTATTAACGATCTGATTAACATTAAACACGGTAGTTTGGTATTGCAAAATTTAAAATTTGATGTTAATGGTAATATTGAAAAATCGGAATCAGCAAAAACAGATCTTTTAATTTCCGGTAAAAACATGCATTTACCATCGTTTATCAACAACCTTCCGGCTAAAATTAAAAATGAATTTCCTGCAATTTCTTTTCAGGATGGTAGTATTACATTAAGCCTGAATATTTCAGGAGAAAATAACAGAACAGTTCTTCCTCATATTGATGCGCTATTTTTGGTTTCCGACGCACAGCTTTTCGATGAGAAAAGACAAGTCCGGTTTAGTAAGATAAATATCGATGGAGAGTTTAACAACGGAGAGCTTAATAACTTGTCAAACTCAGAAATTGTTTTAAAAAGCTTTAGCTCTTTGCTTGAGAATAATTCATTTAAAGGGACGTTTAAACTTAAAAATTTAGTTAATCCATTAATAGAATTAAATATGGATACTGAATTGATATTTAGTGAAATAAAAGACGTGTTTGAAATTGACACGCTTGAAATATTTGAAGGAAAAGCGACAGCTAAGATAGTTTATAACGGGTCATATTATGAATTAAAAGAGTTTAAATTCAGCGACTTATTTACAAAAGATTACAAAATAAATCTTCGTGTTGATGACGGTGAATTTAAAATAAAAGGAAAGGCGGTTCAGCTAACAAAAATTTCAGGAAATGTTAACCTTCAGAATTCATTATATGCCGACAGTATATATTTTGAAATTGGAGAAAACGATTTTTTAATTAATGGCAGAGTTTCAAAGCTTTTTGAATACTTCGAAGATCGCGAAATTTTTAATATTAATGCAAAGTTGTTTTCACAGAAAATTAATCTGAATGAGCTGGCGCCGTTATTTGAAGCTGATAATGCAATTGAAGAAGAAACATCATACAGGTTCCCCGACAAACTTTCCATGCAGTTAAAACTAAATATCAGGAATTTTGAAGTTGGTAAATTTAATGCTACAAGCATCAAAGGTAACATGAATTATAAACCAGGAATGTTCTCAATGCACGAAATAGCTTTTAATTCAATGAACGGGAAAGTCAAGGCCGGAGGTGTTATTTTACAAAAACAAAATAATAATTTTACAGTAAAAACACAGTGCAGGCTTAATAACATAAACATTAACAATTTATTTTATTCGTTTAATAATTTTGGACAAAGCTTCATTACCAATAAAAATATTGACGGAACATTATCCGGCGACGTGTTTTTCACATCGGACTGGTCGGATAAAATAGAAGTAAATAAAAGTTCGGTAAGCTCCGATTGTGATATTCTTATCTTAAACGGCGAGCTAAATGATTTTGAGCCTATGATGGGATTGTCCCGCTTTATTGATGTTGATGAATTGAAAAACATTAAATTTTCAGAGTTAAAAAACAAAATAACCATACAAGAAGAAACAATTACGATTCCAAAGATGGAAATAAAATCTTCAGCTATAAACCTGACAGCATCAGGAGAACATCGTTTCGACAAGAATTATTTGTATCATATAAAAGTTTTGTTATCCGATTTAATTTCAGGAAAGAGGAAGAGATCAAAGAAGAAGAAACAGGATTCTGAAATTTCAAATGAAGATACCGAAGGTAGAATAACATTGTTTTTAAGTTTAGAAGGAGATAGTGATGACACGAAGATCAGATATGACCGGAAAACAGCGAGAGCTGATCGTAAGGAAAGTATGAAAGATGAAAAAAATGAACTTAAAGAAATTCTTAACGATGAGTTCGGATGGTATGAAAAAGACACAACAATTAATCAAAACCCCGACAATCAAAAATCTAATAATAGTTTTGAAATAGAATTTGAAGAAACGGATCAAAAAGATAAAAAGAAGAAAAAATCTGACTCAGATGAAAAATTTGTTATTGAATGGGAAGAAGATTCAACAAATATTAATATGAAATAATTTACTTCAAATATTATTCGTTAATTATTTTAGTAATTTTATTTTTACATTTTAATTAAAAAACTCCGGACTTGAATATTTATTCAAAAAAACAAAAATGGAAGCTGCTCTTGCTTATTGTAGCTATAATAATCGGAATTTCAACATTTCTGATTACAAATGATCTTGCACGGAAGCTGGCAGCAGAAGAGAGAAAAAAGGTTGAGCTTTGGGCTTTGGGTATGAGGCAGCTGTCAGCGCTTGACAACGAAGAAAAAGACTACACGTTTATCCTGGAGGTTATTAAAAATAATGAAACAGTTCCTGTAATATTAACCAATAAGGATGGGCAAATAATATCTTCAAGAAACCTTGATCCTCACCGAGAAAATGATTCGGAATACCTGGCAAAACAGCTGGCAAAAATGAAAAACGACAACGATCCAATAGAGATTACTTTGCTTGACGGGAATATGAATTTTATTTACTATAAAGAATCCATATTATTAACCCGCCTGTTTTATTTTCCGATTATTCAGTTTGGTGTTATTAGTTTATTTTTAGTTGTGTCTTACATAGCTTTCAGTGTATCGCGAAAATCAGAACAAAATCAGGTTTGGGTTGGCATGTCTAAAGAAACAGCACATCAGCTGGGAACGCCTACTTCATCATTAATGGCAAGTCTCGAACTTCTTCGCATGAAAAATGTTGATGAAAAAATTGTGGGAGAGTTTGAGAAAGATGTCATCCGTTTGGAAAAAATCACAGAAAGATTTTCAAAGATAGGGTCATCTCCAAAATTAGAGAAACAGGATATTGTCGTCGTATTAATCAATACAATCAAATATATAAAAGCACGATCTTCCGATAAGATTAATTTTACATACAATTTTTCTGAAAACGACCGCATTTTAGTTCCGTTTAATTCATCCCTGTTTGAATGGGTTGTGGAAAATCTGCTTAAAAATGCAATAGATTCAATGGTCGGTAAAGGAAATATAACTATAAATATTGATGACCGAATCCAGTTCTTATTTATTGATATTATTGATGAGGGAAAAGGCATTCCAAAATCTAAATATAAAACTGTTTTTCAGCCCGGATATACCACCCGGCGAAGAGGTTGGGGATTAGGATTATCTTTATCGAAAAGAATAATTGAAATATACCATGCAGGTAAAATATTTGTAAACCATTCAGAGCATGATAAGGGAACAAGTATGCGTATTGTATTAAAAAAGTAACAATATATTTATAGCCTTTTGGAAATTAAAATGATGCTCAAAACATTGATAAACATTGAGTCATTTTTTCTTTTTTTATTCAAATATTAATTTATACTTTTGCACGATGTTAAAATTTGAATCCACAAGTGGGAAGTTTGAATAAATATCAGATTGTTTATCAGGGTTTAAGTGAGGGCTTACACGAATTCAATTTTGACATTAACGATTCGTTCTTTGAGAATAGGGAATATTCAGAAATAGAAAAAGGAGAATTAACAGCGGAGGTTTCACTTAATAGAAAACCTCAGTTTTTAGAACTTGATTTTATTATTGAGGGTTTTATAGTACTTACATGTGACAGATGCCTTGGATTATATAACCAGTCGATAAATTTTCAGGGAAAATTATTTGTAAAATTCTCAGAATCAGAATCGGAACTTGCTGAAGATGTTATCTGTTTATCATCAGTTGATTATGAGTTAGATGTTTCGCATTATATATATGAAAGCATCAGATTGAGTATCCCGTTAAAAAGAGTGCATCCTGATAATAAAAATGGGGAAACAACATGTGACCCTGATATGATAAAGAAAATACATAATTTAAATACAGAAAGACCTGCCGGTGATAATACAGATCCAAGGTGGGATGATTTAAAAAATTTAATGGCAAATAATAATAAATAGAAGAAATGGCACATCCAAAGAGAAAGACATCGAAACAGAGAAGAGACAAGAGAAGAACACATTACAAAGCAACTGCACCAACTGTTGCAGCATGTTCAAATTGCGGTGCTACACATGAGTATCACAGGGTTTGTCCTGAGTGCGGATATTATAAAGGACAGTTAGCTGTTGATAAAGAGGTAAAGGCATAGTTTAAGAAATTCAAACTCATATGAGAATTGGAATAGATATTATGGGTGGAGATTTTGCTCCTGAAGCTACGGTTTTAGGGGCAATTTTAGCTCATAAAGAAATGTCATCCGAAGATCGTATAGTACTTATTGGAGATCAGGAACAAATATTTGAGATTTTAAATCGAGAGAAAGTTGATCCTGAAATTTTTGATATAGTGCATGCTTCGCAGATAATAGACATGAATGATCATCCTGCAAAAGCGTATAAAAAAAAGCAGGATTCTTCAATAACTATTGGATTTAAACTTCTGTATAAAGGAGAAATAGATGGTTTTGCAAGTGCCGGGAATACTGGTGCCATGATGGTTGGTGCTATGTATACAGCAAGAGTTGTTCCAGGTGTTATTCGCCCTGTAATCACAGCATCAATACCTAAACCCGATGGTACATTTTCCATTTTACTTGATGTTGGATTAAATCCGGACACCAAACCCGACGTACTTTATCAATATGCAATTTTAGGTTCAATATATGCCGAAAATGTATATCACATAAAAAACCCTAAAGTTGGATTGATTAATATTGGTTCGGAAGAGGAAAAGGGAAACCTGGTTACAAAATCTGCACACGAATTAATGAAAGGCACGACTGACTTTAATTTCGTTGGAAATGTTGAGGCAAATGAACTTTTTACTAACGACAAAGTAGACGTAATGGTTTGTGATGGGTTTGTAGGCAATGTAATTCTTAAAGAGGCAGAAGCATTTTATACTCTAATAAAGAAAAGAAAAATACAGGATGATTTTTTCGAAAAATTTAATTTCGAAAATTATGGTGGGACACCAGTTTTGGGTGTAAATAAAAATATAGTTATTGGCCATGGAATTTCAAATGACAAGGCTATTAAAAACATGATTCTCCACACAAAGGAAGTAGTTCATGCTAATCTTTCTGAAAAAGTCAAGGAGGTTTTTAAATGACAAAATTGAGAGCAACTATTACCGGAATTGGAGCTTATGTTCCGGATTATATTCTTACTAATGACGAATTAAGTAAAATGGTTGATACTTCCGACGAGTGGATTATGACTCGTATCGGAATCAAGGAAAGACACATTATTAAGGAGGAAGGCGAAGGTTCTTCTTTTGTAGGATCAAAAGCAGTAATGCAGTTGCTTGAAAAAACGAATACATCTCCGGACGAGATTGATTTACTTATTTGTGCTACAGTTACTCCCGATCACCAATTTCCGGCTACAGCTAATATAATAAGTGATAAAGTTGGAATTAAAAATGCATTTAGTTTTGATATAAATGCAGGTTGTTCAGGATTTTTATATGCATTAACAACTGCTTCAAAATATGTTGAATCAGGTTCGTATAAAAAAGTTATTGTTGTTGGTGCCGAAAAAATGTCATCAATAGTTGACTATCAGGATCGTGCAACTTGCCCTATTTTTGGAGACGGAGCAGGAGCAGTGCTTATAGAACCAACAACTGAAGATATTGGGATTGTAGATTTAAAGCTACAGTCCGATGGAGCCGGAAGAGTACACTTACACCAGAAAGCAGGAGGTTCTGCTAAACCGTCATCACATGAAACTATAGATGCCCGTGAACATTTTATATATCAGGAAGGTCAGCCTGTTTTTAAGTGGGCCGTTTCGAAAATGGCAGATGTATCGGTTGAAATAATGAAAAGAAACGGAATAACTCCGGAAACCTTATCGTGGCTGGTTCCTCATCAGGCTAATATGAGAATTATTGAAGCTACTGCAAAACGTATGGGTATAAAAAAAGAGCAGGTAATGATTAACATTGAAAAGTATGGTAACACTACTGCAGCTACATTGCCTCTTTGTTTATGGGAGTGGGAAGATCAGTTAAAAAAAGGAGATAACATTATTCTGGCAACATTTGGTGCCGGGTTTACCTGGGGAGCAATGTATTTGAAGTGGGGATACGATGGTAAAAGCGTAAAGAAATAACAAACACTATATAAATAAAAAAATCCGAAGCAGAACTGTTTCGGATTTTTTTATTTTAATGATTGTTAAAAGCTAAAATAAACTCTGTCGATTCATTAGGAATAGAATTTACAGAGATGGTTCCATCGTGCAATTCCATTATTTGCTTAGATAAACTTAATCCTATACCTGATCCGGAATCTTTAGTCGTATAAAAAGGAATAAATATATCGTTTAGTATATCAGCAGGAATACCTTTTCCATTATCAGTAATACTTAAAGCAATTTCACTTTTATTTTTTGTAGCATTGATACGAATTTCTCCTTTGTCTTTTTCCTGTATTGCATCAAAACTATTTCTAACAATATTTATCAAAACTTGTGTTATTTGATCTTTATCTGCAAATAATATTATATCATCTGGATTTAATTCTATCTTAAAATCAATATTTAGGTTTTCTATTTTATCTATGAAAAGATCTTTTACCTGATTTAATAATTTGCTAACCTCAAATTCAGTTCTTTTTGGTTCTGGTAATGATGAAAGCTTTCTATAGCTGTTAACAAAACTAATTAATCCGGAGCCTCTTTCTTCAATTATGTCAAGTCCTTCAACTGTCCTGTTAATGGTTTGTGGTGTTATGTTTTTACGGTTTTTAACTGCTTGCCCATCAACAAAATACTTTTTCATGGTTTTCGATAATGAAGTTATTGGTGTTATCGAGTTCATTATCTCGTGATTTAAAATTCTAATTAGTTTGCCCCAAGACTCTATTTCATTCTTATATAGGTGTTTGTCAATATCCTGAAAGGAAATTAGTTTTATTTTTGTGCCCTTTAGGTTCAATAAAGCACAACTTACAGATAATTTTTGTTTTA
>JAHOYT010000048.1 GCA_019038645.1 Bacteroidales bacterium
AAGTAATAAAAAACGTAGTTGCTTTTGCGAACAAAAATAATATACCAACGCTTGTAGATCCTAAGAAACGTAATTTCATGGAATATAAGAATGTAACACTTTTTAAACCCAACTTTAAAGAATTGGTTGAAGGATCAAAAATTGATATTAAAAAAGGGGACCTCAAAGGAGTATTTGAAGCATCTCAAAAACTACATTCCGAACTATCGGCAAAATATTTTTTAATTACACTTTCAGAACTGGGCGTATTTATAAGTTATAATAATTCGTACAAAACAATTCCGGCTGAAATTCGTGATATTGCTGATGTTTCAGGAGCCGGAGATACATTAATCGGAACTGCTGGTTTATGTCTGGCAGCTGGATTAGAACCCGAACTAATTGCAGGAATATCAAATCTGGCTGGTGGTCTGGTTTGCGAAAAAGTAGGTGTAGTTCCTATTAATAAAGAACAATTATTACAGGAATGCATTAAAAAATATTCTTAAATCAAACACTGTTTTTAGCATATATCAATGTTGATTTAAAACTTAGTATTCGGGAGTTAATGTTTGTAATATTTTATTTGAATATTAAAATCATTTCACTTTAGCATTCAATAATTTGGTTTAACTACCAGGATAATTTGTTAATAATTTGTTCATAACTCCAAAAAAATTGTTCACAATTCTTATCTTAGTGAAATAGAAAAACGCGATAAAATTGTACTTTTGAATTCCTGTTTTTGGTAAAATCCCATAAACAGGTTTATTTCTAAAAATTATCTCTATGGCAAAAGTAATTGCATTAGCAAACCAAAAGGGTGGAGTCGGAAAAACCACAACAGCGATTAATTTAGCAGCCAGTTTGGCTGTTCTTGAAAAAAAAGTTTTAATACTTGATGCCGATCCCCAGGCTAATGCAACGTCCGGTACTGGTTTTGATATTAGAGCTATTAAAACAAGCATTTACGAATGTTTAGTAGATGATCAGGATCCTAAAAACATTATCTTAAACAGTGATATAGAAGGCTTAGACTTAATTCCTTCGCACATTGATTTAGTTGGAGCTGAAATTGAAATGCTTAATAAGCAAAACAGAGAATACGTACTTAAAAATGTAATTGAAAAAATTAAGGACGATTACGATTATATTCTTATTGACTGTTCTCCATCGTTGGGATTAATAACTGTAAATGCACTTACTGCAGCGGACTCTGTTTTGATTCCTGTACAATGCGAATATTTTGCTCTTGAAGGATTGGGAAAACTATTGAATACAATTAAAATTATTCAGTCAAGATTAAATAAAGAACTTGAAATTGAAGGATTTCTTTTAACCATGTACGACCCGAGACTTAGATTGTCGAATCAGGTTGTTGATGAAGTAAAAAAACACTTTCAGGATATGGTTTTTGAAACAATCATTCAAAGAAATATAAAATTAAGTGAATCTCCCAGCTACGGGAAACCAGTTGTATTGTATGATGCATCATCAAAAGGATCGGTTAATTACCTGAATCTGGCACGTGAGGTATTACAAAAAAATGACGAAACCAAAATTGCAAACGCAGAAAAAGTAGTAGAATAAAATATAATAATACAGGAAAAATGGCAAAACGAAACGCATTAGGCAGAGGGTTAGGAGCATTAATTGATGATACAGGCATGGAACATATTGTAACCGCTGATGCCGTTAACGAAATAGATATTGACAGAATTGAAGCAAATCCTTTTCAGCCCCGTTCAATCTTTAATGAGGAATCTCTGGAAGAATTAGCAAGCTCAATTAAAGAACTGGGAATTATTCAGCCAATCACTGTCAGAAAACTTGACGACAGAAAATTTCAGCTAATTTCAGGTGAAAGAAGATTAAGAGCAGCACAGCTTGCCGGCCTTAAAAAAATTCCCACATTTATCCGTTTTGCAGACGATCAGGGAATGCTTGAAATGGCATTGGTCGAGAATATTCAGCGCGAAGATCTGGATGCCATTGAAATCGCAATTAGTTACCAGCGTTTAATAGAAGAGTGTAAACTTACACAGGAAAGTATGAGCGAAAGAGTTGGAAAAAAACGATCAACAGTTTCCAATTATTTACGTTTATTAAAACTTCCGGCAGAAATTCAGTTAGGAATCCGCGACAAGCAAATTTCTATGGGCCATGCAAGAGCACTGGTTAATATTGATAATGAAAAAACCCAGCTTAAATACTATTATAAAATTATCGATGACGGATTATCTGTTCGAAAAACTGAAGATATTATACGTGATATAAATACTCCTAAATCAAATAATTCTAAAGATAAAGTCAGATTACCTGAAGAATATGATCAACTTCAAAAACACTTAAACGAGCACTTTCAGGCTACTGTAGATTTTAAACGCAACAATAAAGGTAGCGGAAAGATCGTAATTCCTTTTAAATCTGATGAAGATTTAGAAAGAATAATGGGAATTATAGACAAAATGAAATAATTTTACACCCGGTAACAATAAGAATATAATATGCCGGGAAATTGGAAGAGTACAAACATCTCAAAGTATATAATCATAATAGTGTTGGTTTGTTCAGGAACCTTTGTAAATGGACAAAACCCTTCTGTGGAGAATAATACATATTCTTTAAACGACAGTATTGTAAAAATTCATTCTCCCCATAAAGCAACCATGTATTCTGCGCTGGTGCCAGGACTTGGCCAGATTTATAATAAAAAATACTGGAAGTTACCTGTTATTTATGGTTTAACCGGAGCATTTATTTATGCTTTCGATTTAAATAACGACATGTATAATAAATATAAAAATGCTTATGCAGAAATGGAAGCAGGTAATATTACAATTTTTGAAGGATATACAGACAAAGCCATTATGTTAAGACTTAAAGATGGTTATCAGCGTAACCGGGATCTTAATGTTATTGTACTTGCAGCAATATATATGTTAAATATTGTTGATGCCACGGTGGATGCGCATTTATATGAATATAAAATTACTGAAGATGTTTCTCTTAACGTTCAGCCTTCATTAATAAAAACTTCTGAGTATCAAAACTCCTACGGTCTTTCATTAAAATTTACTTTTTGATTTAACATTTTATAACTATAAATGTTATCTTTTTTACTTGAATTGAACTTATTTAGGGCTTTTAACTAACTTTGAGATATTAAAATAACAGTTATGTACAGAAAAATATTTATTTCAATTATAATAATCACCCAATTATCAGTAATAAGAAGCTTTTGTAACAATCCTGGTAAAGACAGCCTTTTGTATATAAAGAATTTTAGTGCTGGTCTAAATACGAATCTGGATAGCCTTATAAATTTATGGTATTTACAAAATGCCATTAAAACTGATTATTCTTCAAATTCCGGGGATTCAGTTTCGAATATACCCGAATTTCATGATTCTGTTTACATTGATAGACTTCAAAGGATTCCTTCAGTTGTAGAATTATCTTATAATAAAATCGTTCGCAACTATATTCACGTTTACACAAAAAAACAAAGAGAAGGCGTGGAAAACATGATTGGTTTATCAGATTACTATTTTCCTAAAATTGAAGAAATATTTGAGGGCTACGGACTGCCAACTGAATTAAAATATATGGCCGTGATCGAATCGGCGTTAAATCCCAGAGCTGTTTCGCGGGTGGGTGCAACAGGAATGTGGCAATTTATGTATGGTACTGCACGAATGTACGATCTTACAGTAAATTCATTTGTTGATGAACGTCGGGATCCAATAAAATCTGCTCATGCAGCAGCACTATTCATGAAAGATTTGTATGCTATGTTTAACGACTGGACTTTGGTTATTGCTGCTTACAATTGCGGACCCGGAAATGTAAATAAGGCTATTCGAAGAACCGGAGGAAAAAGAGATTTTTGGCAAATTTATTATCATCTGCCGCGCGAAACACGAGGTTATGTTCCGGCTTATATAGCGGCAACTTATACATTTAATTACTACAAAGAACATAATTTAACTCCGGAGTTTCCTGAAATACCTATTGCAACAGATACAATATTGATTTCGGACAACTTGCACTTAAAACAGGTTTCAGAAGTTTTGAATATTCCATTGAAAGCATTAAGAGATTTGAATCCTCAGTACAAGCAAAATATTATTCCGGCTAAAGAATCTAGCTTCCCCTTAACCATACCATTAGAATATATTGGTAGTTTTATTGATTTACAGGATTCCGTTTTTAATTACAAAAAATCTGTTTATTTCAATGCAGATAATACAATAAAAAATCCTCAAAAATCATATTATGTACCTCAAGCGCCTACGAATAGAAATAAATTAATTTACACAGTAAAATCAGGAGATAATTTAGGATTTATTTCAAGCTGGTACAATGTAAGAGCCTCTGATATAAGATACTGGAATAATATTCGTGGAAATATGATTCGTGTTGGTCAAAAATTAAATATTTATGTACCGAAAGGATCATCAGCTAAATATGCCAGCGTAAATTCTCTTTCTTTTGAAGAAAAACAAAAAAGAATTGGAAAAAACACTTCAAGACCAGAGGAAATCAATACACAACCTCAGGATAACAACTATGTTTATTATAAAGTACGTTATGGAGATACACTTTGGGAAATTGCAAAAAAATATTCAGATGTTACCGAAAATGATATCATGAAACTGAATAATATCAGAAGTGGAAAATCACTTAAGGCTGGTCAATATATTAAGATAAAACCAAAAGGATAACTATTTAAAAAGAATTTCGTTCCTATTTTATGTAAATCATTTGCCTAACAGCTATTTGCCTTCCGTTAACGACATATTTATAAAAATAAACCCCATCTTCTACCTGGCTCCCTGAATTGTTGGTTCCATTCCATTTAACCGAATACTGACCTGAGTTTTTTGTTTCATCAACAAGCACTTTTGTTTGCTGACCTGTTGAATTATATACGTATAATTTTACGTCGGCTTTGTTTTCAAGTTCAAAATCAATTTGTGTGTTTTGTTGGAATGGGTTTGGATAATTTTGCTTAAGGTTCTTTTCAGATTCAAATATACCTTCAACTGATGCAGGAGAATTATTCTTTTTTATACTAACTGTAATTTCACTATTGGCAGCCAGATTCACATTTACATAACAGATACTATTCCCTTCTGAGTTAATAATTTGTTCAAGCGTCCCGTTTGTAACCGAATATTCATATTCACTTTCAGGCATAATAAATTTAACTAAAGTATTGCTAAAAGGCTGATTATGGTTATTGGAAATTGTAGCAGCCAAACTATCGGCACTTCCATTATTTACTGAACTAAAAGATATGTCGAGATTCTCGCCTGTTGAATAAGTATAAGTGGTGTTTTCCGGCTGTAAACTTCCTCCATTAACCCTTATTACACGATATGCTTTTTCACCATCACAAACATTGTCAGTTCTTAAATAATATGGATGTGTATTAATATCACCATCGTTGGAATGAGCATGTCCCCACAATGCCATATCAACTCCTAACGCCGGAAGATCCAATTCTCCTTTAAAATCAAAATGATAAAATAGCACTTTCGTTTTTGATCCTGCATTTGCCAGATCATTTTCTAACCAGGTAATTTGTGAAGGAATAAAACTTTCACGTCCATAAACATCGTACATATAGCTATCGTAATTATCGTAAGATTCTAACCCCACATAATGCACATCTCCATAATCAAAACTATAATCGTGAACATAAAACTCTTCTTTTACCGGAGGTATTACGCTTTGTCTCCATCCAAAAAACTTCCACCATTCTTGTCTTGCTGTTCCCTGTGGAGGTGGTGTAGCATCCCATCCACCTAAATCATGATTTCCAGGAACTATAAAAACCGGAACTTCAAATTTCTCTAACAATTCAACCGTTAGACTATGATGTCTCAAACATTCAAAATCTTCCAGTTCTCCTTCATTTATCAAATCGCCTGTTAAAAGAACAAACTCAGGGTTAATCAAATTAATGTCTTTTATCACTTCATACAAATCGTCCAGCTCCGATTCGTCTGTTTCATATCCTTCATCTCCATAAAATGAGTGCCCCGGAAGGTGCGTATCGGTAATATGTACAAAATAATAATCATCTTTATACTGATCAATTATTTTCACAGAATTACTTACATCATCTAATATGCCACCCGATGCTGTTACTCTTAAATCGTATAATTCATAGGAATCAACTTCTGGAATCGTAGCTTGCAATGTCCATTTTTGTAAGTCACTATTGTAATCAGATTGAGAAATACTAAGTGATACAGCAATATCTTCAAATCGCAATTCAGCATCCCAATCTGTTGTAGTTTCTGCAGCAAAACATTCAATTGTGAGAATCTCTCCTGGTATTACGATAGAAGGAATATTTAGTAATGGTCTTTGAACAACTGTTACAGTATCTCCTATTGGTTTGTCACATTCTGTTAAGTATGACGTAAGAGTTCCTTCTGAAAGATAAGTAACTTCGCTTCCATTTATCTTAGGTGATGAAAACTGTAAATTTCCAACTCCTTCGGAAACTGCTGTAAATTGTAATTTTATAAGAGTTAAAATATCATCACATGTGATGTTTCCGCTAAATACCAGACTTATATTTCCTTCAGTAGTATTATCAATTACAGTTCCGGGTTCCGATAAAGTTGTTGTTTTATCATATCCGACATATGTAAATACAGATACATTGTAGGTCATATTCAACTCATAACTCGTTATGTTTTCGGATTGATTTAAGATGGCAACTCTAACCGGCATATCAAAACTAAAATCTCCAATAACATTTTTATCCTCAGTAGCCAGAATAAGATCACCAACATCAGACTGTATATCTTCAATAAATCTTGGTTGAACAGACATTGATCCATAATTAAGTCCAATAACACCAATTATTCCTGAAAAAGGATAGTCAATAACCAGGGGGAATCCTTCATCCTGTAAATCATAAATACCTGAACGAATCTCATTTTCACCACTGCCATCATTAACTTTCCAGTTTCCAGAATTGTCAAACTCTCCACTCACTGAACAGTCATTTACTTCAACAAGGACTCCTTCGTATGCTTCATCGGTTATTTGAGCTGTAGATATTTTTACTGTTTCAGGAACAGGGTTCGATGTGCTTTTTACTTCAAACGAGCTCAGATTCTTTAATTCAGTAAATCCATTATATTCGTATACATATCCTGTAATTATAATACTGTCGCCAATTTCAGGAGAATAATTAAAATCGTAAATAAAAATTCCATTCCATGCTCCACTTGTCGAAGATGAAATAAAATAATTCCCTCCTATAAAATCAATTGCAGTAACAATACCCCCGGTAGTTACTTCCTGCCCGTTATATAAAGAGGGATATGTTCCATCATCAGCAGTAGTTGTATATTGTATGTCGTAAATACTTGTTTGAGCAAATAAAGTATTAGAAATTACTATGCTTAATACTATTGACATTATATATTTTTTCATCATCATAAAGTGTTGAATGAATATTATTATACAATAATAAGAAATTCATTTGCAAGTTAATCCAGAATATATAAATCTCGTTATCAAATGAAATAATTTGAACTAATTTTCTGATTTAGTTTCATTAAACATGTTTTTTTTCTGTTCTAAATACCTATATATATATAATCCGCAACTGACACATGATTAATTATACATAATTCTTTATATAAAAAAACATCCACTATAAAGCAGATGTTTTTCAGATATAATTTACCTGCGATTATGGATCGAGAAAATCTGGTGGTATTTTACCAGGATCCTTTGTTGCGCTCCTTCCTCCTTTAATTTTAATCAACTCTTGCTTAGGTAGTTCATTAAATGAACGTAGTTTCTTTTTCATAAGGAAAGTTTTAAGGTTAATAAAATAATTGATTAAATTACAAAAATATATTGCAATATAAAATTTTGTAAAATTCTAAATCGCTTTTATTTCAAAGAAATATTGATATATTTAGGAGTCCAATTGAAAGTTCAAACTGAATGAAACCGCACAAAACCCTACTCTTTCTAATTAGTGTTTTTCTTGTACTTTCGTTTCTGTCATTTGTTTTTCCAAAAGAAGGTTTTCAAATTGGTAGTAAGCTTCTTTTACAATTTCCCGATATTAAAAGCTTATTTACTCCACAAGAGTCAAAATATGCCGATATTAATGAAATACTCGCATATCATCAATCCGATATTATTGAAAATATTGATGATTTAGTTACTGATACTATTATAGAAGTATATGACAGCCTACAGATAATGCCGGATTCACTAAAAGCAGATATCGCAACGGATACTTTGGGTTTTGTAGATTCCTCCAAAATAATAAAACAAGAAAAACAACCAGGTACAATCCGGCAATACCTGGAATATCAGGACAACAACAAATCTGTTTTATATCCATTTTTCAATCATCTGAAAAACCTAAAAACTTCGAATGAATTAATACGAATATTACATTATGGCGATTCCCAGATTGAGGGAGATCGCATAACTTCTTATATCAGGAATGAGTTACAAAAGCAATTTGGAGGATCAGGTATTGGCTTGTTTACACCAGTTCTTATAAAAGGAACAAATATATCAATGCAACATAAGCTTAACGGAACATGGAATCGTTACACTATTCAAAGTATAAAAAACGGGAATATTTTTCATAAGCGGTTAGGTGCTTTAATGAATTTCGGGCGATTTGCTCCTATAAATTCGGTTAATAACAAAATGTATTATGGAGAAATTAATCTTCGAAAATCAAATATTACTTATCAAAGAACCAGAAAGTTCAAACAATGCCGGGTTTTTTACGGATTTAACAATGGTCCTTTTATAGCAGAAATAAAATACAAAGATCAAACTTTAGATGCTGAACTAATTCCGATTTCCAGACAATTAAACACAATTTCATGGGATATTGATGGCGCCCTGGATGAGATTACCATTAGCTTTAAAGGTGAAGACAGTCCGGATATTTATGGTATTGCTCTGGACGATCATTCAGGAGTTGCTGTTGATAATATTCCTTTACGAGGAAGTAGCGGAACTGATTTTACAAGAACAGATCTTGCATTTCTTCGCTCTATGTATCAGAAGTTAAATACTAAATTAATTATCCTGCAGTTTGGTGTTAATCTCGTTCCATACATTACCAAAGATTACTCTTATTACGAAAAGCAATTTTATAAACAATTAAAAACACTAAAAGGACTTAGGCCAGATATAAGTATTATAGTTATTGGTGTTTCGGATATGTCTCAGAATAAAAACGGACAATATGTCTCATATCCTAATATCGAAAAAATACGCAATGCTCAAAAAAATGCTGCTTTTAAAGCCGACTGTGCATTTTGGGACATGTACGAAGCTATGGGCGGAAAAAATTCCATGCCAGCATGGGTAAATGCAAATCCCGCTTTAGCAAGGCCTGATTTTACACATTTTTCCTGGAAAGGATCAATAGTAATTTCTAAAATGTTTTACGAGGCACTAATGAATGATTATAACGAATATCTTAAAAAAGCAAAACCATAAGAATGCAGCAATTAAAAAGTAAATTATTAATAATAATATTTTTGAGTCTGGCATTATCAGTAAAAAGCCAGACTATATGCGATACATTACCTTTTATAAATTGTGATGCAAATGAAATTATTAGATTCAAAAATGACTCTAACACAAATAACTTAATACAAAAACTTACAAACTTAAAATCAGGTAAAAATGAATCTGTTCAAATTGTTCATATTGGAGATTCACATTTACAAGCAGGTTTTTTAACCGAAAAAATTAAACAACAATTATTTCAATATTACTCAAATTCAGATACTATTGCTGCACCAGGATTTATATTTCCATATGCTATTGCCAAAACAAACAACCCATTCTTTTTTAAGGTTGATTATACAGGAACCTGGGATTGGTGTAAAAATACAGATCAGGAAAAAAATTGCAGTTTAGGATTATCAGGAATAACGGTCAGAACGAAAGATTCCATTGCTTCAATATGCATAAAAATGCAGAATCAGAAATATAATGATCCTTTGAAGTACTATTTTAACCACATAAAAATTTTACATAACACAATTAATCATCCCGGAATCAAAATTAATGGCAAAAATGTCAAAACTTTCGACGGATATTCTTCTATTGAATTGCAAAACTTAACTGACTCCTTTTGTATTGAAATAAGCCAGCAAAATGAAAATCATTTTGAATTATATGGTATTATTTTAGGAAATAGCATTTCAAAAATTAATTACCATTCCATAGGAGTAAATGGTGCTACTGCTCAATCCTATTTACAATGTGATTATTTCTCGGGTCATCTTCAGAATATAAATCCCGATTTAGTTATCATATCCCTTGGAACAAATGAAGCCTATGATGATGATTTTTCAAAACTGGAACATGAATATATTTTAAAAGATTTAATCTATCAGATTCAGGATGTTTCTCATAATGCAGCAATTTTGATTATAAGTGCTAATGATCATTTAAAAAACCGGGAGTTTGCTAATCTTAACATTCAAAAAGTAAATGACAATATTGTTAATATATGTAAAGAGCTGAATTTAAACTATTGGGATTTTTACAACATAATGGGAGGCGAAAACTCAATCATAGATTGGTACGAAAAAGGATTAACCAGCGAAGATAAATTACATTTAAAAAGGTCAGGCTATGAAATTCAGGGCGAGCTATTTTTTAAGGCGTTTATAAATATGATAGAGAATAATAATATGAATGTCGTTTCTGGTCCTAATAAGGAATATAAACCTGTAAAATAGATTCCTGATCATCGCGATGCTTCGTCAGGAATGACATATAAAAAGTAAAATGGATATTTTAAAAGACATATTACTCTATTCTGAAGCTAAACCGTTGTTGTTTACAAGGTTTTTCTTCTGGGGATTTTATGCCTTTATATTAATATTCTATTCTATCCTTTACAAAAAAAATCATCTTCGTCATGCCTGGTTATTTTTTATGAGTTTGTTTTTTTATTATAAATCGGGCGGTTACTTCTTTACTTTATTGATTTTCTCGACGATAGCAGACTTTACACTTGGACAATT
Organism: Bacteroidales bacterium; assembly: GCA_019038645.1. Classification (GTDB taxonomy): domain Bacteria; phylum Bacteroidota; class Bacteroidia; order Bacteroidales; family UBA12077; genus UBA12077. Next base: position 11,043 of record JAHOYT010000048.1, read on the forward strand.
AATATATTCGGCTAAAACAAATTTAAAAAAGAAATTATTTGTAGCGTGCAGCGTTTTAATCAACCTGGGTTTATTAGGATATTTTAAATACACTTATTTTTTTACAGACATTATAAATTCAACTTTCCATACTAATTTCGAAGTAATTAATCACCTGGCAAACTGGACAAACAATTTAACAGGCTCATCTTTTGATATTTCCCGCATTATTTTACCTGTAGGGATTTCATTTTATACTTTTCAGACTATTAGTTACACTGTTGATGTTTATCGTAAAAAACTTAAACCTGTTAAAAATATTATTGACTTTGGTTTTTATGTTTCATTTTTCCCACAATTAGTAGCCGGTCCAATTGTTCGTGCAGCAGAATTTATTCCACAATTATATCAGAAATTCAAATTATCCCGGCAGGAATTCGGACATGCCACATTCTTAATTCTTAATGGGTTAGTTAAAAAGATGCTGATTTCTGATTATATTTCAATAAATTTTGTTGACAGGATTTTTGATTCACCAGGCTCGTTTACTGGTTTTGAAAATCTGATGGCTGTTTATGGATATTCTATACAGATATACTGCGATTTTTCGGGTTACACCGATATTGCTATTGGAGTTGCTCTTTTGCTTGGATTCAGGCTTCCCGTAAATTTTAATTCTCCGTACAAAGCGATAAATATTACCGATTTCTGGAGAAGGTGGCACATTTCATTATCATCATGGCTAAGGGATTATTTATACATTCCCCTCGGAGGTAACAAAAAAGGGAAATCCAGAATGTATGTTAATATTATGATAACAATGCTGCTTGGAGGTTTGTGGCACGGAGCCAACCTGCGCTTTATTATTTGGGGAGGAATACATGGTCTGGGGCTTGTAATTCATAAGCTTTGGGTTAAGCTAAATTTATCATTAAGTAAGTATTATACTTCAAAATCAAGCAAAAATGTTTTTCTGAGGTTTATCTCAGTTTTTACAACATTTCATCTGGTAACTTTTGCATGGATATTTTTCAGAGCAGAATCATTGGAAATAGCAACAGGTATGATCAGGCAGATATTCACTAATTTCCAACCCGGACTTGTTCCAATAATGATTTCATCGTATTACAAAACCCTGTTACTAATTTTTGTCGGACTCGGAATTCACTGGCTACCATCATCCTTTAAAGAGAACTATCGTGGTTGGTATATAAAATCTCATATTGCCATTAAAGTTCTGCTTGTAGTTTTTGTAATTTTTATCCTGTATCAGATAAAATCATCTGAAATACAGCCTTTTATTTATTTCCAGTTTTAAACAATCAAACTCTGCTAACTCATTATTCTTTATTTGGACAATAAATTTTTTAATTCATTGTCTGATTTATGAATTGCCACAAAATTAGTGCCTATAAAATCCTCATGATAGAAAGAGTAATCTCTGAACTTAACTTTTTTCGGATAAATTTTGCCTATTATATAATCATACTTATCGAAAAAATCATAATAATCTACTAATAAGCTCTTTGTAGTAATATTAATATAACCATACTCAAATTGAATCAACCTTATCGTTTTGTTTTTTAAAGCATTTTCTACTCCGTTTAAAACATCCATTTCTGCTCCTTCAACATCAAGTTTAAGAAAATCAATATATTCGATATTGTTATCCTTAATAAAATTATCTCCGGAAATAAGATCAATTTCTACTGTTTCCTTGACAGAATTATTTATTCCTTTAATATCAAATAATGATGAGTGTGTATGCGCCGGATAAAGATTAATTTGCTTTTTTATATTCTCTTTATAAAGACCTTTGTTAATAAGATTTATAGTTTTATCAGAAATATGCACTGTATTTTCTTTTAAAAGATTAAACGTATCTAAAACTGGTTCAAAAGAGTAAATTGTTGCATTCTTTAAAAATTTATGAGCAATTAGGCTATATCCGCCAATATTTGCACCTACATCCAAGACAATTTTAGGATTTATTTTACTGGTTTGTTTTAATAACCGGGCTTCACCATTACTATACACGTCATGATTCCTGTTTTCATAAAATCTGTTCATCGATCTGCCAAATCCGGCTAATCCACTAAATACTAAATTGTGTGTATTTCTTTTAAATACCCTCTTTAAAGTTTTCATATATATTTTAAAATAATATCGTTTACTGAGTAGTTGGCCCAAAAGTATATAAAAGTAGCAAATATTACTAATATATATAAGCGCCCTGAGTTTATACTCGAGAATGTTGTATTTTTTAAATACATTTGCATCTTAATTAAGGCGTTTTTTTATGAAAATAATTGCACGAATTTATACTTTAATAAAATCTTATTCATTAAAAGTAATTCTAAGCATACTCTTTGCACTTCTGGGAACAATATTTTCGCTTGGATCATTTGTAATGATTACCCCGTTTTTGCAAATTCTGTTCAAAATACAACCCGTTGTTAATGATGTCGTAGCCGTTGATGTTGGTAATTTTGAAACGATTAAGCATAATTTTAATTATTTTTTAAGTCAGTTAATGGTCACAAACGGTGAGAAGGTTGCCCTTCTTGTGGTTAGTCTGGCTCTGGCCTTTTTAGTTCTTCTTAAGACTTTCTTTTTATATTCAAGCAGGCTGGCCATGATTCCAATAAGAACAGGTGTTGTGCGGGACTTAAGAAATAAACTTAATACCAAAATTCTTAATATTCAGATTTCATATTTTACTGAAGAAAGAAAAGGAGATATTATTTCGAGAATGACCAGTGATGTACAGGAAATAGAAAATACAGTTGTTATGTCTCTTTTCGGAGCAATTAAAGCACCAATCACAATAATAATATATTTGGTTTCTTTATTTGTAATAAGCTTCAAGCTTACATTATTTGTACTTGTATTATTACCTGCGACAGGTTTTGTAATTGGTAAAATCGGGAAATCCCTAAGAAAGAAATCTGCAAAAAGTCAACAAAAACTGGGCTTGCTTCTGTCATATATCGAAGAATCGTTATTTGGATTACGAATTATTAAAGCTTTTAATTCAGAAGATAAAATTAATGATCGTTTTCAGCAGGAAAACAGTTCTTATACTAAATTAATGAACAGAATCTGGCGTAGGAAAGATCTTGCAGGTCCTCTTAGCGAGTTTCTTTCTACATTTGTGATTGTTATCCTGCTTTGGTACGGAGGTAATATGGTGCTAGGTAATACTTCAACCCTTAATCCTGCTGATTTTATTCTATATCTTGTTATTTTTTCACAAATAATTGTTCCCGCAAAAGACTTATCTTCTGTGCATTACAATATACAAAAAGGGATGGCATCTATGGACCGGATAGATCATGTGCTTGATGCAGATATTTCTATTAAGGAAAAGCCAAATGCCGAACCAATAACAGATTTTACACAAACAGTCGAATACAAAAATCTGAGCTTTAAATACATTGAAGACTACGTACTTAAAAATATAAATATCAAAATTGAAAAAGGAAAAACGATTGCTTTAGTTGGTCAGTCCGGTTCAGGAAAATCAACATTAGTAGATTTACTTCCCCGGTTTTATGATGTTAAAGAAGGGGAAATTTTAATTGACGGGTATAATGTTCAGGATTTGAAAATAAAAGATCTTCGAAATTTAATGGGAATAGTTAGCCAGGAATCAATATTATTTAATGATTCAATTTATAATAATATTGCTTTCGGAATGGAAAATGCTGATGAAGATCAAATAATAGCGGCAGCTAAAGTAGCAAATGCACATGAGTTTATTTTACAAACCGAAGATGGCTATCAAACAAATATTGGCGACAGGGGAACTAAACTTTCAGGTGGACAACGACAAAGAATAAGCATTGCAAGGGCTGTGTTGAAAAATCCGCCTATTCTTATTCTTGATGAAGCAACTTCATCTTTAGATACTGAATCTGAAAAACTGGTCCAGGACGCACTGTTTAAATTAATGAAAAACAGAACTTCAATAGTTATTGCTCACAGGCTATCGACAGTTCGTAATGCCAATGAAATTTGCGTGCTGCACGAAGGAGAAATAGTGGAAAGAGGGAAGCATGATGAGCTGATTAAAAAACAAGGAGTATACAAAAAACTACACGATTTGCAAATATTTGCTTAACAGATAAAAGGAGAAACACACGGTTTCTCCTTTTTTAATGTTTTAAAACCCTAATAAACGAATCCTTTTTCCATTTTTTTCGTAACTTTAAAAATTACGATCATTTTTTATAAAAAATTGTTTTTTGCTGATATGAAAAATCGATTACCAGCTTTTTTAATTTTACTTTTCCTGTTTAATACTTATGCCGGTATATTTAAAGTTTATTCACAAAACTATAATATTGACTCACTGGAGTTTTTATTGGAAAAATCGGAGGATATCAGGAAAATACCATATTATTATGCCTTAACTGATTATTATATATATAATGCCACAGACAAAGCAATAAGACTTGCCAACGAATTTTTAGTTCTTGGAGAAAAACACGACAGTATCAGAATTATTGAATACTGTTATCAGATATTAGGTGAAGCTTATTTTTTTCAGGAAAAATACGATAACTCACTTGATTATTTTAAAAGATACCTTGACACTCAGATTGAGACTGAAAATGAACGTGGTATTAGTAGAGCCTATAATAATATGGGTATTGTTTACAGAGCTCTGGATGATTATCCCAAGGCAATATCATGCTATGAAAAATCACTGGGAATAAATAAGAAACTTAACGATAAAAATGGACTGAGCAGTTCATATAACAATCTGGGTGTATTACACGAGTACCTGAATTTATTTGCACAGGCAAGAGATCTTTATCAGCAATCGTTGGATATTGAAATTGAACTTATGGATCAGGAAGGGATCTCAACTTCATTGCTTAATCTGGGAGGAGTACATTTAAAACTAAAAAACTATTATACTGCAATAGAATATTGTAATAAAAGTATTTCTATTTGTGATTCACTTAATTACAACCATACTCTTGAAATTAACTATGAAATTCTTTACAAGATTTATAAAGAGACTAATGACGTTACAAATGCACTTCGATATTTTGAGAAATTTCAGAAATTACGAAATAATCGTATAAACGAAGAAGCTAATGCTCAGATCGCGGAACTGGAAATCAAGTATCAGTCAGATAAAAAACAGCAGAAGATTGAGTTGTTAAGTAAACAAAAAAGACAAAAACATATTTTAAACATAATTGGGTTATTAGGTTTAGCAGTCTTTTTTATATTATTAATTATTCTTTTCATTGTTAATAAACTAAGAAGAAAAAACAATAAGGTTCTTCGCTTAAGTAATATTGAAGTTTTACAGCAGAAAGAGGAAATTGAAGCACAGCGTGATGAGATTGAAGCTCAGCGGGATGAAATTAAACGCCAGGTTGATTTGTCTGAATTACAAACGAATAAAATTTTAAAACAAAACAAAGATATTACCGATAGCATTGAATATGCAAAACATATTCAGATTGCACTTTTTCCTGATAAAATCACTTTGCAAAAGGTTATGAAAAAAGGATTCTGCCTGTTTAAACCAAAAGATATTGTAAGCGGTGATTTTTATTGGGTTGCTGAAATAGGTAAAAAGTCAATTATTGCAGTTACAGATTGTACAGGACATGGTGTTCCGGGCGCATTCATGAGTATTATCGGGATTAATTTTCTTAACGAAATTATTTTTGATGAACTTGTATTAAAACCATCTGAGATCCTTTCCTTATTAAGGAAAAAAATAATTAAAACTATGGTTCATACTGATCGTATTGATGAATCGAAAGATGGTATGGACATGGCTCTGGTTATAATAGATTATGATAATATGACTCTTGAATATGCCGGAGCATACAACCATTTATATTATATACGGGATCACATGTTAAATGTAATAAAGGCAGATCGAATGCCAGTGGGAGTTTCTGAAAAGGCTATTGCTCCTTTCACTAATCACACACTTGAAATTCAAAAAGAAGATTTGTTTTATATGTTTACCGACGGTTATGCCGATCAGTTTGGTGGTCCTCATAAAAAGAAATTCCGGATTGGTAATTTACGTGAATTACTTCTTGATATTCATGAAAAGGAAATGCCTGAACAAAAAAGAATTCTGCATGAAACATTTATTAACTGGAAAGGGAAAGAATCGCAAGTTGACGATGTACTTTCAGTTGGAATAAAAATTTAAATGATTCAACTTATTTTTCAAGAATATTAACCAGGGATTCAATTTTAAGATTTTTACCGTTTACGGCATGCTGAGCCTGTAGATAATACTCCTGTCTCTTGCCTAATAATTCAGTTGCATAAACCGTCAAATCTTCCCTTGATTTCCCCCATATTAAAGGCCTGTCTTGTTTTGCATGCATTAAGCGGTCAACCAAAGTAGGAATATCAACCTCAAGGTAAATAGTAACACCTGTATCATTCATTAACTTCATATTATTAAAATGGCATGAAGTACCTCCACCAGTGGAAACTAACACATTGGTATTTTTACTTATTATGGTCTCTAAAGATTGTTTTTCAATTTTTCTGAATTCATCCATTCCCTTATCATAAATAAGTAAACGAATGGTGATGTTATATTTCTCTTCAATATAATTATCCAAATCGATAAATGGCAATCCAATTATTTTAGCGAGTTTTTTTCCCGCTGAAGATTTGCCGCTTGCCATAAAACCAATCAGAAAAACTCTCATAAGCCTCAGTTTTGATTACTAAATATACAAAAAATACAATTGAAATAAAAATTCATTATTTTTTACCATTTTCAAATAAACTCATTTGGGATGTATCTTCATCTTTAATTTCCACTTCAGTTTCTGGTATTTCGGGCTCTTCTTCCTTAATAATTATTGGTTCAAGTTCTTTAACCACCTTTACCTCATAATTTGATAGTCGCTTCCCTCTTGCCTTATAACTTTTAACACCTATAAACTCAGCAACTTCAATAATATCGCTTTCGCGATTTTTATGTTTGCCACCAAATGAAACTTCCAGTCTTGGATATTCAACTTCGGTTAATTTAATTAAGCGTGACTCTTCATTATCGCCAATAAAACTTGTTGGTTTATCTATAGGATCAATTGTGAATCGTTTTACGTAATAGTATTCCGAATCGGCATCGTAGTATACTGCTGAAAAGATTTTTTCTTGTCTGAATTTTTCAACAATCATAACATCATCTTCAAAATGATTCATTAAATCATAACTTGATAATCTATAATTTCCCGATTTAGTGACAACAAGAATTTTATCATCAGCATGGAATTCTCCTAAATAATTTCCTCTGCCATCAGCATTTAAGCGCAAAATTTCTTCCTCGAACCAGATCTTTCTGTCTCCGAGAGTGGAAACTCCTTCGTCCTTTAATACAATTTTATGAACTGCATATTTTGTAAGGATATTTCCCATTGATTGCCGACCTTTAATTGCCAATTCGCTGAATTCAAATTCAAAAACAGGCTTTTTCAATCTTGGTCGTGGACGAAGATATATCTTAACAACTTCTGCTTCACCATTAGGATTAACTGTCATATAAAGAACCTTAGATCCTTTAGTACCTTTCGTAACAGTATAATCTTTATCACGCGTTATTCCTTTAATAGCACAACGTTTAATCATAATAGCTCCATTCAGGCCATCACGATAGATTACATTATAAATTGTACGGTTATCGTTTCGTTTAAATACAGCAACGTGAATAATGGCTTTACCAACAAACACTTTATCGTCAGCTTTGGTAATTATATATTTCCCATCCCGTAGAAAAACAATCACCTCATCAATATCGGAACACTCGCTCACGTATTCATCCTTTTTAAGGCCTGTCCCAATAAATCCCTCTTCACGGTTTACATATAGTTTTTCATTAGCAACAACTACTTGTGTTGCGGCTATTGAGTCAAGGTTTCTTATTTCAGTTTTTCGATCACGTCCGTCACCATGTTTTTTGCGAATCTGTTTATAATAATTAATCGCATAATCGATAATATTATCCAAATGATTCTGAACCTCTTTTATTCCTTCTTCAACTCCACGAATATATTCATCTGCTTTTTTAACATCGAACTTTGTAATACGCTTAATTTTAATCTCAGTAAGCTTTACAATATCCTCTTCGGTTACTACGCGCAACAACTTCTTTTTAAATGGCTCAAGCCCTTTATCAATAGTTGTAATTACAGATTCCCATGTTTCACACTCTTCGATATCGTGGTATATTCTGTTTTCGATAAATATTTTTTCTAAAGATGAAAGATGCCATGCTTCCTGCAGCTCATTCTTTTTTATCTGAAGCTCTTTCTTAAGTAATTCAACAGTGTTATCTGCCGAGTTTCTTAGCATTTCAGAAACTCCAATAAATACAGGTTTTGAATTTTCAATAACACACGAATTTGGTGATATTGGAATTTCGCAATCAGTAAAGGCGTATAGTGCATCAATGGTTTGGTCAGGTGAAGTTCCCGCCGGCAGATGAATTAATATTTCTACATTTTCAGCAGTGTTATCATCAATTTTCCTGATCTTGATTTTTCCCTTATCATTTGCCTTTAAGATAGAATCGATAAGACTTTGTGTTGTTTTACCAAATGGAAGTTCTATAATTTTAAGCGTTTTCTTATCTTCCTTTTCTATTTTAGCACGAATTTTTATCGATCCGCCTCGTATTCCATCATTATATTTGCTAAAATCAGCGATACCTCCTGTTAGAAAATCCGGATAAAGTTCGAAACTCTTACCTTTTAAATATGCTATAGCGGCATCAATTAATTCGTTAAAATTATGCGGTAAAATCTTTGATGCAAGACCAACAGCAATACCCTCAACACCCTGTGCTAAAAGCAAAGGAAACTTAACAGGTAAGGTTACCGGCTCATCATTTCGTCCATCGTATGACTTTTTCCATTCTGTAGTTTTAGGATTAAAAACTACATCTAATGCAAATTTAGATAATCTGGCTTCAATATATCTGGCAGCAGCAGCACTATCACCGGTTAAAATATTCCCCCAGTTACCCTGGGCATCAATTAATAAATCTTTCTGACCAAGCTGTACAAGAGCATCACCAATTGATGCATCTCCATGCGGGTGATACTGCATTGTATAACCAATTATATTGGCAACTTTATTATATCTTCCATCATCCAGCCTTTTCATTGCTTGTAAAATTCTACGCTGAACAGGCTTTAAACCATCATACAAATGAGGAACTGCCCTTTCCAATATTACATAAGAGGCATAATCAAGAAACCAATCTTTGTACATTCCCGACAGATGCACAATTTTATGCAGTTCTTCTTTATTTTTTCCTTTATCAGGCATTTCTGAATTCAGTTCCAGTTCTTCTTTATTTTGCTGATCTGTATTTTCCTTTTTCTCGTTACTCATTCTAACTACAATATCTTTTAATTGATCGATCTATATTTAGTGTTTTAATCTGAAACTTCGACTTTCAGGTTCTCAACAATAAAATCCTGTCTTTCAGGTGTGTTTTTTCCCATATAAAATTCTAATAAATCTTTTACAACATCATCCTTTCGTAAACGTAGCGGATCTAAGCGAATATCTTTACCTATAAAGTGTTTAAATTCATCCGGCGATATTTCACCAAGTCCTTTAAACCTTGTAATTTCAGGATTGTTTTTTAATTTATTAATGGCTTTTGTCTTTTCCTCTTCGCTGTAACAGTAAACGGTATCCTTTTTATTCCGAACCCTAAACAAAGGAGTTTGTAAAATAAAAAGATGTCCGTTTTTAACCAGATCAGGGAAAAATTGCAGAAAAAATGTTATTAACAATAATCTAATATGCATACCATCAACATCGGCATCTGTTGCAATAACTACATTCTTATATCTTAGATTTTCAATTCCCTCCTCGATATCAAGAGCTGCCTGTAATAAATTAAATTCTTCGTTTTCGTAAACGATTTTTTTAGTTAAGCCGTACGTATTTAAAGGCTTGCCTTTTAAACTGAAAACAGCCTGAGTATTTACATCACGTGATTTTGTTATAGATCCACTGGCCGAATCACCCTCTGTAATAAAAATCATTGTTTCGTTTTTGCGTTCATCATTCGTGTTATAATGCATACGACAATCACGTAACTTTTTATTATGAAGACCCGCTTTTTTAGCTCTTTGCTTAGCTAATTTTTTAATTCCAGAAATTGCTTTTCGCTCTTTTTCCGCTTCGATAATTTTTCTGTGAAGTGCTTCGGAAATCTCATCGTTTCTGTGAAGGAAATTATCAAGCTCTTTTTTCAGAAAATCTCCGATGAAATTTCTGATAGAAGGGCCGTTAGGAGCCATATTTTTTGAGCCAAGTTTTGTTTTTGTTTGTGACTCAAAAACGGGTTCTTCAACTTTAATGCTTATAGCAGCCACAATAGATGTTTTTATATCCGAAGGATCAAAATCCTTTTTATAAAACTCACGAATTGTTTTAACATAAGCTTCCCGAAAAGCTACTAAATGTAATCCTCCTTGTGTTGTATGCTGACCATTAACAAAACTGTAATATTCTTCGCCATACTGATTTCCATGTGTAATGGCTACTTCAATATCTTCACCCTTTAAATGAATAATCGGATATAATCCCTCGGAACTCATATTCTGATCTAAAAGATCACGAAGTCCGTTATCAGAATAATACTTGTTACCGTTAAGCTTTACTGTTAATCCTGAATTTAAAAAAACATAATTCTGAATAAGAACAACAACATACTCCTCAATGTAGTGGTAATCGCCAAATATTTCCCGATCGGGAACAAAAGTGGTTAAAGTACCATTTTTTTCTTTAGTTTTTTGAACATCTTCATCGCTAATTACTTCGCCATTAGCAAATTCGATACATTTTCTTTCGCCATCACGAAAGGCTTCAATCTTAAAACTTGTTGATAAAGCATTAACGGCTTTAATACCAACACCATTCAATCCAACCGATTTTTTAAACGCTTTGGAGTCATATTTAGCTCCTGTATTCATTTTTGAAGCAACATCCTTTAGTTTTCCTAAAGGTATTCCACGACCAAAATCCCTTACTTTAACGTAATTGTCGGTCATCTCAATATCTATGGTTTTTCCAAATCCCATCATATATTCATCGATGGAATTATCCATAACTTCTTTTAATAATACATAAATTCCATCATCCTGCGAAGAACCATCACCTAATTTCCCTATGTACATTCCCGGTCGCTTCCTGATGTGCTCTTTCCAATCGAGTGTACGAATACTATCTTCTGTATATATTGCCGTCATTTAACCTAATTTTTCGTAAATATAATTAAAAGAAAAATCCCTGCGGAAATTGTTTATCAACAGGTATAGTGTAAAGCTGTTGATAAATTAATAAATCATGCAAATTAAATAAAAACCAGAAAATAATACTGCATCAGGATGTTGAAAAAATGTTATTTGGAAAAAATTCCCATCTGCTCCATTAACAATGATGCATTCATGTTTTTAGTTACGCCGGAACGGAGTTTATAATCAAAATTTATCTTGTTCTTATCAATTTCAACTTCGAAACATTTATTTGTTATATTGTTGGGATATTTATTTTCAAGATCACATAAGGTTAAGTCGTGCGTTGCAATAATTCCAGTTGCTTTTAAGTCTGTAAGATGTTCAACAAACTTCCATGATCCTTTTGCTTTGTCAATTGAATTTGTTCCTTTTAAAATTTCATCGAGCAAAATAAAAGCTGACTTGCCCTGAAGTAATTTTTCTATAATATGTTTCAATCTTTTCAGCTCAGCATAAAAATATGATTCATTTTCTTTTAACGAATCTGCTGTTCGCATTCCTGAATATATATCTGTTATTCTGAATTTAAAATCAGTAGCACAAACAGATATCCCATTCATTGCCAGTATGAGGTTAATTCCTATGGTTCTTAAAAAAGTACTCTTGCCGGCCATATTAGCTCCTGTAATAATTGCAATTTCCCCTGCCTTATTTATGACAAAGTCGTTATTAATCCTTTCATTAACCGGGATTAACGGATGTCCAAGCTCCGAGCTCCGAAGAATAGTATTATCTGATATTTCAGGGAAAACAAAATCAGGATTATTATAACTAAAGTTGGCCATACTACAGAATAAATCAAATTCAGCAATTACTTTTATCCAGTTCCTTACATTTTTGCCATAGTTTTTTTTCCAACACTCCAATCGAATCATGGAATATAAATCCCACAATAAAGTTGCATTTAAGATTACGCCAAGAAATATATTTAGTCTGGTATCAAAAGCATCAATAATTCTTATTAATTTTTTAAACGCCATTCCTGCATTTATGCTATTTGTCTTTATGCTGTTCTTCAAGTCATTGAGTATGACTGAATCAAACGATTTCTCTTCAATATATTTTAAAATTTTTGAGTAATTTTTTAAAATCCGAAGCTCTTCAGTTACTATCCGCTGCTCTTTATTCGTTCTTCGTAATAATATACTTGCAACGAATAATTGTAACAGCGCACATAACACAAACCATGAATAATGTGAAACACCTAAGATTAAAAGTGCTAAAAAAATGATGGTTACTAATGGCAAAATAATTAATAGTGTTTTATAAAAAATACTTTTAAGAAAATATAGTGGTTCATCGATCCAATATTCTATTTTTTTATTATCACCAGTTGTAACAGGACATGAATATCCTGTAGCCATAATGTTTTGTCTCCAGTCGATTTCAGGAGTTAATTCCTTAACAGCATCCTGCCTGTTTATTATTTCCTTTTCCGTTGTTTCTAAATTTAACAATTGATGGGCTAATAAATCTCTTCCAACAAATGTAAAAGTTCTGTTCAAATACTGAAATAAAGAACCTTCACCAAAAATATCTAAATCATAGGAATACGGATGATCCCTTTTTATATAATCTGAACCATCGTTAAAAAAAGAATAATTATTATTTATTACTTCCAGTTCTTCTTTATTTATTTTAATGAGATTTCGGTAATGATTTAATAAATCTGTTTGCCTGAAATAATATAGAACAAACATTATAAATAATGAGAAAAACACAAGCCCTCCGATTAGTTTCAGTATTGAAAAATCCTTAAAAAGAAAAATGAATAATGTAACCGCAAAAACAAACGAGAAAAATCTTAAAAAACTTAACAAAGTTAATCTATTCTTAATTACAGACTCCCGGTTGTTGAAAGAATCAATTCTTTTGGCATATGTTTTTTTTATCTTAGCAGTATCCATATTAAGTTAATTTCAATTGATCAAGTTCGGTTTTAATTTGTTCTCTCACTTTATTGGCCAATTCTCTGGTTTCCATGTACTCAAATTCCTTGAACGGTATTTCATCAAGAATCTTTATTGTTACTTTATGTTTTCCCTTAAAGAAAAAATTTGAAGAAAAAAATTTGTTTCCTGTTCCATAAATTACCACCGGAACCAGTGATGTTTTTGCTTTTTGTGCCAGCAAAAAAGCACCCTCCTTAAATTTTCCTAATTCATTTGTTTTTGATCTGGTTCCTTCCGGGAAAATTGTAATTGAGCATCCTTTGCTTAAGACTTTCTCAGAATCTATCATCATTTTTATAATACTCGACTTACTCGATCTTTTAAGTTTGATATCACCTTTAAGATGCATTAACCAACCATATACAGGTATTCTAAAAACTTCTGCTTTTGAAACCCATCTAAACGGAACTCCAAGTCTGTACATTAATAGAATGTCTTCCTGTGACTGATGATTAGCCACAATAATATTAGAATTATTTATCTTCAATTTTTCCTTGCCAATAACTTCTATTTTCCAGCCCGGAACTAAAACGGTAAATTCGCTTCCCCAGAAATTTGCAAAGTAATTAAGAATATGCAGTTTTTTATCGAACAATACGGTTAATAGCCATATTACCACAAATAACGGGGCATTTATTAGTGTCACAACAATTATCAACAACCAAACGTAAACAGAAAAAAGAACTCGTAACATTCAGATATTTTTAAGTTAACAAAATGCTTGTTACAAAAATATCGTTTTAATTTAATTATTTGTTTTCACTATAAATTATTTTCAAAGTTGGTATATTTTTTGAATATTAGTATTTTACTTATTAATTTCACAGCAAAATTGGAATAAGCTGTTTGAATTTTAAAACACGAATTATGAAGATAAAAAATATAATTATCGGGACGATGGCATTACTTATGAGTTTGCCACTGATCGCACAGGAAGAAACTACAAAACTTGATACCATTTATATGTTAGGCAGAAGGAAGCTTGTAGTTGAGGTTCGAAATATTTCCTCAATGTCTGTTAGATATTCCGAATTAGGATCTGATGAAACAATAACCCTTGAAAGAAAACAAATACAAAAAATAATATTCAGTAACGGCAGGAAAGAAGTTTTCAATAAACCTGTAATGATGATGGTTGAAGAGGGAGATTGGAAAACTGTAATAATTACTGACCGTAAAAACGATGTTGAAGGTTTATATGAAATGGGGAAAGTTGAAGCCAAATCATCAGCCGGAAGTCGTAGTGCAAAATCTGCCAAAAAAAGTGCAAGGATACGACTCCAGAAGAAAGCAGCAAATGTGGGAGGAATGATTGTTCTTATAACTAAGGAGGAATCTGTTGGAGGATTTGGGGAGCCTCCTACTTATGTAGTTTCCGGAATTGCATACGGATATGAGCCACCTAAAAAAGAAGATAATTAAAAAAGAAGCTGTCTCAAAAGTAACAATATTGTCATTCCCTTGAACTTTTCTCATTAGTGAAGCGAGTAAAAAGGGAATCATACTAAGTATTATACGATTACGAATGAAAGGATTTTAAAATATCCTCTTTAAATTTTTACAAACCTATTTCTTTCAGCCCCTGAACAAATACAACATCCTTAGGAATTCTTTCCTTTTGAATTTTATACAAATCATTTAATAATTCATCTCTGATAAATCCTTTTTCGTCGATAAGTTTTTTTGCTGCGTTATAATTTCCATCTCCCTGTATTACAAGAATTTCCTCTGAAAATTTTAACATAGCTTCTTTCATCTTGTCAAAATCAATTTCATACTTTCCACTCTTTTTATTACGTGAAAAAGCTCCCATTTCTTCGAAATAATAAAATCTAATCATGTTAGCTACACCCTGATCATTAGATATTCCAAATCGTACAGATCTGAAAACATCAGCCATATAAGTAACATAATTATCCATTAAATCGTCGCCATTCATTTCACCCATTTCATAAAGCTTTGTTACGAAATACAAACTAAGTATGTCATTTTTACATTCTTCTATTACGTTGTAATGATCCTGAAGAGCATCATTTACCTCTCCTTTATTATTAACTGTTTTTTTAATTCCAAGAGCACTACCAACTTCATAAAACATTGTGTTTTCAAAAAACGCTTTTGATTTAATATGTTTTAACTGATCTTCAATAATCATCAACTCACTAATTGGTTTTAAAATTTTATCAAATTTTGCTTCCAAAACATTTTTAAACTGTAATTTCCTGCTACCTACCTGTAACTGAACCTGACCGTCGATTGGTAAAGTAATTGCAATTTTTTTACTACCTGCATTCCAGTATCCTGAACAGTAAATTACATCATACACCATAATATCGGATAATTTGCCTGGCATTTCTTTTTTATATTCAGGATCAACAGGGAGATTTTGCTGTAAATATGGCAGTAATAGTGAATACTTCTCCAGATCTTTACTTGATTGTTTGTGCTTAATTAAAACCATTGACTGATAAGAGGCTTTTGTATAGTACAAACGATCTTCCAGATCCTCAATTGGCCCCACAATAAAATCTACCAGATTGTCTTTCATTTCCATCCATGCAATATTGCTTTTATAATATTTATCTGTTAAAAGAGCGTTTGCACGTAATTCGAGGTATTTTTTGAGATCCTTATCTTCAGATAAAGTTGCTGCTTTATTCAATAACTCAGCTATATTAACTAAGATATCATGATAAGCCTCGTGATATGATATTGTTAAAAGGCCTCCTAGCTCATTTCTACGAATTAATGTATATGAACTGTATTTGTCAAGATCTGTGAACTCATCAAATTCTTGGTACGACATATTTACAGGATAAAAATTAGCTCCGTCAAAGCGTTCATTAACTCCTTCAACAAATGGCTCCATTCCTCCTAATCTATCCCAAGGGCCGTAATTAATTTTAAAATACTTTAAAATATTTTCATCGCTTATAGATTCCTTTATTTCATCTTTCATTGCACATGTCTGAACCCAGTATAGTTCATCAATCAATTGAGCAGCTTCTATCAAAAGAGGTATCATTTTCTTCTGATTTTCGCTTAAAATACTTAAATCAGTTTCCAGTTTTACTTCAGCATAATTGGTCAAAAGCCTTTCAATCTTCGATTGTGGCTTTGAATCATCTTGTTTATCAGTTTTCGAGCACTGAATAAATAGAAATGAAAATAAAATAATGCTGATAATTATTACTTTTTTCTTCATAATCAGGAATTTACAGGTTAAATTAAGATGTTAGTCGTATATAGAGAGAGGGAGATAATCCAATTAAAATTACAAAAAAAACCTTTTGTAGTCAATTATTATCTGTTATATGTCAGAAAATACTTGAAATATAGCTGCTGAAAATATGGTTTAACTGCTTAAAAAAAGGCGGAGAAGATCTCGGTTATTCCGGTGTTTTTTAAAGATGAATTCTGTAACTCTTTATGAACTGATGATGCTTCATGCCTTATTCCCTTTAATTTACTTTCAATTTCAGATATAATTTGTTTATCAATAAAATTACTGGCTATTTTTACATCTTTCATTAATCCTTTTTCCACATATATCTGAACTTCAACATTACCTTTCGTTGTTATGTGAGTTTTTTCGAAATTATATTTTGGTGAGTATGCAAAATTCCATTCCCAGGATTTATATTTTTCGTCAGCCAAACGTTTAATTTGTACAATATCCTCATCAGAAAATTCATAAATTCTTGCGTCTTTCCCGGTTGAAAAAATATAGTTAAGAATTTTATCGTAAAATTCCATTACAGATATTTTTTCTTCTAAATGATCTCTGATATTGGTAACACGACTTCTGACAGATTTTACCCCTTTATCCTGATATTTTAAAGGATTTACTTTTAAAGCTTTTGACAGGTCTGAAATTTCGGACGAAAACAATAATGTTCCATGATGCATGACACGTTTTTTGAAAACATGTTCAGCGTTTCCTGAAATCTTTTTTCCGTTGATCATTATATCATTTCTGCCTTCAAATTTCGCGTCTACTCCCAGTTGATTCAGAACATCTATTATTGGTCTGGTATATTTTCTAAAATCAACAAGACTTTCGTTATTCTCAACATTTTGAATAAAAGTAAAATTCAGATTTCCCGGATCTTGAAAAACAGCTCCGCCACCAGACAATCGTCTTACCACGTCAATATTTTTTTCCTTTACAAAATCCAGATTGATTTCTGCCAAAGTATTCTGGTGCTTTCCTACAATAATTGAAGGCCTGTTTCTCCAGAGAATAAAACAATTATCAGTAAAGTTTCTTAAGACGTACTCTTCGGCTGCAAGGTTAAAATATGGATCAGTATTATAATTCCGAATGCAAAGCATATTAATAAATTATCCAATAATAATTTTATTTTTTAAAATAATCTGATATTTTTTGATTGGTAAAATAATATAATTTGTAAGTCAGGTATCCGATAAAAACTCCCAGAAAAGCACCTCCTAAAACATCGAAAGGATAATGAACACCCAGATAAATTCTACTATAGGAAACTATTATTGCCCAGGTAAAAATGAATATCGAAAAATACTTGTGCTTAATTAAATTTGATAAAAAATACGCTACTGCAAAAGTATTTGCTGCATGTGAAGATACAAACCCAAATTTACCGCCGCATTTATTATTTACTATATGAACCAGATCCTGTAATCCGGGGTTGTGACAAGGACGTAAGCGCTGAAAGACTTCTTTAAATCCATGAACAGAAATCTGATCGGCAAGGGTAACTAAAAGTGCAATAAATATTAATGTAACTATTGATTTCCAACGTTGCTTGTAAATAATATATGCAACAATAACTGCATACATTGGTATCCATGATTTTGATCCGGATATCCACCACATTATTTTATCCCAGAATGGCGAATAAATTCCATTTAAGAAAATAAATAAATTCGTATCCAGGTTGTTTAAGATTTCAAGCATCTTTATAAAATTAACGTAATTGTTTCCAGATTATATCCTTTAATTCCTGAAGACCAAATTGTGCAACTGATGAGATAAATATATATGGAATATCAGGCAAATCCTTCTTAATCTCATGAATCAGTTCATCATCAAGCATATCAGATTTTGTAACTGCCAGTATTCTGTTCTTATCCAGAAGTTCGGGATTATACTTCTCCAGTTCATTAAGCAATGTTTTGTACTCTTTATGAATATCATCACTATCACAAGGTATCATAAAAAGTAAAATAGAATTTCTTTCAATATGTCTTAAAAATCTCAATCCCAAGCCCTTACCCTCATGCGCTCCTTCAATAATTCCAGGAATATCCGCCATAACAAAGGATTGCATATCACGATACTGAACAATTCCTAAATTCGGCACCAATGTCGTAAATGCATAATCGGCTATTTTAGGTTTAGCCGCCGAAACAACAGATAAAAGTGTTGATTTTCCGGCATTTGGAAATCCCACAAGTCCCACATCGGCAAGAAGTTTTAGCTCCAGAATAAACCATCCTTCTTTTCCTTCTTCTCCCGGCTGAGCATAACGTGGAGTTTGATTGGTTGAAGTCTTAAAATGTGTATTTCCCTGTCCTCCTCTTCCTCCGTAAAGTATAACTTCCTCCTGATTATCTTCTGTAATTTCAAAAAGCACTTCATTGGTTTCTGAGTCTTTAACCACAGTACCCACCGGAACTTCCACAACAATATCCTTTCCGTCTGCTCCGGTTCGTTCAGAACTACCACCGGCCATACCACTTGTAGCAAAAATATGCTTTCTGAATTTTAAATGTAGTAAAGTCCATAGCTGAGCACTTCCTTTAAGAATTATGTGCCCTCCACGTCCACCATCACCACCGTCAGGACCACCTCTGGAAATAAATTTTTCGCGATGTAAATGTGGAGACCCGGCTCCTCCTTTACCTGATCTTAAAAAAATCTTTACGTAATCAACAAAATTCGATCCTGCCATTTAACTGTATTTTTCTATTATAGCGCAAATTTTATCAAATATAACATCAATTTCGCCAATTCCATTAACAGACTCATATTTTCCTAATGATTTATAATAATCCTTTATTTGAACTGTTGTTTGATTATAAATTTCAATTCGCTTCCAAATAATTTCCTCTTTGCTGTCATCTGGTCTGCCCGATTCTTTTGAACGATTCTTTAGGCGCTCAACCAAATCATTTTCTTCAAGTTCCAACGAAATCATAACATTAACATCACCACTGTATTTTGATAATATTCCGGAAAATTTTTGTGCCTGAAATGTGGTTCTTGGGAAGCCATCGAAAATAAATCCATTTGAATTTTTATGATTATCCAATTCCTCTTTAATTATCTCAATGGCCATATCATCGGACACATAATTACCATCGTCAATATACTTTTGAGCTTCTATTCCCAATGATGTTTGTGCTTCAATTGCTTTACGTAAAACTTCGCCGGTTGAAATATGAACGAGCTTGTACTTATCAATTATCTTTTGTGACTGCGTACCTTTCCCTGCACCAGGAGGTCCAAACAAAATAATATTCAACATTAAAAATTCCGGGTTTAAAGACTTAACTTATTAGAGTGTAAATATCAGCCAGATTGCGACCCAAACCGTCGTAGTCTAAACCATATCCTACAATAAAATCATTGGGAATTTCCATACCAGTATAATCGATTTCAAAATCTTTTTGGTAAGCTTCCGGTTTAAATAATAATGAAGCAACTTTTACACTTGCAGGCTCAAAACTTTTTAACTGACCAAGAATCTGCTCAATCGTAATCCCTGTATCAACAATATCCTCAAGCACAATCACATCCCTGCCGGCAATAGCTTCATTTACACCTATTAGTTGTCGAACAGAACCAGTTGTAGAAGTTCCTTTGTACGATGTTAATTTAAGAAAAGTTACTTCACAAATAAAATCAATATGCTTAAAAAGATCGGCGGTAAACATAAAAGATCCATTTAAAATACTAATAAATAAAGGAACATCTTTACCAGCATAATCCGCATTAATTTTATTTGCCATTTGCAAAACAGTTTCCTGTATTTTTTCTGCCGGAATTGACACCCTGAATTCCTTATCTTTTAGTCTGACCTGCTTCATTATATATCGATTTTATTTTTCTACAATGTTAACCAACTACACTATATTGGTTTGGGCAATCTTAAATTATAATATTACCTTTGTAAAATCTATTTATAAAGGTATGTTTACAGATATTAAAATATAAATATTTGGCGAAAATACGAATTAATGCTTTAAATATTATTTTATTACCTAAAAAACTTAAGATCTAAAATGAAAGCAAAAGTTAGTATCATCATGGGCAGCACATCAGACCTGCCGGTAATGGAAAAAGCAGCAAAAATACTGGATGAATTTAAAATCCCTTTTGAAATAAATGCATTATCAGCTCATCGTACACCCGAAGAAGTTGAAAAATTTGCAAAATCGGCAAAAGACAGAGGAATTGAAGTTATTATAGCCGGGGCAGGTATGGCAGCTCATTTACCTGGTGTAATTGCCTCTATGACAAGCCTACCTATTATAGGTGTTCCAATAAATGCAACTTTAGACGGAATGGATGCTTTACTGGCAATTGTTCAGATGCCTCCTGGAATTCCGGTTGCAACTGTAGGAATTAATGGTGCGCAAAATGCCGGAATTCTGGCAACACAGATATTGGCTACCGGAGATGAAAATTTAAAGAAAGTTTTGATTGATTACAAAGAAAACCTGAAATCGAAAATTGTTAAAGCAAACGAAGAATTAGCAAAAATTAAATATCAGTATAAAACGAATTAAAATCAATACTTAATAATAAGTATTGAAATGCAAACAAAAACATCCGAAGTTTCTAAGACTACGGATGTTTAGTAATTTGAATAAATACCACTTAATGCTCAATTAATACGTGCTCGCTGTATTTCTCTCCTTTATATATTACCTGTAAAAGATACAATCCATTTGAAACCTTGCTTACATCAATATTAAATTCATTGTTATTAAAATTGTTAATATAAACAGGTATTGATTGGTTGTTAAATAAAGCAACTTTTATATTCTGCTTATTATCAAAGTTTAAACTTTCATCTTGTATTTTAACTTCAATATAGTTATTTGCCGGGTTAGGTGAAATTAATAATACGGGCTCTTCAACAGAGCGCGGAACTGTTCCTCCTCCATCATCTGTTACCACAATTGATTTCAAAATATTTTGAGAACCACATGTGTTGGTTGTTGTTAAATAAAGATAAAATGTTCCCAAATTTCCTCTTGATTCTATTTCATATGACTGGTTAGTATTCGGGAAATATGAAAAAGCATATAAGGGAGAAGAAATCCTCCACAAATAAGAATCTATTGGGCAATTGTAATAATGGCTGGCAGTATATGTTGTTGATGAATACGGTGCCAATTCAGTAAGACCTAATATTTGTGCGGCAGGTTGACCTATCCAGACATTTTTCGAAACAGTAACTGCATCGCAACCAGTACGGGAAATTTCAGCTTGCACCCAACCCCATTCTTTTATAGTAGAACTTGCTGGTTCTACAGTATAATTATCTGTTCCCTGTCCACTTACATAAGACAAGTTGCTGCTTCTTGTCCAGTTTACATTTGTGCCAGACGGGCGGTTGTTAAGTGTAAACGTTGAGTTGGATATACAGACAGCGGTAGAACCAGAGATGGTAGGAATATCAATAGTATTTGTTGTCATTGCTCCTGTGTTGTTTGGGTCAAGAAAGTCAGATAATAGGTACCATGATACATCAAAACTTCCATACCAAAAATTAAGATTTGAAGTGCATCCAGGATTGCCACCATGTAATTGTCCAATTATTCTATGATTTGGGTCATATAATGGTCCCCCAGAAGAACCTCCTTCAGCCGTTCCTTCATCAAATATTACCTGCCAGTGATTATCTCCTGAAAAACCAGGATAATTAGTTTTTATTGGTGAGTTATTCTCAAAAGAAATTTTCATCACATCACCTGTTGGGTGATGTAAACTAACTGCGGAACTTGGTGCTGCAGAACTTCTAGACCAACCTGAATAGGTAATTCCTGTATAACCTGCCGGACGTTGATTGAGCTCCAAAAGAGCAAAATCACTTACAGAATTATGTGCTTCTAAAGATGCACCATAATAAGAATAATACGAATAATCATCACCACCTCCACATGTAGAGCTCTTATATTGAAACCGAAATGTCCAAGTTCCTACATTTTCACCTTGTACACAATGATTAGCAGTTAGGAAATACGGAATAAAATCTTGACATGTGTTATTTATTAAAGCTCCTGAACATATACGGTTATCTCCAACTAAAATCATAGCAACAGAATTGCTTTCATCTTCCCAGTCTTGTCCCTCTGGGCAATTTACATCTATATTACAGCTATCTGATTGTCCAAAAACTCCTGTTGTTTCGCTGAATAAATTTTTATAACCATGGACAACTTTTGAGATTCTTATTTTCCCTTTTTCTTTAACACCGTAAGGTTCATAATATTCAAGAATTATGGATTCTCCTTGTATTAAATCAGTTGCAAAATTTCCATTGTGTGTATTATATTCTGATGTAATTGGACCTTGTAATACTGTTTTGTCCATGTTATAAATATATAATTGTCCGCCTTCAGGTATATAGAATTCATCATATGCAAGATTTATCGAATATGCTCCTTTCGAAACGATATTAAGTGTCCATATCCGGTTACTATCTTCAAATTCAGTCCAATTTCCGGAATTTCGCATATTTAAATTTACTTGCATTGAATAACCAAATCGGAACGGTAAACCTAATTTTATTTCTTCTTCATCTTCTGCTAATAATGCCTCTACATCAATTGATGGCATTTTAACTATTTTAATTGAAGAATATTTTTTATAATTATTCCTGTTTTCGATTATGCCTTTTGAAACGTGCTTTGTTATAACCTGTGCATTAATATTAACCATTGAAATAAAGGCAAATAATAATATAATACATTTTTTCATAATTTTAATTTATAGTAAAATTAAACTCAAAATATTTTTCTTCGGTTTGAATGTTTCCTATTTTAAAAGTTTGTGTGAAATATGTAATGTAATCACCACGCGACAGCCTAGGATTCTCCTTTTCTCCTGATAATATCGGATATTCATAAGGATCAATATCCGCATTATTCCATGGGTATTCTATTTTTAATGTATCCTGAACTAGAATATTAAAACTACCTACTAGAATAACTGATTCATATGGAATTCCATGATTAATAGAATCATTATCTGCCATATATTGATACACTCTAAAAAAATCTTCGTTCGGAAAAAAATTTTCTACAAATATCGTTTCTGTACTTTTATTAATAACTAAAAAGCTAAATATAATATTTTCACCTTCATTAAATGTCTTATTTTCTATGCCTTGCTCATTGAGTACTCGTAATTTAAACTCAACAGGAATCGAATCATTATCATTTTTCTCACAGCTAAAAGCCATAAAAACAATTATCCCACACAGGAAAAAAATTTTACATGCGTTTTTCATATTCTAATTTTTAGGGTTCATACATTATTAAATAAATTTAAGCATAATTCTAAAAAGAACTATGCCTCTACCTATTAATTCCTAAAAACAGGAAAAGGTGACCCCCTGTTTTAAAGTTTTTTTTGCACTTCAGCATAAATACCTGATTATCTGAAGACTATTTGTCATTTCTAAAATCATTATAGCATTTTTATAATGCAATTTATAAAATCTCAGAATTTTTAATTTTACATTATAGATTTATTGTATCTTCATAGCCTCTTTTTTATAAACCGTTTTAACATGAAAATTAGCTCCTTAAACAAAAGGTTTTTATTCATCTTTTCAATGTACTTTTTAAGTGTCAGTCAGGCATTTTCAATTCACAATCAAGGAATTGAAGAGGGAAGAGCTGCTGCGATGGCAAACACTTCGATAACTTTAATTGATATCTGGTCTATTTATCATAACCAGGCAGGTTTGGGATATTTAAAAAATATGACAGTAGCTGCTTTTCATCAATCAGGTTATATAAAAGAACAAAACCTACAAGGAATTGCTTTTGCATTACCAACGAAAACAGGAACTATTGGTGCATCCTATTCCTATTACGGATTTTCGGAATATAACGAGATGCAGGCAGGACTGGCTTTCGGAAGAAGTTTTTCTAAATATTTTTCAGTTGGATTACAATTGAACTACTTACACACACAAATTGCGGGTAATTATGGTTCGGCAAGTTCAGTTAATTTTGAAATAGGAATTCTTTCGCAACCCATCGAGAACTTATTTATTGGTGCGCATGTTTATAACCCTTCCAGAAGTAAATTAGGCGATGAAGAAATTCCAACCATTTTTAATTTGGGAGTTAGTTATTTATTTTCCGACAAAGTTTTGTTCGCTGTGGGAACTGAAAAAGATTTAAACCAGGATGCTATTTTTAAAGCCGGGTTCGATTATAAACTAATTGATTTTGTTTCACTGCAGGCAGGTATTTCGACTAATCCTGCCCAATATTCCTTTGGAGTTGGGTTTCATT